>DASZJO010000159.1:0-45525 GCA_035948015.1 Puia sp.
CATCCTGACGCGTCCGGCAGTAGAAGCCGGCGAAAGTCTCGGTTTTTTGCCGGGCGACCTGAAAGAAAAGATCGACCCCTATCTCCGACCGTTGTATGATGCGCTGGACGACATGATCCCGGCGGACAAACTGGGGTATTATATGAGCACCCGCACGATCGAGATCGCTCCGCTGGCTTATATGCGGGGAAGGACCCTCGACAACGCCTTTATTATCCTCGATGAGGCGCAGAACGCCACCGACCTTCAGCTCAAGATGTTCCTGACCCGTATCGGCGCCAACGCCAAGGCCATCATCACCGGCGACCTGACACAGATCGACCTGCCTAAAAATCAGAAGAGCGGCCTGGCCAAAGCGTTGTATATCCTGCAGAACATAGACGGGATCGCCCATATCGAACTGGATGAAGAGGACGTTGTCCGGCACCGACTGGTCAAAGCCATCATCAAAGCTTACGAGAAAGACAAATTGGAGCAGGACGAGCAGCAGGAACGCCGGTCAGCAAGCAGGCCCCAGGGAAAGGAATAAATGAAATTCCCTACCTTTACCTCCATGATCCGAAAATTATTTCTGCCGGCCATTCTTTTGCTGGCCGCTTGTAACAACATCCATTCTTATCAAAAGGCGGAAGACGCGCAGGATGCCGGCCGCCAGTTCATCCGGGCCGCCCTCGACGGCGACTACGATAAAGCCAAATTCTACCTTTACGCGGATTCCACCAACAAGTTCCTGCTCACCAAATGGAAAAAAGACTATGATGGCATGCCGCATGAGGAACGGAAAAAGTATCAGGACGCGGATATCCTGCCCATCAATATCCAGACGGTCAATGATTCGGTGACTTCCTACACGTACACGAATAGCTATAAACGCGATACTACTACCATCCGCGTTGTCCGCATCAATGGCGATTGGCTGGTGGATCTGAAAGAATTCCTGAACAATAAGAAATAGGTGAAACCCATCCTGGTCATATTCCTCGGCGGCGGCATCGGCAGCGTCTGCCGCTACCTCGCAGGATTGTCGATTAGCCGGCAGCTTAATACCCCCTTTCCCGCGGGTACTTTTATCGTCAATATCACCGGCTGTTTCCTGATAGGGCTGATATATGGGATCGCTAACCGCCATTCCTGGCTGAGCGTAGAGTGGCGACTATTCCTGATCACCGGGATATGCGGCGGATACACGACATTCTCCAGCTTTTCATACGAAGGCATCTCGCTGATGCGCCAGGGCAATTACGTCTATTTCCTGCTATACGTTACGTTAAGCGTCGTCATCGGCCTCCTGGCTACCGTTGGTGGCGCAGCAGTTGCGAGATAATTTGCTTTTTGCCCATTTTACTGTAGGTTTGTGCTCTCAATTTTTTTTAAAGCTCCCGTTATGATGACAGTCTCACATCCCTGGCACGGGGTTCCGGCAGGCAAGAATGCCCCCAGGCTTGTCAATGCGATCATCGAGATCCCCCAGGGTTCACGCTGTAAATATGAGATCGACAAGGATTCCGGGCTGCTGAAACTCGACCGGGTCATCTATTCTTCCTTCTATTATCCGGTCAACTACGGATTTGTCCCTCAGACATACGGCGATGACAAGGATCCACTGGATATCCTCGTCATTACCTCACTGCCCGTGCAAGCCCTGACCCTGATGGAAGCGAAAGTAATGGGTGTCATGCAAATGGTGGACAGCGGCGACGCGGACGACAAGATCATTGCCGTAGCCGCCCATGACCCGAGCGTCAACCATTATAATAATATCGAAGAGCTGCCCAAACACTTTTTTGAAGAGCTTCGTCACTTCTTCGAGGAATATAAGAAATTGGAGAATAAAACCGTAGTGGTGGAAGAGTTCGGCGACAAGACCACCGCCCTTAAAGTGATCGAGGACGCGATACACCTCTATGATGAAACCTTCCGTAAAAAATAATTCCGCTATGCCCGTTTCTACGATCCTCCTGTTGCTCGTCGTCGGCCTGGCAGCCGGCATGCTGAGCGGACTCGTCGGCCTTGGCGGCGGCGTCATCATCGTTCCGGCGCTCGTCTATCTCCTGGGATTCAGCCAGCACCGGGCCACCGGAACTTCACTCGGCATCCTCCTGCTTCCGGCAGGCATCTTCGCCGTATGGAATTATTATAAGAAAGGATATATCGATGTCTGGGTGGTACTGCTGATCTTCACCGGTTTCCTGGTCGGGGGCTACCTGGGTAGCAAGATCTCGCTGAATGTTCCCGAAGGCACCCTCAAAAAGATCTTCGCCATCGTGCTCCTGCTGATCGCAGGAAAAGTCCTATTTCTCGACAAGTAACCGCTTGATCACGCGCAAATGGTGCGTACGCTCAAAAGATTCCGATTGGACGATCCCCATATTATCGATCTTGTCGATCCTCACCTTCCCGGAAGCATGGATGATCTCATTTGCATTCAGTAGGATGCCTACATGCGTGATCCGCCCTTCGTCATTGTCGAAAAAAGCCAGGTCGCCGGTCCTCGTCTCTTCCAGGAACCCTACGGCCTCGCCCTGACCGGCTTGCAGATAGGCATCCCGCAGCAAAGAAACACCAAGGAATTTGAATACGCTTTGGGTGAAACCGCTGCAGTCGATCCCAAAGACGCTCCTTCCGCCCCAGAGATAAGGCGTATTCAGGTATTTATACGTCAGCTGCCGGATGGATTTCGGATCGATGACCCCCGCGGCCGCGTCCCAGATCTCTCCTTTGTAACGTACCTGGTTCTTTTGCCCCCATTTTGCCTTCCCGTTTCTCATCGCCGTCAATTGGCTTCCCATCGGGACCATCATGGGGTGACCATTATATTCAAGCGCGGTTACCCATTCAGGTGTCATCGCAAATGTCCCCGATTCGTACTCCGATTCATTGACCTCAACCAAATGCGCCGGCTGGCACCAGCCTTCGTACCCGTCAAATCTAGCCCGCACCCGGTACCAGTCGCGGTTAGACTGGTCAAGGATCTCACAACATTCGCCAAATAAAAGCTGACTTACCATTTCTGTCCGGTGGGAGGGTTCTGACCTCAGGGGGCCGACGGGGACGCAACAAATAGCTCTGATCATGCCGAAAAATAATGAATGAAACGGCTTTTACAAAATTTTATGACCACCGATCCGTTAAAACTAAAAAGAGCCTTGCCGTGTTGTGAAATTGTGAATTTTCGCCGCCTTTGCATCTTAATATATATCTTGATTGCCGGATCGTGAATAAAGGATCTTATCATCATATGACCGACCAGGAACTGCTGGAAAATTTCCACAGCACCCGGGACAATGGCTGGCTAGGCGTCCTGCTCCCCCGCTATACCCTGCTGCTCTTCGGGGTATGCATGAAATACCTGAAGAGTGAGGAAGAAGCCAGGGATTGCGTACAGCAGATCTTTGTCAAAGTCATCACCGAGCTCGGCAAATACCGGGTCGATTATTTTAAGTCCTGGATCTACACGATCGCCCGTAACCATTGCCTGATGAAACTGCGTGACCGGCACGGACATGCCGCCGAACTATCCGAAACGATGCTGGCCGCCTGGGATGAGGATCCGGGGAAAGGCAGCCGCCGCGAGAAGGAAGAGCTGCTGGAATGGATGAGCCAGGCCCTCGGGGAATTGGGAAAAGAGCAAAAACTCTGCGTAATTTTGTTCTACCTGGAGAAAAGGTCGTATCAGGAAATTTCGTTAAATACCGGATATACCCTGATGCAGGTAAAAAGTTATATCCAGAATGGGAAAAGGAATCTGAAGCTACTGATGGAAAAAAAGGCCCGTGAAAAAGCAAGCTGACATGAACAAGGATCTGCTCAACATATTAGCCAATAGCAACAAAGACATCGACAACCAACAGTTGATGGACTACCTCAGCGGGAATCTCGCCGGCGAGCCTTTGCATGACGTTGAGCGGTCCATGGCGGATAATGCCTTCCTCAATGATGCCGTCGAAGGCCTGCAGCAAATGAGCAACCGAAAGGACCTCCAGGCCTATGTAGACGAGCTGAATGCTTCCCTGCAAAAAAGCGTGGCGAAAAAGAGACAGCGCCGGCTAAAACGCCGCCTGAAAGACGACCCCTGGACCTACCTGACTATCGGCCTGGTGATATTCCTGGTCCTGGTGGCTTACTGGATCGTGCACTTCCTGCTCAAACCTTAATAATGCCGCCGCCAGGCAAAATGAAACCGCCGTCCCTCTGCTGGGGGACAGCGGCGCCAAATTCAATTCATTCTCAAGCCCCCGCAGCAGACAATACTGCAATCACCAGGATAATATAAAGCACCAGGAAAGTCCCGAACCCGATCCAGGCCCACTTCACCCGCCGGTGATGGAAATCGTCATTGATCAGGTAGGCGATCAGCACCCCGATCGCTCCAAGGAAAAATCCCAACGCAAATCCGCCGATGTGAAAACTGCCGTCTTCATCATAGTAGCCGCTGCGCAGCCTGTTAAGTGACTTGCTGTCGACAGTACCGTCCGGCTTGATGGAATGACGGAGCTTCCGTAAGGCAACCTTAAATTCCATCCGCTTGAGCCAGCCCATTTTCTTTCCGGTAAGGTGCTCGAGATCGTCGACGTTCATGGTTGACAATTCCAGCAGGGTGACAGTTTTGCCCGTGTTGCCGATCGGGATCCGGACATCGGATGCCTTCAACGGCGCCATGGCATTAGGAGGGATGGGTTTGACAGGATCGACGACCGCAGCAGATACGCTGCAAAAGGTGAGAAGAGACAAAGTAATAGCAAGCGCTAAAGGTTTTTTCATAACGGTTAACGTAATTTAAGATTTAGAATTGATTACGAATTAAATATATAATATTCGGTCCAATTGTACAAATCTCCGGCGCCGGATTTTGCTTTCCGGCCAATTCCCCTATATTCGACTAATTATTCTCTAATCGTATGCCCTTATTTTCACGACTCCTCGCTGTCCTCATGTTACTCGGAATGGAAAAGTCACTTGCCCAACGCGTTAGTTATATGGTTTCCTTTCCCAACCTGGCCCACCACGAGGCCCTGATCGAATTGATCGTGAGCGATATTCCCGGCCGCACCGCTACCTTTCGGATGAGCCGGTCTTCTCCGGGCCGGTATGCTACTCACGAATTCGGGAAGAACGTCTACGATGTCAGTGCAACCGACCAGAGCGGCAAGCCACTCACTATCAACAGGATAGACGGAGACGTGTACGAAGTGCCCCACTCCGGCGGCTATGTCCGGCTGAAATACACGCTCTATGGCAACTATGCGGATGGCACCTATGTCGGCATCGATCCTTCAGACATCCGGCTGAATATGCCCGGCGCTTTTATGTGGATGAAGGGGGTCGACAATATCCCTATTACCATACATTTCAACCTCCCTGAAGAATCGCATTGGACTATTGCCACCCAACTCCAGCCCACCAACGACCCTAATACTTTTATGGCCCGGGGACTGCAATACTTTATGGATTGTCCCGTGGTGATCGGCAATCTGAGTTACCGGAACTGGGTTGTAACGAACCCGGACGGAAAAACATACAATTTCCGCATCGCGCTGGACGGGACCGCAGACAGCGCCGACCTGAACGCTTTCACCGACAAGGTGCAGCGGATCGTCCGGCAGGAACAAGCCGTCTATGGCGGAGTCCCGGCCTATGACTATGGCACCTATACCTTCCTCGCAGGCATCAATCCGTATGTCCACGGGGACGGCATGGAACACCGTAATTCCACCATGATCACCATCGGATCCGCCTTTCACGGGGAGGACAGAATGCTCGGTGTATTTGCACATGAATTCTTTCACTGCTGGAACGTGAAACGGATCCGGCCGCGCACTCTTGAGCCCTTTAATTTTGAAAAGAGCAATATGAGCCACGAACTCTGGTTTGCCGAAGGGTTTACCCAATACTATGGTACGCTGTTGGTCCTTCGGGCCGGGATCGGGAAAGACACCGATTATGTTAAGCGCACCGTAGCCCAGTTCATTGACACCCGGACAAATACGCCGGGTGCACAGCTATACTCCCCCGTACAAGCCAGCGAAATGGCCGTATTCACAGATGCCGGAATCGCCGTCGATAAAACAAACTTCCCGAATATCTTTACCTCTTACTATCCGTTTGGCGCGTCCATTGCCCTTGCGCTGGATCTGGAACTTCGCGGCAAATACAGTAAGACCCTCGACGAATTCATGCAGGCTGTCTGGAAGAAGTTCGGCAAGCCTGAAATACCCTATACCGTGCCAGAGTTGCAAAACGTGCTTGCCGGCATAACCGGCGATAAAAAATTCGCCCAGGAATTCTTTGAACACTATGTCTACGGTCATGAACCCATCGATTATAACCCCCTGCTGGCCCCTGCCGGCTTTAGGGTGCGCAGATCAGATCCCGGCAAAGCCTGGATCGGCGCTCCCCAACTATCCGAACGGGAAGGGCTGCTGATCGAAAGGAATACCCTGCGCGGAACCCCGCTGTATACGGCAGGATTGGATGTCGACGATAAGATTATCGGGATTGATAATCAAGATATAAGAACAAATTCTGACCTGACTTCCGCCCTCGAACGGTTGCATCCCGGCGTTTCCGTCAGCATCCGTTTCCTCCACCGCAATGAGGACAAGACAGCCCGGATCACCCCGCTGGAGAATCCCAACCTGCTTGTAGAGACTTTTGAAACGGCAGGTATTCCGGTGACGCCGGCGATCGCGCAATTCAGGCAAAGCTGGCTGGGGCCGAAGTAGGCACAGCAATTGCGGCTCTTAGTATAAACCCCCCACTATGAGCACGTTGCAACATATCAAACAATGGAGCGCGGCACATCATCCCCGCTGGCTGGTGATCGTTCGGATGGGCCTGGGTCTGTTCCTGTTTGCAAAAGGCATCTATTTCATGCGGGATTCGGCCCTCGTCGAAGAGTTGATCTACGGCTCGAACCGCCTGGTGGAAAATACCACCCACTTGCTGCCGATCATCGTCACCTGGGCAAATTTGCTGGGCGGCTTCATGCTGATGGTTGGATTGTGGACAAGATTGGTTGCCCTGCTTGAAATGCCGATATTGATCGGGGCGATCGTCGATATCTATCCTCAGAAAAGCGGGTTCGCACCGGAATCCGAACTTGGCTTGGCTATATTGGTTCTCCTGCTGCTTATCTTCTTTCTGATCGAAGGCGGCGGCCCGCTGTCACTCGACGGTTATTTTGAGCGTAATCGCCGGAGCACGACCGGGACGAATGTGCCGTGACCGGCGACGGGATTATACTTTTCGCCTGCGCCTACTGATACTGGATATAGATAGGGGCAGGCTTCTGCGCGAGCACCTGTGCGGGGGTCATTAACTTGGTTGCAGGCAAATGGACTCCACGCGGGGGCGTGCCGACATCATTCTTATAAAACAGTTTGAATCCGGTGAATTGTATCGGAAAGCCGGCCACATAACTCTTATAGCTGTCCGTCTTGAGACTGACCGGGCCCCAGCCATCCATATCCAATACGAACTGGCAATCGGATGTCGGATGGATCTGCCTGGCGTTGGTGACCATGTCTTTCGTGAAACGATGAAACATCAGGATCTTGGGGGGAACGTTGTTCGCTCTGGCCACTTTGGTGAGATATTCGATACACCAGTTGGCGTCAGAGGCGTCCAGGGAGCCGATCACTTTGCCGGGCTTTTTCCCGGACTTGGACATCGCAAATTCGGGATCGATCCCCAGGTGCACATTCGGCATACTCAGGTATTTCTCCAGGAGCGGAACTTCTGTCTGGACATTGCTGAAGCCCACCTGGATGTCCAGGAAAACTATGGCGTTGATCCGGGCCGCCATATGCAAGACCGAATCTATCTGCTTAAAGGGCATCCGCGCCCTGTACTTTCCATCCTTGCCGGGGGCGCCCTGCGCCGTAACAGCTATATAGTGGAGGCAGGGCAGGACGGGGATCGTCGGATCGGCCGCCTGCCACTTTTTACATTCGCCCCGAAGTTTTTCCAGCATTTCATTCGGCGGATATTCACCCAGTACACCCATTCTTTTGGAATATAGATTGCCATAATAAGCAACGATCCGGTTGAACGGAAGGATGGCGCCAGGCTTCGGATATGCCGTCCTCACCGGCCAGCGGCCCGAAGAATCGCCATTGGCGAGATGCACCAATAATTTATTGTATAGCGCCGTATCCAGGGGACCGGCAGCCATTGGCGCCGGGGCGGCTGTGTCTTTATTTGGCGCCGCTGCTTTGGCGGTGGTATCGCCGGCCTTGCTGGCCTGTGAACTGCCGTTATTACATCCACTTACAACAATGAGACCGCAGGCGCAGGCTACAAAAATCGCCCTGAGGGCTTTGTGGGAAGAATGAAAAGATGATTTAGGGAGAGAACGATCATTATGCACCATGGTAGACCCTGCCGGAAGTTTTTAATGGGGCAAAGTTAACGGAAAACGATCCCATTCATTTTTTATTTTATAACAAAAACTTAAAAATTACTAGTCTACAAATTTGGTAGACTAATAGCGAGTATGTATCTTGCCTTCCGGTTCACATGAGTTACGTGGCCGAGCGGCGAGGCGGAGGTCCGCAAGACCTTTTACGAGGGTTCGATTCCTTCCGTAACTGCAACTGATCAATCTTTATGGCAACAACCGGAACCCGTTAGGCATCGGATCGGCATTGGAGGAGCGGCATCCCGGCATCCGTTCCACCTTGGAAATATCGGCCACTAAACATGGCATGCGATCGGGTTTCAACACCCGCACCAGTCCTCCGGGGATAGTCAACAGCCCCGAAACTGTATCCGGTGAAGGCTGAAGCCCGTTGATTGACAGGCCGGGAGGCCTCATTACCTTCAATTTCCATTGCAATAGCGTGCTGTCTGCCCCGGGCAGGTGCTGACCATGGGCGGTGGCCCCTACCAGCAACCCAAATAACAGGTATAGCATTCCTTTCATCGATGGTTGTTTTCGGCACGATGCCCGGAACGGCAGATTTACACAAGTCGGTTACCTCATTCTCTTAAAGGCGTTGATCAACCCGTTTGTGGAGGAATCATGGGATTTGATCTCATCGGCGTTTTGGAGCTCGGGCAGGATCTTTCCTGCCAGCTGCTTGCCTAGTTCCACTCCCCACTGATCGAAAGTGAAGATATTCCAGATGACCCCCTGTACAAAGATCTTATGCTCGTACAAGGCGATGAGCTCTCCCAGGCTGAATGGGGTTATCTCTTTGATTAAGAATGAATTAGTCGGCCTGTTCCCGCTGAAACCCTTATAAGGGATGAGCGCGGCGGGTACCTTCTCAGCCTCCAGTTCCTCTTTGGTTTTTCCATTCATCAACGCCTGCGTCTGTGCAAAGAAATTGGACAGCAGCTTGACATGGTGATCGCCGATCGGGTTGTGGCTGATGGCCGGGGCAATAAAATCGCAGGGGATCAGGACCGTTCCCTGGTGGATAAGTTGATAGAACGCGTGCTGACCGTTGGTGCCCGGCTCGCCCCAGACGACCGGGCCGGTGGACCAGCTCACAGGATGGCCGTTCCGGTCTACACTCTTGCCGTTGCTTTCCATATTACCCTGTTGGAAATAGGCTGCAAAACGATGCATATATTGGTCATAAGGCAGGATCGCCTCCGTTTGCGATCCGAAGAAATTCGTGTACCACAGCCCGATAAGCGCCATCGTGACGGGGATATTCTGTTCAAAAGGCGTGTTGCGGAAATGCAGGTCGGTCTGGTGAGCTCCCTTCAAAAGGGTCTCAAAATTCTCATATCCCACGGTCAGCGCGATCGAAAGCCCGATGGCGCTCCAGAGGGAATACCGGCCGCCGACCCAATCCCAGAACTCGAACATGTTGGCTTTATCGATCCCGAATTTTACGACCTCCTTCTCATTCGTCGATAGGGCTACGAAGTGTTTGGCCACCTGCTTCTCGTCCTTTGCGGCTTTCAGGAACCAGTCCCGCGCCGTATGGGCATTCGTCATCGTCTCCTGCGTCGTGAAGGTCTTCGACGCGATGAGGAACAATGTTTCCTCCGGCGTCACCAGCTTAAGCGTTTCCACGATCTGGGTGCCATCGACATTAGAAATGAAATGCGCGTCCATTCCCGCCACCCAATAAGGCCGGAGCGCTTCGGTGACCATGACGGGACCGAGATCGCTGCCCCCGATGCCGATATTGACGATGTATTTGATCTTTTTACCGGAATAGCCCTTCCACTCGCCGCTATGAACGCGGCCACAGAAATCTTTCATTTGCGCCAGCACCCGCCGCACGTCGGGCATCACATCCTTACCATCGCTGTAAACTGCCTCACCGGAAAGATTGCGCAGCGCCGTATGCAAAACGGATCGATCCTCCGTCTGGTTGATCTTTTCCCCCGTGAACATGGCTTCGATCGCTTCCTTCACCTTGGACTCCGCTGCCAGTTGCCGCAGTAAGTCCAGGGTCTTGTCAGAAACGATATTTTTTGAGAAGTCGAACAGGATATCATCGAGGCGCAGCGTATAGCGGGAGAACCGTTGCGGATCGGCCTTGAATATCGAGCGCATATGCGTTCCCTTTATCTCCGAATCGTAATGCTTTTGTAATTGTTGCCACGCTTTCGTGTCTTTTGGAGAGATTTTGGGGAACATAGCAAAAAATTTTGTTGAAGGTATTTACAAAAATGCATTTACAATTGTTCGATGGCTGCCGCTTACAATCGCCCGATGGCTATCACCGTCTGCTCCACCATCTCCGGAGTGATATCCAGATGGGTGACAAACCGGACCTGGGTGGGGGCGATCGGGATCGCCAGAACGTCGGATTCCCGCAACCGCTGAGTGAGCGTTTTTGCCGGCAGCGCCGGATCCACGTCAAAAATGATGATATTGGTCTCCACTGGCATAATGCTCCGGACAAACCCTTTCTTTTCCAGCGCCGCAGCGATCTGTTTCGCATGCGCATGGTCGATCGCCAGCCGGTCTATATGATGCCTGAAAGCATAGATGCCGGCCGCGGCCATGAACCCGGCCTGGCGCATTGCACCGCCAAAGACCTTTCTTACCCGTCGGGCCTGCCGGATAAACGCCGCCGGCCCCATCAGGACGCTGCCGATCGGGCAACCCAACCCCTTGTTAAGACAAACCGATATGCTGTCAAACACTTCGCCGTAGGAACTGGCCGTCTGGCCCTTCGCTACCAACGCATTGAAAAGCCGGGCCCCGTCCAGGTGCAGCTTGAGCCGCTGGTCGGTGCAAAGCTGCCGGATGCGGAGGATCTCCTCCCAGTCATAACAGCTGCCGCCGCCCCTGTTGGCGGTATTTTCCAGCGAGACCAGCGAGGTCCTTGCCCGGTGAACGTCATCGGGATTGATGGCCTGGCCGATCTGTTGCGCCGTGATCCGCCCCAAATTGCCATCCAGGGCCCTGACCTGCGACCCGGAATTAAAGGCGATCCCACCCCCCTCGTACACATACACATGCGAGCTCCGTTCGCAGATCACCTCATCTCCCGGCTGCGTATGACATTTGATCCCGATCTGGTTGGACATCGTCCCGCTGGGTGAATAGAGCGCCGCTTCCATCCCGAACAAGTCGGCGGCCATTTTCTCGAGCTGATTGATCGAAGGGTCCTCTCCAAACACATCATCCCCCACTTCGGCATGCATCATGGCTTCCAGCATCGCGGGCGTAGGACGGGTAACGGTATCGGAACGAAGGTCGATGGGCATAAACGACTAGGATTGAGTGAGGCCGCAAATTAATGGGATTTAGGCAATTCCAGGCTCCAACCGCCGCTAAATAAAAAAGGAGCCCATCGGGCTCCCCTCCTTACCGGAAACATCATCCCCTACGACAATGCTTCCTCTTTGATGTGATTACCTTTCTCTTTTGCGGCTTTGATGAGGTTCAACACCCGGTTGCGGACATCATCCCTTAGCCCGTCAGTCTCTTTTTCAAAAATATCTTTCAATTCATCCAGTTCATCGCTGGTAATGCCTCTCAGTTTTCTCAATTTCCGTTTCAGATTGTCGGCGGTGTCCGCGATCCGTTGACGGGTCTCGCTGCCTTCGGCCGGAGCAACCAGGATTCCGATAGCCACGCCGGCGACAAGACCCGATAAGGCGCCTATTAAAACTTTTTCAGCACTCATATATATTGATTTTAAGTGAACGATCTGTTTATAATGAATTCGACGGGCTCCCCCTTTCTCTATTTTCAATAACAATGCCGGAAAATGATAAAGGTCTGCTAACATAAATATAATGGCCGTACCCGCCTCTGGGAAAAATTATACCCATTTGTGGTATGGGCCGGAGTGAAAAATTAACCTACCTTTCTGATTCAAACAATTTATAATATGAAAAAGTTCGCCCCACTCTCTTCCGTGGTACTGTTCCTTTTATTCGCCTTTCCCGCATGGTCCCAGGATTGCTCGAGTTATCTTTTTCTGCAAAACAACAAGACCATTGAAATGACTATCTACAACAAGAAAAGCGAACCGGTCGGCAGACGGGTCTCTACCGTATCCAACGTCAGCACCAGCGGGGGGGTTACTACTGCCACGGTCAATACTCAAATGTTCGATAAGAAAGGTAATTCGACTGGCACGTCAACCAGTACCATCAAATGCACCGGCGGCATTTTTCAGTTGGATATGAAACTGATGCTGCCGGAGGGCCCGGCTGAAAAGATGAGTTCCGCCCAGGTCACTGCCGGTAACGGCATCCTCGAATATCCTGCCGGGATGAAGGCCGGCGATACGCTGAGAAGCGCAAGCATGGTCATTTCCAACAACGGCGCCCTCCCTCCCCCCGGACCCGGCGCCCCCCCTCCCCCGCCACTATCCCCATTCGGTGGATCTAATCTCACCATGGTGATCTGGGACCGGAAGGTTTTGGCACAGGAATCCGTCACTACACCGGCCGGTACCTGGAATTGCTTTAAGATCAGTTTCAAAAGCAGAGTCAATTACAGAACCGGGCCAATTCCTGTCAACCACAGTGCTGACGTCACGGAATGGTACGCACCGGGTGTTGGCATCATAAAGACTGAGACAAAAGATAATTCGACAGCTGTTACGTCGATTAAATAGGCTATTCGCTGCGCAGGTTGACCGTCGGGTTGGCCCGCGCGGCCTTTATAGTCCGGAATAAGACGGTCAGTTGCGCGATAAGCAGTAATCCGCCCCATGCCAGCGGGAATACCCACCAACTGATGGATGTTCGATAGGCAAAATTCTCCAACCAACGATGCATGGCCCACCAGGCCAGCGGTGATGCGATCAGAACAGATAACAACACTGGCCGGAGGAAATCACGCGATAGCAAGGCGCTTATGGAACCGACCGATGCCCCCAGCACCTTGCGGATGCCGATCTCTTTCAGCCGCTGTTGAGCAGCAAAAGTAGCCAGAGCGAACAGCCCCAGGCAAGCGATGACGATCGTGATCACGGTGAAAATGCCCATGAGCCCCGCCAGCCGGTCCTCGGCCTTGTATTGGCTATCAAATACCTCGTCGAGAAATTGATAGTCAAAAGGATGTTTCCGGTCAAACATTGAATAGGCCTTGCCCAGTGCGGTGATCAATCCCGGCAGATTGACCTGGGCCCGGACCCGGGCCATCATACAACCTTTTGCAGTATTTCCAAAGGCAGAATCCGAATCCCTGTCCGCGACAAGACAAAAAGGTCCGATCTTTCCACGCAAAGCTTCGTAACTGAAATCATGGAGCACGCCTGCCACGGTGAAAGATTTGTAGAACTCTACCGTCTGTCCTACCGGATTGCCCTCAAGCCCAAGGCTCGCAACTGCCGACTCATTCAACAACACATGCTTGCCATCGTAGAAATCGTTCAGGACCGGCTGTCGAAGCCACCGCAGTTGTAGGAGGCTCGTGAAATTCTTGTCCACATGCATCACTGGAAGCGCAAATGGCTTGGCCGTCCCTTTCGGAGTGACCATGAAGGTCACATAGCCGGAGTACAACGAAAAATCGGAAATAGCCACACTAAGGACTCCCGGTATTTTTTCGACATCCTGCCGGAATGCCTGGTAATGCGGCAGATGACTGTCAAAAGGGATCATAACTACATTTTCCCGGTTGACCCCGGTATCGGCATGCCGGATAAAATACATCTCCTTTTGAATAATCAGGCTACAGAGGATCAGGCCCATCGAAATAGTAAATTGGAAGACCAGGAAGCCTTTCCGCACCCTTTCCCCGCTACGCCGCCGGCTCAGCTTTCCGTAAAGGACCGCCACAGGCTTGAACGCGGAGAGAATCAGGGTAGGATAACCGCCACTGACAATAATCACAACAATCAGCAGTGCGGCATAACAACCGAGTAACGATCGGGAAAAAACAAAACTCAGGTCGATCCGCATTTCCAGCAGTTGGAGGAACCAGGGCCTGAACAGAAGGAACACCCCCAGCCCGGCGATGAAGGCAAGCACGGTATATACCGTCGACTCGATATAGAACTGCCCCGCCAAAGATTTCCTTTCCGCACCCATGACTTTCCGTATTCCGACTTCCTTGGCCCTTACCGCCGCCCGCGCCGTTGCCAGGCTCATATAATTGATCAGCGCCAGCAGCAGGATCAATCCCGCCACCAGTGGGAAGATTTTCAGGTATTTGGTGTTGGCCGAATCGATAAACATCCCCTGCAGATGAGTGTCCGTCAAAGGGGTAAGTTTATAATCATCCTTACTGGCCCATTTTGTTGGGGATGGCGCGGCAGCCAGCCGGTTGATCGTCGCCACTACCCCGGCCGCGTCCGCGGGGTCCTTCAACAGGAACCAGGTGAGGAAATTTCCGCCCTGCACCGTTTCGCCGTATAGCAAATTGGGGTCATTCATCGTCCGCAGCGTCGAGAAGGAAGCAATCGCATCGAACCCGATCGAAGTATTGGAGGGCGGATCTGCGGCAATGCCCGTTACCTCCAATCGGACGCTGTCTTTATACAGCAAAACCTTTCCTATCGGATCGTCCTTCCCAAAGAATTCCTTAGCCGCACGTGCCGAGAGCACGACCGTGCCGGGCCGCGTCAATACCCGCGCCGCATCACCGCGCAGCAGCCGGTAACTGAAGACCTGGAAGAAATTGCTGTCGCAAAAAAGAAAATGCTCTTTGACCTTCAGGGCTATTTCCGGCCTTTCTACCGGTTGAAGAACAGGTTGCTCATAGAGTTGGTGAGCGCGGACAAAGGCTTGCACCCGTGGATCCGCCTGCTTAACCAATGGGCCGGTCATATAGCTCATGCGATTCGACGAATAAGACGAGGTGCCCCACTTGTAGTCCGCGGACACTTCAAAAATTCGTTTGCCGTTCGTCTGCCAGCCGTCATAGCTGTGCTCGTGCAATACGTACATCAGGATCATCAGCGCCGCGGCGATGCCGACCGAAAGACAGCCGATATTGATCAGGCTGTATAATTTATGACGGCGGAAGTTGCGCAGCGCAATACGCAGGTAATGGGTCAACATAAAAATAACGGTCACTCATTGCAGCGGAACCGTACAGTGAATATAAGTTTATTTCTTATTTTTGCAGAATGACACAGGAACAAATCAAGTCAATGAGGGACCGGCTCGTGGTCCTAAGGAGGTTTCTTTGACGTCGATAACCGACGATACAAAATTAATGAGGATAGGCAGCTTTCACTAAGCCCCGGTTTCTGGGACGACAACCGGCGGGCGACCGAGATCCTGAAAAATATCAAACTGAATGAGGTCTGGGTAAAGCTTTACGAATCGGTTGAGACCGCGGTGGAGGATTTTGCCGTCCTGTTCGATTTCTGGAAGGCAGGCGAAGCCAGCGAAGAAGAGACCCGGGAAGCCTGGAAAAAGGCGATGAACCAGTTGGAGGAGGTGGAATTCAAGAGTACCCTTAACCAGCCGGAGGACGAACTGCCCGCCGTATTGCAGATCAATTCCGGGGCCGGCGGTACCGAAAGCCAGGACTGGGCGGAAATGCTGCTTCGGATGTACCGCATGTACGGGGAGAAACAAGGCTGGGCCGTCACCGAGCTCGACCTGCAGGATGGCGAAGGCGCGGGGATCAAGAGCGCAACCTTGCAATTCGAAGGCCCCTTCGCCTATGGCTTCCTGAAAGCCGAGAGTGGAGTCCATCGGCTCGTGCGGATCTCGCCCTTCGATTCGAACGCCCGGCGCCATACCTCTTTCGCATCCGTATTCGTCTATCCCCTCGTGGATGACAGCATCGAGATCGAGGTCAACCCCGCGGACCTGGAATGGGAATTTTATCGGAGCGGCGGCAAGGGCGGACAGAACGTGAACAAAGTGGAAACGGCTGTACGGCTCAAACATATACCCAGTGGCATCATTGTCGAATGCCAGCAGGCCCGAACCCAGGGCGAGAACCGGGAAAAGGCACTGAAAATGCTGCGCAGTCGCCTGTATGAAGAGGAATTACGACGCCGCGAAGCGCTTAAGGATGCCGCCAACTCAACGAAGAAGAAGATCGAATGGGGATCGCAGATCCGGTCATATGTCTTCCATCCGTACAAGATGATCAAGGATCACCGGACCGACTTCGAGGTCGGCAACGTGCAGCCCGTCATGGACGGCGAACTGGACGGCTTTATCAAGGCTTATTTAATGTCCCAAACCGCGCGGAGCGCGGTTCAAGAAATTGGCCCCGTTTAGGCTGCGAAGCAGCCGCAGTCGAGCAGAGACTATAAAATTGTTTTAAATATGAGCTTAGGATATTTTCACTACCCCGCCCCCGCCAACGAACCCGTTTTGAACTATGCGCCGGGCAGCAAGGAACGCGATAACCTGAAAAAAGCGCTGAAGGAACTGAAGAGTAAAGATCACGATATTCCGATGCATATCGGCGGCCACGAAGTGCGCACCGGGAGAAAGATCGCGATGCACCCCCCGCACGAGATCGCGCATACCCTGGGCCATTTTCATGAAGGTGAGGAAGAGCACGTCCGCCGGGCGATAGACGCGGCACTTGCCGCCAAACCAAAATGGGCCGCGCTCAGCTGGGAGAACCGCGCGGGCATCTTCCTCAAGGCCGCAGACCTTATCGCTACCAAATACCGGCCTTACATGAACGGGACGACAATGCTGGGCCAAAGCAAAAATGCCTTTCAGGCCGAGATCGACAGCGCCTGCGAACTAATCGACTTCCTCCGCTGGAATGTGCACTTCCTTAGCGAAATCTATAACGTCCAGCCCGTCAGCGGCCCCGGCGTCCATAACCGCACCGAATGGCGGCCGCTGGAAGGATTTGTCCTGGCTATCACGCCCTTCAACTTTACCGCGATCGGCGGCAACCTCCCGACCTCTGCAGCTCTCTGCGGCAATACCGTCGTCTGGAAGCCGGCTTATACCCAGGTATTTGCCGCCGAACTTTTTATGCGCATCCTGAAAGAAGCCGGGTTGCCTGACGGCGTGATCAACCTGATCTATGTCGACGGGCCTGTGCTTGGTAAGGTTTGCTTCAGTCACCGCGACTTTGCCGGTCTTCACTTCACCGGCTCCACTGCAGCGTTCAACCAGCTTTATAAAACAATCGGCGAGAATATTCACCACTACCGCAGCTATCCGCGCATCGTCGGAGAAACCGGAGGCAAGGATTTTGTACTCGCGCACGAGAGCGCCGATCCCGATGTGCTGGCCACCGCCCTCCTCCGCGGAGCCTTCGAATACCAGGGGCAGAAATGCTCTGCCGCCTCGCGGGCTTATATCCCGGCCAACCTGGCTGCCGCTGTACGACAGAAACTGATAGAAGGCGTTAAAAGTTTTAAGATGGGGACAGTGGAAGACTTCTCCAATTTTATCAATGCCGTGATCGACGAACGCAGCTTCAATAAGATCAAGTCCTACCTCGATAAAGCGAAACAAGACCCTGCCGCCGGGATCTGGGTGGGCGGAGAATGCGACAAATCAATAGGCTATTTCGTTCAACCGACGGTGATAGAAGCGAAGGACCCCCGCTTCGTCACCATGTGCGAAGAGATCTTCGGCCCCGTACTCACGGTCTATATCTATCCGCCCGCTGAATTCGAAAAGACATTGGAATTGGTGGACAACACTTCTCCTTACGCCCTGACCGGTTCCATCATTTCCCGGGACCGCGGGGCCGTAGAACTTGCGGTGGACCGGCTGCGGAACGCTGCCGGAAATTTTTATATCAACGACAAACCCACCGGTGCGGTAGTGGGGCAGCAGCCCTTTGGCGGCGCAAGGGGTTCCGGCACCAACGACAAAGCAGGGTCCATCCTCAACCTGTATCGCTGGCTGAGCGCCCGAACCATTAAGGAGACCTTTGCACCGCCTACCGATTATCGGTATCCGTTCCATTCAGAAGGTTGATAATCAGTATTTTATATATCACACAATAAAAAACCGCCGTTAGCGTAGGGTGCAAATTTCAATACGGCGACTATCTTTGTGCGTGATTGATAAAAACTTAATCCAATTCAATTATGAAAAAGCTAGCATTAGTTCTTTTGGCAGGTATTTCTTTCGCAACTGCACACGCGCAGTTGGCATTCGGGATCAAGGGCGGCGCCAATATTTCCAATGTTAACGGTAGCCAGGTATCTGGAACCAGCTCATTGGTTGGCTTCAACGCCGGGGCATATTTGAAACTTCCCCTTACACATCACCTGACTATCCAGCCGGAGGTAGTATATTCCGGTCAGGGTTTTAAGGCAACTTATTCCGGCATCGAGACGAACATTCATTCCAACTACATTAATGTCCCTGTACTGCTGAAGTACCATATGATGGGTGTCTTCATCGAAACCGGTCCCCAGATTGGCTTCCTTGCGACGGCCAAATCCACCACGCAGGGCGTTACCCTCGATGACAAGAAAAACTACAATTCCTCCGATTTTTCCTGGGTAATCGGCGCTGGCGTCAAGATTCCCATGACGCCCATATCCCTCGACGCCCGTTACAATTTCGGACTGTCCAACATTGACAATAACTCCTACACCGGGGATAACTTAACCATTCATAACGGTAGCTTTCAGATCGGGATTATGATCAATCTGTTCAGCGCACCTGTTCGATAAAGATCGTTTTAGAGTGTGAATAGTTTGTAATTGGCCGCCGTTTGGCGGCCTTTTTTTTCCTACCTTCATAAAAAAATATTCTTTTATTGAAGACCATTTTGAATGAGCAGCAGCTGGATCTGACGATACAACGACTGACGCATCAATTGCTGGAGAATCACCTGGACCTGGAAAATACCATACTCATCGGCATCCAACCGAGGGGTGTATTTTTCTCCAACCGGGTCGTAACTCTTTTAAAAACGCAAGTCGACCCTGCCAGCATCCGTTACGGCAAACTCGACATCACCTTCTACCGGGATGATGTGCGCCGGGGCTTGCATGAATTGAATCAAACGGAAATCCCTTTCTCCATCGAAGGCAAAAATGTCGTGCTGATCGATGACGTGCTATGGACAGGGCGAACGATCCGGGCGGCGCTGGACGCATTGCTGGACTTCGGAAGGCCCGCAAAGGTCGAGCTTTGCGTGCTTATCGACCGGCGTTTTACGCGCCAACTGCCGATCCAGGCCGATTATGTCGGCAAGCCGATCGACTCTATGTTCACCCAAAAAGTAAAAGTATACTGGAAAGAAAAGGACGGGAAGGATGAGGTAGCCCTATTATGACTTTTTTCCCCTAATTTCGCGTTTTAATGCAGCTAAGTACTCCACATCTTCTTGGCATTAGAGATCTCCAACCGGGCGATATCCAGCTGATTTTAGACACCGCCACCCAATTCAAAGAAGTTTTGCAGCGACCGATCAAGAAAGTGCCCACGCTAAGGGATGTCACGATCGTCAACCTTTTTTATGAGAATTCGACGCGGACCCGCATCTCCTTCGAGCTCGCCGAGAAACGCCTGTCCGCCGACACAATCAACTTCACCGCATCCGGTTCATCCGCAGCAAAAGGTGAGACCCTGCTCGATACCGTGAACAACATCCTGTCCATGAAAGTGGATATGGTCGTTATGCGGCATAGCGCCAGCGGCGCCCCCCATTTTCTCGCCCGGCATATCCCCGCCGCTATCGTCAATGCCGGGGACGGGATCAACGAGCACCCTACCCAGGCTTTGCTCGACGCCTTTTCCATTCGCGAGAAACTGGGCGAACTGGCGGGCAAGAAAGTGGCCATCATCGGTGATATCATGCATTCCCGTGTGGCATTAAGCAATATTTACCTGCTGAAAAAGATGGGCGCCGAAGTCACGCTAGCCGGACCGCCTACCCTCATACCCGTTCATATCCGGGAGGCATTCGACGTCCGCGTTGAATACAACCTGCGCAAGGCCCTGGAGTGGTGCGATGTCGCCAATGTGCTGCGCATCCAACTGGAACGACAGAACCAGCCGCTGTTCTCATCGCTGCGTGAATACAGCCTCGCCTACGGCGTGAACAGACGGCTCCTGGATAGCCTCAGCAAGGAAATTGTGATCATGCACCCCGGCCCTATCAACCGCGGCGTCGAGTTGGATAGCGACGTCGCAGACGGCAAGCAGTCTTTGATCCTGCACCAGGTCGAAAATGGAGTGGCGGTCCGGATGGCTGTTCTTTATTTGCTGGCCGGACGATCCCCCAATTAAACGTTCGCCTAATAAAACCACGAATGCCTATGCAACGTATCGGCCTTTTCCCCGGGACTTTCGACCCGATCACCATCGGGCACCAGGATATCATTAACCGGTCCCTGCCGCTTTTTGACAAACTATTTATCGGGATCGGCACCAATACCGGCAAACTGCCGATGTTCACCGCCGAACAACGACTGGCCTGGATCCGTGAGATCTACAAGGACAACCCCCGGGTCGAAGCAATCGTTTACGACGGCCTCACCATCCACGCCTGCCGGCAGGTGGGCGCCAACTTTATCCTGCGCGGTATCCGGTATGTCAACGATTTCGAGTATGAGAAAGCGATCGCAGATATGAACCGCAGCCTCGACAACCAAATCGAGACGGTCTTCCTGACCTGTCTGCCGCAGTATACTTCAGTCGCATCGACACTGGTCCGGGACGTGCTGAAGAATGGCGGCGACGTCATGCAGTTCCTGCCGGACGTCGTGGCAAAATCACTGAAAGCGAGTCAGGCTATGCAATTAAAAATCCCAAATACCTAACGCCTATGCCTATCTGGTTTGAGCCAAACCTGACCGCCGCCCAGCTTCAGCCACTAGCGCACGATACGATGGCCAGTCATCTCGATATCGAATTCACCGAGGTAGGCGAAGACTTCATCAAAGGCCGGATGCCTGTAGATCACCGAACCCGGCAACCCTACGGACTTCTGCACGGCGGGGCCTCTGTCGCGCTTGCGGAAACGCTCGGCAGCGTCGGGGCCGCAATGGTCGTCAACCATCATCAGTACAATGCCGTCGGTTTGGAGATAAATGCCAATCACGTCCGCGGCGTCCGGCAAGGCCATGTCACGGGGACTGCCCGGCCGCTTCATATCGGCAAAACCACCCAGGTCTGGGAGATCCGCATCACCGACGAGCGCGACAAACTGGTCTGTGTCAGCAGGCTGACGGTGGCGATCATTCCCAAATAATCATTCATTCCAGGACCCCGGCCGTCCGCATGACATCAAGAATAGAAGGGAAAGTATTTTTTAGCAGGCCTCCAATCTTCGCGCGGTCAGCCCAGACGAGCTCGGTGATCTGTTCCTCCTGCTGCGGAACGACCGGCTGATCGGACAAAAGGCTCATCCGGAACCAATGCGTCTCTTTGAGGATATGATGACCGCTTTCGTCGTAGGTGTGATAAGTGACCAACAGCGGCCCATCGAGCCGCACCTTTTTCAACCCCGTCTCCTCCCCTACCTCGCGAAGCGCGCATTGTTCCAGCGTTTCCCCCGGATCCAGCTTGCCCTTAGGCAGATCCCATTTGCCGCGCCGCAACATGAAGAGATATCGTTCGCCCGGATCCCGCACCAGTCCGCCGCCTGCCCGCACCAGCATGAATTTCTTCCAGAATGCCTTTTTGAGCGTCGCCAGGTCGGAATGGATAAAGATACCCGCGTGTATGCTCTCCCGCCGCATCTCGTGGATCATGGAATTGACGGCGGGATGCGAAAACTCATCGATCAGCACCGCATCGTCATGATGCGCGTACTTCCTGATCTCATCCGTCATCTCATCGCAAAGGAACAGGGGCTTGTCATTAAAATAGATCTTGATGTACATGGAAGCGGGTATGCATCCCCAAGATACGAAGGCCCGGGGGACGAAACTTTTCTTATTTTCGCAAAACGATGGAAAAGATCATCAGCACGAACGAGAAGGCAGTTGCCGAACGACTGCTGCAAGCACAGGCGATCCAGTTGAGCCCACACCAGCCCTTTACCTGGTCTTCAGGCTGGACAAGCCCGATCTACTGTGACAACCGCAAAGTCCTCGGTCACCCCTATATCCGCGACTTTATCAAGTCCGAGCTCTGCAATGTGGTATTTGCCCGATTTCCCGAAGCCGGCTTGCTAGCAGGGGTGGCCACCGCCGGAATCCCCTGGGGCGCCATGGTCGCCGACCAGCTCAAACTCCCCTATGTCTACGTCCGGTCCAAACCAAAAGAGCATGGCCTGGGACAGCAGATCGAAGGCTATTTTGAACCGGACCGCCCCGTGGTCGTTATGGAAGATCTCATCTCCACCGGTAAAAGCAGCCTCCAGGTGGTCGAAGCCCTCCGGCGGGCCGGGCTGAATGTGATCGGCCTCGTATCGATCTTCAATTATGATTTCCCGGCCGCCCGGGCCGCCTTCCGGGAGGCAGGAGTGCCTTATCTCTCCCTTTCCGATTACCCTACGCTGATCAGCCTGGCATTGGAAAAAAAGCTGGTCAGCGCCGAAGAAGAAGCCGTTTTGCTGAAATGGAGCGAAGACCCCGCGGGTTGGAAAGGGGTGTAGGACAGGCGGATTTAATTGCTTATTTTAGAGCAATAACTTCGCCCATTAGATTATTAAATCCTCACGTATGAAGAAACTACAGTTACTCCTGCTTCTACTCGCCGGTTTCGCCGGCGGAACCATGGCCCAACAAAAAGGAAAAGTCACCGTGGTGATCAAAACCCCGACCATCCAGTGCGAAATGTGCAAAACCCGGATCGAGAACTATATGAGCCATGAGGAAGGCATCGTGAAGGTCAATGTGGACTATAAAAAGAAAACGACGACCGTCACCTACCTGACCGACCGGACTAACGTAGAGAATATCAAAGCACTGATCGCCAACTGCGGCTACGACGCCGATGACGTCACCGCCGAGCCCGATGCCTACAAGCGTCTTCCCACCTGCTGTAAGAAGCCGGAAGATGGCGGCGGAATGCCGAAACAATAGGGCGGCGAACCCCCGGGGCACGCGGCGCCGCCTCTCAGAACGGCACCCGCATCCGGACCACCACATTTCGCCCAAGATCATCCATATAATACCGGAACCGGTTCAGGTAGTCCCGATAGGCTACATTGGTAAGATTGGTCACTGCCACGTCGATGTCCATTCCCTTTTTGAAGAATGGCAGCGAGCATCCTGCATCCACCGCCCACAGGTCATAGCCTGGCGGCGGCGCCACATAATCGCTGTTCGGCGGCACCCGGGACTGTTTGGCCACCGCCAGGTTGTCGATTCCAATATGGAAATTGCGCACTTTCCCGATCGAGTCCCAGGTATAGCGGATCGAATTGTCTGTCCGGTCGGCTGGGATGAAGACCAGCCAGTCGTGGATCGTCAGGTTATGCGCCCGGACCAGGGAGGACTTGGAGATCAGGGAGAAATGCGGCGCAAAATTATACGTAAAGCTGAGGTCCGCCCCTTCGAATATGGCATTGACCTGCGTATAGCTGAAGGCCGGGTAGGCGCCGGTGATCGTTTGGACGACACTAAGATCAGGCTTCAGGTAGATATAATGATGGAAATAGTTGACATAGGATCCTATCTCCGCGACGAACTTTGAGGTGCTGTACGTAAAGCTGAGGTTATTGTTGTACGCTTTTTCCAGCGTCAGCGTTGAATCCCCGAACTCCCAGGACGCTGCGCTTTGGTGGATGCCGTCTGCAAAGAGCTCGATCACTTGCGGCGGCCGCCAGGCGGTGCCGAAATTGTATAGCGCACTAAACCGTTGGCTGATCTTGTACTGGACACCCAAATTGAACGTGCTGTTCTGCCATTGGTAGGTGGGGTTCAGCTGAATGGTCGGATAGGTCGGGTCCAGAAAATGGGCTTGCATCCACCGGTAATCGTACCGCGCCCCGCCTTCAAACAGCCATCGGCCCGTCTCATATTTCTCGATCGCAAAGATCCCGCCCCCATAGTCCACGAAATTGGGGATCAGTTCCGTGTAACCCGTACCGGCCTGGTAGTTGCCATGAGTGATGAAGTTCAGCCCGATACTTCCATTGATCTTTCCCGCGATGGGCGGATGCTCCCAGATCAGGTCCACCGTTTGAGTATTGAGCTCGAAATCCAGGTCGGGGATATTGTTGACATTGCTGTCCCGGTTGTTAAAGCTGAGGTCTGCGTCGTATTCCTTGCGAACATCCCGCTGGAACGCATAGATACCCTCCAACTTGCCCGCGGTGCCGAGATCAAGCGAGCCGCTTACCTTCAGCAGCTTGTGGTCCACCGTCTGGTAGGGCCTGCTGACATCATAGGTGAAATGGGCCGAATCCGACGGGATACTACGGGCAAAAGCCTGGTAAAGGTCAGCCTGCGATCCTACCACGGAAGCTGTCGCCACCCCGATCTTTGTGTTGAAATCGCTGTAATAGACCTGGCCGTCGAAACGGTTCTTGCGATACTGTAACGTGGCGGAATAATCGCTTTCGAGGTAACCCGTATTGCCGAGGTAATAATCGGCGGCCTGCGCATTGCCTGCCCTTTTCAGGGTACCTTGCAGTCGCCAGCTCAGACCTTCGAGCGATCCCTTGCCGGCCGATCCTTCTACCATTCCAGAAGCGGCGCCGATCCTCCCGTTAGTCATGCCCACGAGGTTCAACTCCCCATCCAGCATACCCGGCCGATCGGGCATATCCTTAGGGTCTACCAACACTACCCCGCCGATGGCGTCGCTACCATACCGGATGCTCGCCGCTCCTTTAATGACCGATAACTTGGTAGCGATGAATGGATCGATCTCCGGCGCGTGGTCATTGCCCCAGTTCTGACCTTCTTGCCTCACTCCATTGTTGAGGATCAGGATGCGGTTGCTGTATACCCCGTGGATGACGGGCTTGGAGATAGACGGCCCCGTTTGCAGGCTATTAACGCCGGCGATAGTCTTTAAGGATTCCCCCAGCGAAAGCCCGCGCACTTCCTGCAAGGCTTTGCCGCCCAAGGTATCACTGACGACGACATTGAGCTCGGATTTCTTCAGCCGCAGCGCTGTCACGATCACCCCGGTCAGCTCCTGGGTCTGACTGACCAATTGGAAGGCATATCCCAGCTTGCCGTTGAAAGACAGCGTCGTGTCGATCGTGCGGTAGCCGACATAGCTGATAACGATGCGCAGCGGCCCGCGGCACAGGCTGTCGAATGAAAAATGGCCATTGTCATCCGGTGCGACATGGCGATCCAACGCGGGCAGATAGACCGTAACGGCAGAATATGGTATCCTCGCGGTATCCGCCGAATGCAGCGAACCCCTGAGGACCAGGTTACAGGACGGGTTTTGCGCCCGCGCCAATGCCAGGAAAAGAAAGAAACCGGAGAACAATAGCCATTTTTTCACGTGTACAGATTTTATTTGTGTTTACACCAAAGCGTATAGGCGAGGCCGGCAGAAAAGTTGACGCTTTCCAGCGGCTGGTTATAAGAATAGATCTCCCTCCCTGCATTGGTGTTCCGCTTCGAATTGCTGATCGTAAAGTCGGGCTTCGTATAGAAATAATCAGCTTTGACATTTATCGACACTCCCCGGTACAGATAATATCGGACCCCTACCCCCAGATCGGCGGCAAACCCCACCTTCGAAGCGGAGTACTGGATTACCGGCGGGTCGATCACCTGCCCATCCTCGATTCCCACATAGATCTGTGGCGTTGAAGCACTGGCGATACCCACCAGCACCCGGGCATTGATGGCAAGCTTCTTTGCCAGCGGCATATTGAAATAGAGCCCCGGCATGATGCTCCAGACCTTATAACTGGTGACATTGGTCCGGGTCGTGTCCACATCGAAGGATTCTTCGTAACCATAGGAGAGGGAGTCGATATTTTTCAGGCTATAGGTCCCATACTTGAACATTCCGCCAATACCGAAATATTTGGAAAAGAACCAGGCTCCGTCAACGGAGAAGTAACCGCCCATTTTGGCGTAGCCGCTATTGTCGCCAATCGTCCCGTTGGTGCTCACCAGCGAAGTCGCGGTAGAGGCTTTTCCGAAGTTGCCCAGCGGCAGGGAAACGCCGCCGTCAAATTCCAGGATGGTCGTCCCCTTTTGGGCATAGGACGCAATACTGGCGATGCACAACGCGAGCGCCATATATAAGCATTTGGCAAATCTCATCTGAATTAATTTTTGGGTGTTTGGATAAGCAATTCTTTTACTGGATGTAGACGGCAAACGTAATATCGAAATCTGTTGATCCCGGCGCATAGGTACCGTTCTTGGCATTGGGCTGATGCCGCTGCACCACCCGGAGGATACCGCTGCTCGCCGCGCCGGTGACGAATTTCGTATGGATCCCGATCTGCATCGGCGGGTTGTTGTTGTCCAAATCGGTCCGGGTCACCACGAGGTTCAGCGGACTGAGAGAAGAAGGCGGGATCTCGAGCTCGTTGATGGACGCTCCGCCGGCGGTCGTATCGGTTGCATCGCCGGTGATCCAGTTAACCGTGGGAATATCCGTGGAAGTATTGCTGATCACGATGTTGGAGGCCGCGATCGGTGTGGGCTGGTAGTAGATCAGGTGGTAGTTCTCCCGTGCCTGGATCTCGGGGGTCACCGAATCGGCAGGGATATGCGTGGAATCTAAGATAACAAGGTAGCAATTATAGGTCGAATTCGCCTTGAGGGTCATAGCGGCATTATTGAAATAGGCGGAATCGGTCTGATAGGTATGCGTGTATGGACTCATCTGGGTCCAACTGGGCAGATGGACGTCGGAAGGGTCATTGGCATTCACGAGATAAAGCTGTACGGTCGTCAGGAACTCATTGCCGGGCAGATGGGGCGTGACGCTGTTGGCCCCTTTGTTGCAGCCGGCGCCGGCGGCGATCAAACCAAGTATAAAGAACACCGGAAGCCACCTCCGGCACAAGGAAATTGTCTTTTGCATGTCAAGAGAATTTAAATGATAAGTTGGATACGAACACGCCTTCGATCGGGAGTGCGATCAGCCACAAAGACAGACAAATAGCGGCGCGTTGTCCATTAGGGAAACGGCCTTTTTGAATGACATGGTAAAATGATCGGCCCTTCAGGGCGCGCTCAACAGATCCGGATAGCCGGATCAACAGGAAGGTAGAAAAGCAGGGGGACCGCGAAGGCCAAACAGCGGATGGGCCGCGGTAAGAGGCTGTGCCAGCTTCACCGGTCTGTATACCGGAGTTTCCGGCCAAAGCCTCAGCTGCATCGTGAGGGAATACTGCAGAAATGGAAATTCCACCACCAGGTTGTCGGTGGGGCAATGGAAACCAAGCTTATTGAACTGATCGGACTCCCCGTAATTCAGCGACTGGTGCGTGTCGATATGGTGCGCCACCATTGCGTGGATGGCGATCTTGGGCGTGATCGCCAATGCAAACAGTGCCAGAAAAGCCGCCGCCAGAAAAGACCGTATCGTCCGTTGAATCCTCATAAGGGTTTGAAACAATGTTGCAAATTACGGGAAGAATCCAACAATATGCAACCGATCGACAACTTTTTTTACCGGAAAACTTTTGACTCATCGGCTTGTTATTAGCCTGTTGACGGCCAAAGGCAGTTGCACCGACCATGGCAAACATTCAATTAAGCGTTTTAGATCAAAGCCCAATCAGGCTGAACAGCAGTGCGCCGGCCGCCCTCCAGGAGACCATCCGGCTGGCAAGGCTGACGGATCGTTTGGGTTATACCCGCTATTGGCTTTCGGAACATCATAATACCATCACCTTGGCCGGAGCCTCTCCGGAAATCCTGATTGCCCGGCTGGCAGCAGAGACTAACCGAATCCGTGTGGGGTCCGGCGGCATTATGCTGCCCAACCACAGCACCCTGAAAGTGGCGGAGGATTTCCGGCTGCTGGAGGCGCTGTATCCCGGCAGGATCGATCTGGGTCTGGGCCGCGCACCGGGCGGCGACCGCCTCACCGCCCACCTCCTCAATCCGGCGAATACGTTTGACCCGCAAGAATATATCCGCCAGATCCGGGATCTTTATGCCTTCCTTGCCGATACTCCGGGACCCGGCAATTATGAAGGGAAAATTCGCGCGATCCCCCAGATCGATACCCAGCCCGACCTTTGGATGCTGACTTCCAGTGGCGAAAGCGCCTATCTCGCCGCTCATTTCGGTATGGCCCTTTGCTATGCCCAATTCATCAACTCCGTCGGCGGCGCAGCCGCCGTCCGCGAGTACCGCGACCGGTTCAGCCCCTCTTCTCACCTCCCTCAACCCAAAGCCAGCGTAGGCATCTTTGCCTTTTGCTCTGATGACCCACAAAAAGTGGATGAGACCCGGGCATTGATCGATTACCGGCTGCTGGGCTTCGAAAAAGGCCGCTATGATGAGATCCCTACTTACGCCGCAGCCGCCGCGTATCACTATTCGCCGGAGGAATGGCAGCGGGTCCTGTTTAACCGCCGGCGAACGGTCATCGGCAGCCCTGAAGAGGTCAAAGAGAAACTGGAACAACTCGCAGCAGAATTTGATGTGGACGAGATCGTCATTTCCACTTTCACGGAACACGCCGAAGACCGCCTGCACTCCTATGAATGGCTGGCAGCATTGTTCGGACTGGAATCGGCCTCAGGCACAGCACTTGATTCTGCGGTCGGCGAATCACCTGATTCAGCGGTCGGCGCAACCGACAAAACAAAACCGGCGGCTGTGATCAGCCGCCGGTCGAATACCTGAAAATTGCCGGAGTTTCTTATTTCAGAATAATGATATTTTGTACGCTTGAAGTTCCATCCGGGAAGATGAGCTTCAGCAGATAGATGCCGTTATTGAAACCGACGTTCATGCTGGCCGCGCCACCTTGAACGGGCATCGTCGCCTGTGACAACAGCTTGCCGCTCATATCGAACCATTGCGCCATTACGCTGGTGGTGCCGATATCCATACCCGTGACATATACAGCGCCCTTCGACGGATTAGGATAGATCGTGAAGTTCTGCTTCCGGGCAAAATCTACCGCGACAACTTTCGAATAGGTCGAATTGCCATTCAGGTCGGTCTGTTTCAACCGGTAATAGCTGATGCCCATGTAAGGATGTTGATCCACAGCAGTATAGTCAAGTGGCGTGCTGCTGTTCCCATCCGGCGCTTCCGTGGCTACCCGCGCGATGGAATCGAAGGTCGACCCATCGATACTCCTTTCGACCGCAAAATAGCTGTTGTTTGACTCGGTCGACGTGGTCCACTGCAGATCGACCTGGTTATTATCCGGGGTCGCGCTGAAGTTGAGCAGCCCGATCGGCAATACGTTGCCGCCGCCGAGTTTGTCGCCCAGCGTAAACGTGGAGAAGGAATTGAACAAGGACGGTGCGCTGGTGGAAGTGATACTTCCACTCAAATTTGCCCCGCCGCTATACACCGGTCCGCCCGCGCCGCCGATATCGATCCAGGTCGTGGGAGCGGTCCAGACATTCTTACAGACCGTCAAATTCCCGCCGTTTTGAACCCAGTCATCCGTGCCGAAAAAGAGCTGGATCGTCTGGGTCCCGGCCAAGCCGGCTGTTGGCTGGTTGGTGCCGGAGGCATCGGCGCGGTTGATCGTCCAGTAATGCTCGGAAGAGACCTTGTCCACTGTCAGCGGCAATGTCCAGTTGAGGGCCGCAGCGCTCCAGTCGAACAGCTGCGCAGTGTAGGTATACAGCGTGCCGTTCGTGTGCGAAACGGTGAGCACAAAGGGCCGGCAGTCTACGCTGGTCCCAACCGGGAAATTCAGCGTTGAGGCGCCCCCGCTTGACTTCTGATATTGCATGGGGCCGGCTACATAGCTGGTAGATAACGCGGTCCCTGCGGCGGTCGTCGAACCGTTCAGCATCACCAGCATATAGCTGGCCGTGGTATTGAGCAGCCCCGACGTAAAGGCGATATTGTTGGAGATATCGAAATTCGTGTTGGTCGGCGTAACCCCGCCGCCGGTATTATTGATCACCACACGGGTGAATATCGGAGTAGCTGTTCCCGGCGTCACGCTGATCGTTTGTCCGCCGGTTCCCGAGAACGTCGCAGTTCCGTTACCTGCCCCAAAGGTGATAGCCGTACCTGCCGGAGACGTCACCGTCAAATTGCCGTTATATGCGCTATTGTTGTTATAATTGGGATATACCTTCCCTGTCCCGCTTTGTACAAACACCATATTCCCGTTATAGGTATCCGCCGTACCATTCGTCATCAGCAGATAGCCCGTTCCGATATCGGTGACAGTAGAAGGACCGTTAAACGTATTGTTGCCCGTGCTCTGGTCATTCGCGGTACCGTTTTTGGTCGCATTGACCGATCCGTTGAATACGCAGCCGTTAAAATACAATCCAGGGCTGATGGAAGTCAACGGGCCGCTGAAGTTGGAGCTGGGCCCATATTGGATATAGCTTGTACCCGTCGTCGTGATCGTTTGTGCGGCGCCGGCTGTAGATTGGGTGAAATCCCGGAAGATCAGCCCGCCGGATGCAAATCCCGCCCCTCCGATACTGATCGACCCGCCGGTGAGTGTGGCGTTGCCGGTGTTGGCTCCGAAATAGACCCCGGCGCCTCCTGTATTCTGTACGCTGATATTCCCGTTGAACATCGTATTGGTCCCGAAAGAGTTGGAATAGATCCACAATCCCACAGCTCCGGGCTGGTTATTGAAAGTGACATCGCTATTGAAAGTATTGCCGGAGCTGCTATAGGCGATATACATGTGGTTCGCAGAGCTGTTGTTGTTGAACACCGCGGTAGACTGCCAGGTATCCGGATTACCATTGCCCATCATGAAATAGCCTGAACCGGTATTGGTCACTATGAACGCCCCGCCAAAAGTATTGTTGCCGCTGGATGCGTCGCTCGACGCGCCGTTCTTGGTCGATGTGACCGTGCCGCTGAACGTACAACCGTTAAAAAACAGCGTGGGGCTCACCGTAGTGATATTCCCGCCTATCGCGGACAAAGGTCCGAAGGTGAGGTTCCCTGCCCCTGTCAGCGTAAGGCTTTGCGGCGTCGGCCCGGATTGAGTGAACTGCCGGAGCAACAAGGTGCCCGCGGAGAACCCGCCGGCCCCTACCGCGATGGTATAGCCGGATGATAAGGTCGCCGTTGCGGTATTATTTCCGTTACAGAACAGCACCCCTTGCCCATTATTCGACGTTGCGACGATATTGCCGTTAAAGACCGTCCCGGCCGAAAACTGGCTTACATAAATCCCCATATTGGCCGTTGGTGTATTGTTGAACGTCGTTGTACCGCCAAAAATATTGTTCGGGCTGTTATAGGCGATATACATGGAGTTGCTGCCCGTATTGTTAAAAGTAGCCGTATTATTGAACTGGTCTGCATTGCCGTTCCCAAACACCATATAGCCTGAACCTGCATCGGTGATCGTAGTCACCCCGTTAAAGATATTGTTTCCGCTGCTCCAGTCGTTGGTCGTGCCGGTTTTTGTGGCATTACAGATGCCGCTGAACGTACAACCATTAAAATAAAGGGAGCCGCTTGTCGAAGTCATATTCCCGCCGATAGCCGAGCTCGGGCCGAATGTCAGAGCGCTGACGCCGGTCAAAGGGAGGTTCATGGCCGTACTGCCCAGTTGCGTGAACCGCTCGATCTGCAAATACCCGGTGGTGAAGCCTGCGGCGCCGATTGAGATGGTATTGCCGGCCGCCATCGTTTCATTACTATTTGCGCTCCAGCCAAACCCGATCCCGAGAGAGCCGCCGATCTGGGTGAGGATAATATTCCCGTTGAACTGGGTGCCTCCGCCATTGTTATTGTTGAAGAGGACCCTTTCCGTTGAATTATTATTGATATAGACATCGCCGTTGAAAATATCCGGCGAGTTGCCTTCCCAGCCAAAAAAACCGCCGCCTTGCATATTGATCGTCAAGGCTGAATTGAAAGTGTTGCCACCCGTCATCCATTCCCCTGTCGCGCCTGTTTTGGTCAGGATAGTCGTGTCAGAGAAGATCGCGCCATTGGCCTGGATCCGTGGCGAGACAGCCGTGAAGTCACCGCCAAAAGCCGATGACGGCCCCATCGCCAGCAAGGTGGTGGCGCCCGTTAGCGTCAGGTTGATCGGCGCATTGCCCAGTTGCGTGAACTGCTTCAGGGACAAGACCCCGGAAGAAAACCCCGCCGGCCCTGTCTGAATAGTATAACCGGCCGACTGGGTGGCAGTTGCCGTATTGTTGCCCGAACAGAAATAGACCCCCTGGCCGTTAGTGGACGTAACGACGATATTGCCGTTGAAGACCGTACCCGTCGAGGTCTGGCTGACATAGATCAGGGTGTTGGCCGTAGGAGCGTTATTGAACGTCGTCGTTCCGCCGAAGATATTATTGGTGCTGCTGTTGGCGATATACATATTGGCGCTGCCGTTGTTGTTGAACGTGGAAACGCTGTTGAACAGATCAGGGGTAACGTCGCCGAAAGCTATGTAACCGGCACCCGCATCGGTGATCGTAGTGGTATCGTTGAAGATATTCCCGCCGTTGCTCCAGTCGTTGGTCGCACCCGTCTTCGTCGAATTGACCGTCCCGTTGAAGGTACAGCCGTTGAACAGGATCTGACCGGTGTTGGTGGTTACGTTTCCATTGATAGTGGAGGCCGGACCGAAGGTGATCGAAGTATTGCTGCTGCCAAGGCTGAGGTTCAACGCCCCTGTACCCAGCTGAGTGAACCGTTCGATCTGCAGATACCCGGTAGTGAAACCTGCCGGACCGACCGTAATAGTCTTGCCGGCCGCCTGTGTGACGGTCGTTGAGCCGCTCCAGCCAAATGCTATCCCTACCGAACTCCCGATCTGGGTAACGATGATATTGCCGTTGAACTGGGTCCCGCCGCTGGCATTGTTGGCGAAAATGACCCGTTCCGTGGAATTATTGTTGACATACACATCGCCGTTATAAATATCGGCTGCGTTAGCCGCAAAGCCGAAAAAGCCGCCGCCTTGCTGATTGACCACCAGCGTCGAATTGAACGTATTGCCGCCGTTGGACCACTCGCCGGTGACGCCGGTCTTGGTAAGCGTGGTCGTATCGTTAAAGACGGTAGTATTGAGAAGTATCCGCGGTGAGGTGACGGTAAAGTCCCCGCCGAACGATGACGTCGGTCCCGCTGCTAGTAATGTGGTAGCCCCTGTCAGGGTCAGGCTGATCGGAAGAGTTCCCAGTTGCGTGAATTGCCGGAGCTGCAAGGTGCCGGCGGAAAAACCGCCTGAACCGATCTCGAGCGAATCTCCCGCAGCCAGCGTAGCCGTGGTGGTGTTGCTCCCGTTACAGAAGTAAACCCCAGCGGACGACCCTGTGCTACTCACAATAACATTACCGTTGAATTGATTACCGACGGAGTTCCAGCAAGGTCCGATATAGCCGGAACCTGTGCTGTTAAAAGTAACTGGGGCGTTCCAGGTGTCAGGATTCCCATTCCCGAACCCCAGAACACCTGAGCCGGTGGCATTAAAGGTCGAACTGGCCTGGAAAGTATTGCCTCCTGCACCATAGTCATTGCCAGCGCCTGTCTTGGTCGCGCTGACCGTGCCGTTGAAGGTGCCGCCGCTAAAGTATACATCGGGTGAGCTGCTCGTCAGGTTGCCGCCGATAACGGAGCTGCGCGAAATCGCCAGATAAGTACTTGCCCCGGTAAAGGTCAGGTTGATCGGTGCATTACCCAGCTGAGTAAAGGTGTTCAGATAAAGGAAACCTGTACTAAAGCCGGCTCCGCCAACCTGGAGAGTTTTGCCGGCTGCAAGAGTCGGTGTACCCGTGCCGCCTTGCCACCCCAGGTAGATCCCGCCCGTTCCGGTCGAAGTAACCGTAATATTGTCGTTGAACAGATCATTGGAATTATAGCCAAGCATAAAGTAGCCGGTGCTGCTTTGCTGATTGATCGTACAGGTGGAATTAAAAATATTCTGATACTGGTTGTTGTGGTTATTACCACCGCCATTCTTATTGAACGTCGCGGCACTGTTGTAGGTGGCGCCCTGCGCCCAGATATCCGGAGCGGTTGCGGTAAATACGCCGCCGAAATTGCTCGATGGGCCGAGGTATAGGACGGACGTACCCGTGGCCGTAAGATTGACCGCGGTATTTCCAAGTTGCGTGAACTGCTTCAGGTAAAGATACCCGGCTGTGAGGCCGCCCGCGCCGGCTGCGATTGTCTTGCCTGCAGCCATGGTAGCCGTAGCCGTAGCATTGCCCCCGCAGAACTGTATCCCCACAGCACTGCCGGAGGTGTTGACAAAGATATTACCGTTGAATTGGTTACCCGCGCTTGCCCATGCCGGCAGGATCCTTTCCGAACCATTGTCGGTAAAGGTTACATCCGTGTTCCAGGTATCCGGGTTACTGTTCCCCATCAAGAGATAACTGCTTCCTGTATTCGTAATGGTACAGACCCCATTGTAGATATTCCCGCCTGTGCCCCAGTCACCGGTGGCACCTGTCTTGGTCAGGTTCGTTGTCCCGTTGAACGTGCCGCCATTCAGCCAGAGTGTAGGGGTGGTGGCGGTAAAGTTGCCATTGAATACCGACGTAGGTCCGATCTGTAAGCCGCCTGCTGCCGTAAGGGTAAGGTTCTGGGCCGTCGCGCCTGTTTGCGTGAACTGACGCAGCAGCAACGTACCGGCAGTAAACCCGGTTGCGCCGACCGTGATCGTATACCCGGATGCCAGCGTGGCCGTCGCGGAATTATTCCCGCCGCACCACTGTACACCCGTTCCGGCCGTCGAATTCACGATGATATTGTTGTTAAAGACCGTCCCGGTCGTATTCCAGCTCACATAAATCCCCTGATTGGTGGACGGGGAATTGGTGAATGTCGCCACCCCGTTGAAGGTGCTCGGCGTTCCGGTGTACGCGACATAAATATTCGCGGAACCGGTATTGATAAAGGTTGATGCCGCATTGAACTGATCGCCGTTGCCATTCCCGAACATCAGGTAACCCGAACCGGCGTTGGTTGCGGTCAGCGCTCCGTTAAAGACGTTATTGCCTGAACTGGCATCATTGCTGGCGCCGGTCTTGGTGATGATAGTCGCTAATTGGAACGTAGCGTTTTTGGCGGTAAAAGCCGCGGAAGTAATATTGACGACGCAATTCATCGTCACTGCACCATTGCCGAAGTTTGTCGTTGTAGCGCCGGTTACCTTAAGGGTGCCGTTCTGTACCGTCCCCGCCGTGAACTGGACGGTCGTACCATTGACGGTCAATGTGCCGCCATTCAGGTCCAGTGTCCCGCTGGTCAATGTCAGGTTGCTGATGCTGACGCTCGCGCCGAGTTTACACGTATTGCTGCCCGTGACAACGGTGACGTTGTCGGCTGCACCCGGGACGCCGCTGGGGGCCCAGTTGGCCGCGGTATTCCAGGACGTTGAGGAGGCGCCGGTCCAGGTATAGGAGGTCTGCGCCTTTACTACTTGCGTCACAATGATCAATAACCCGCAAAAGAGTATAGATCTCTTCTTCATAGAGCCGCTTTTTCAAATGATATTGAATAAATAACTTACCGATTCTCTATATACCAACATCTATACCTCAGATCGATATTATTGAACGATAAATACTTACATATAGTATTATCATGAAGTTTTTCCCAAAATTGGGAGTCCGTTCCAAAATTGGTCCACTTTTTCCTACCCGGAAACCTTAAAATGTCATTAAAATACGATACCGCTATTGGTTTTTTGAGGGATTTAACGGGGTCCTCACCTGTGCGGTCTGGAGTCCGTCGCCGGTAACTGAGAATACAAAATCTTTTTCCTGGCGATCTCCGAGAGCGCTTAGCGGCGGATAGATCCATCGATCTGCGTTCCGGTCCGACTGAACGGTCACCTGGCACTTGCCGTTGAACAAATGCCGCTGCCAGTTATCCTCTGCATATTTATCCGGCTCATGACTGCTGGGGTTGCCATTGCGTGCGCCGATGATTTTCGCAGCTCCCCTAACGGTAAAGTGCAGCAGATTCTGCGCATCCGGCACTTCTCTCCCCTGTCGGTCCGTGACTGAGATATTGAACACCATGGCATCCTTGCCGTTACCTTCCAATTTCTGACCGGATGGCTGAATGACAATCGAATATGGCTCACCGGTAGTCTCCACGGCGGCAATCAGCTTTCGGCCTCTCTTATAGGCGATCGCCTCCAGCTTGCCCGGTTCATAATTGACCATCCACTCTAAATGCCCATTGCGGGGCATCTCTTTTTTCCCCAGGCTCCGGCCATTCAGGAATAACTCCACATTGTCGGCATTGGTATTAACCCATACCGGGACCGGTTTCCCTTCCCTACCCTTCCAGTTCCAGTGCGGGGCGATGTGCAGCACATCCTTATCCGTCCACCATGACTGGTAATAGTAATACACCGTCTTAGGGAATCCGCACATATCCATGATCCCGAAATGCGAATTGATGTCCGGCCAGCTGAACGGCGTCGGCTCGCCGCGATAGTCGAAGCCCGTCCATGCAAAACCGCCCATGAACCAATCTCGCGTCGCCGCAATGCGCCACCAGTATTCCGCCGTGCTGGCCCAGGGCGGGGCCACGCTGTCATAGTCGGGCACATACGCATTGACGGTATCTTTTTCAAAGATCCCGCGGGTCGAGACGGTACTGGCCACCTCCGTACCGATGATTGGTTGATCGGGATGCGCCGCCCGATAGGCATCGAGTCCGCCCAGGTTATAGTTGAAGCCGCGGACCGGGATGACCTCGTTGACGCCGGTCCACACATTCCCGACATTCGCGGCATAGGTGCAAGTCCGGGTGGGATCGAGCTCCTGCTGGCGAAGGATCTGCGTTTGCGCGATCCGTTTCCCCATATCCCACTCCTGGATTATCCATTCCTCATTGCCGATCGACCACATAAATACGCTTGGATGGTTGCGGTCCCGCAGGATAAGCCGCTCGAACTCGCCGCCATATTCGGGTCCGCTGTTGAGCAGCCGCGTTTCATCCAGCACCAGCATTCCCAGGCTGTCACAGGCATCCAGCAACTCAGGAGTAGGCGGATTATGACTGGTTCGGTAACCGTTCACCCCCATTTCCTTGAGCAGCCGGATACGATAATACTGCAGGAAGTCAGGTAACGCGCTGCCGACACCTGCATGGTCCTGGTGACAGCAGACGCCATGGACCTTGACGGGCTGACCATTCACGAACAATCCCTTGTCCTTGTCGATGCTGATCGTCCGGATACCAAACCGGATCCGCACGCTGTCAACCGTCCCGTCACCGGATTGCACGAGCACCACCGCCCGGTACAGATAGGGGTCATCCAGCGACCATAGCCGTGGGTGAGCGACGTTCAAAGTCTGGGTGACAAGCCCATCTTTCCCGGTAGCCAGGGAAAGGGATTGCTTCGGGCTCTGCCCGATAATATTGCCCTCGCGGTCGGTGATATAAGCAGAGACCGTCGCGTCCGCCGGATGGATCTCCTGGTTGACAACCCTGGTCTCGACTGTCACTGTGGACTGGTCCCCGGTAGTCACCGTATGCACAAAAACGCCGCCAAGTTCCGCGGCATGTACATTCGGAAAGCTCTCCAGCCATGCATGCCGGTAAATCCCGGCTCCCTCATAGAACCATCCCTCATACTGACTGGCGTCTACGCGGACCACCACCGTGTTCTTGCTCCCGAAATGTATAAAATCCGTGACATCATAGGCGGCGCCGCCATACCCGCTGAAATGTCCGCCCAGGTAACAGTTGTTGATCCAGACCTTGCTGTCCCGGAAAATCCCGTCGAAACGCAGGACGAAGCGCCGGCCGGAATCACCATGCGGCAACGTGAACGTCTTCCGGTACCATCCGATGCTATTCTCGGGGAACAGCGCGCCTACTGCATGATAGCCATGCGAGCCGACATCGTCGTTATCGACGGGCGCAAAAGGGAGCGAAACTGCCCAGTCATGTGGTAATTGCACCTCCTCCCATGACCGGTCATCGAAATCCATCCGGATGCAGGTATTGGCCGCTTCACCCGTCTTGGCAAGAATGTTGGCAACCGAATAATTGAAATCGCGATGCGGATCGGTTGCGTGACCAAGGTGGAATTTCCAATCATTGTCGAAATTCAGCCGCTGGCGGCCGTACAGTGACTGGGCTTCCGGATGAGCGGTCGTTATAAATAGTAAAATGAGAGAGAGGAAATTGCGCATCTGATACATGACCGGTGATTTAATCAAATGTAATTCGAAAAATCAAAATGTCGACGGCCATGCTTGCTGGCTCCTAGAATTTCAACGTCTCCGGCAAATATTTCCCTACCAGATCCTCATAATAAGGCCTCAGCTTTCCCCAATCCGGTGGCGTCGGGTTCTTCGAATACAGATCATAAGGGTTGAATAATTTCACCCATTTGAACATCTCCCGGTCATGGTCATCCATCAAATGATCATACGCACCTTCCCGGTGTTGCGCATAGAAGGAGTGATAACGCAGCATATACAGCGCCGGTTCCGGCAAATAGTCCTTCATCATGTGATAGACATATTCGTCGTGTCCCCAGGAGAGCTGTACATTCCGAAGCCCGCAGCCCGGCGAGTAGACCCCATATGGGGTGCTGTACACCGGATGGTCATGATCGGGATTGGCGCTGAAATATTCGGGATAAACGATCTTGTCGGACCAGGCGCATCCTACCGGGAAGGTATCCCCCACCACCGCCCACTGCGGCTCGTCGAACAGACAAAGCACTTTCCCCATGTCATGGAATAACCCCGCCAGCACCATCCAATCGGGATGGCCATCGGCCCGGATCGCTTCTGATGTCTGCAGCAGGTGTTGGAACTGGTCGAGATCGGTATCGGGATCTGAATCGTCCACCAACTGGTTCAGGAACTCGAAAGCCCCCCAAACCGACATCTCTTTTTTATTGAAGGTCAGGAAGTCCGCCTTCTTCTGCTGAACGAATTCGTAGGTCTGATATTGATGGTTCAGGCGGTAGAATTCCCGGACGGAATCCCTGCCCGGCGTTTCGTAATTCCGGTACTCTTCGGTCGTCTTACCTTTCGTAATCGTCCCGGGGTCGGGATAACGTTTCAGAAGATCTTCTTCCCATACATCAAGCGAAGAAAGGGGATTCTTCTCTGCAGCGGATTGATCAGACATGGCTTGGTTGTTTGCGGTAAGTTACAAAAAATGTGCCGCAGGCGGTAAAAATAAATAGCAGGATCAGCGGCAATATCTGGTACCGGTATACACTGGCAGAAGCAAAGACATTGAAGCAAAAATTCACACCCAGATACACCGCTGCCACTCGCAAAAAGGAAGTGAAAGCCGGATACTGGTCACGCAGATCCCGCCGTATGATAAAGCTGACCGTCATCAGCACAAAGGCCAGGTTCAGCATGAGCGACAGCCAGGGAAACGGCGCACAGATCTTTCCCTGCAATGTGGCCGAGCACACCCGCAGCTTACCGCTGCCGTAGCCAAACCACTCCCGTGCAACCGGGTCTATTTCTTTTTTTCCATCCAGATAAGTGGATAGGACGTCGAGCGGCGAAAAGAAAAAACTCCCGGCGCTCGGCCAAAGGTAATACCGGGCAAAAGCCACGGGATGGCGCTGTAAAAGGAAGTAACCGTAGCGGCTGAATACCGGGGCGACCCGGTTCCACGCTATAAAATAGGGAAGCCTTGCACTATCCGTCCTTTGCCGGAGCCCGGAATTTGCCCGTCGGTAGTCATCTAAATACGCATGAAGCGGCGACTTCTTTTCCCACATATATGCCGTGGTTGCACCCGGCGGATCTTGCGGCAGCGCGGCGCCCTCCCGGTTGAAATACCGGTTGACATAACCGGCCAACGACTGCGTTTCCGGCGGCAACCCGGCCGTGTCCACCGGCAGCCGCGGATAAAGATTCAGCGCATTGTTGGCGATCTGCCAGCCGCTGAATGCGGAAAAGACCGGCGCCCCGGTCTCCGACCAGGTCAACTCCCGGGTATAGCCGACACCCGCGGCCACGATCATTACGCTTCCAGCCATCGCTGCCAGCCGGAACCGCCAGCCGCGATGCAGCCAGCAATAACTGATAACCGCTACGATCGGATAGAACAGTGCAACATACCGTGTATAGAAGATCATCAACAGCAAGATCCATTGGATGACCAGCCCCCGCCAGGTCGGCGCATCGGTCAATTGCATCAGCGATACCAGCCAGAATAGGCTGAGCGCAATGAACAGCGCATCACTCGATACAAAATTGCTGATATAATAGACAAGCGGGTCCAGCAAGAGGAAAGTCGCGATCAGTACCTGTACCCAGGTGGACGGAGTGCAACGCCGGCAAATGAATACGAACAACAGCCAGCACGCCGACTGCACAAGCAGGAACTGGATCGTGACCAGGAAGGTATCCGACCGGCAGATCCAATGCATGAGGCGAAGGAACAGCGAATAGCCGATGGGCCGGTAGCTGATCGCGTCGTGGTCTGCCGCCGCCTGGATATACGTATAGGAATCCGTAAAAAAATCGGCATAGGGATAACAGCACTTGAACAGGACCCACAGGAGCGCCATCGCCGGAAAAAAAATATACCAGTATTTTCGAGCCACCAGCATCATATTGAATTTCGACGGAACCAGGCTCCGCCCGGTTAGTGGAAGATAATCGTTTTAACGGATTTTTGGGAAATCCACTATACTTCGTGAAATCACTTTCCGTTAATATTGTAGTCACTTTCTATCCTCCGATGAATATCTCTCTACTCGTTCGTTGCTGAACCATTCACTTGTAAAGAAATAATTATGTATACCCCTTCCGCTCGGAGAGGGACCATCCTTTTGGTGGTCATCCTGCTGCTCATCTCCATCCTGCTCGAACAAGCTATCGCCGGGATCTGCCCCTGGTTAAGCCAGGTGGGAGGCGTCCGCCCTATGATCGTTTTCCTCGATATCCCATTGGAGGCGCCGATGACCATCGACTGGCTTCCGGTAGGATTTATTTTTATCATTTTCTATTCCATCGTTAGGCCGCGCAATGAAGAAGCCGGCGATCCCACCGGCAACGTCAACGGCAGTGGAACGTTCGGCCGCGGGTGGGCCATCCTCGGCCGCTGGTGGTTGTTGCTGATCCTGATGCTGACCGGCGGCGGTATCTATTATGGGCTAAGCGGATTCTTGCCAAAGGAGATCCGGAACGGCATCGAATCCTTCGGGATGCGCGCAGACCTGACCCTCCCCTACCCTTCGGGTGAAACCGTTCATCTGCAAGGCAGCATGATCATGTTAGCCTTCTTCATATTCGGGTGGCGTCTGCTGATCAACAAAGCCATCCCGCCGGCAGCAGTCCAACCCGCTCGGGAGCCCGTAGTCGCAACGGCCGCTGCAAGATCTTCTGTCAAAAAGTCCTTGAACCCGGGCCCGGCCCCCGCCCCCGCCCGCCCCATAGTGACCGTGGCCAAACCCATTATCGCTACTCCGCCGCCGCCGCCGATTCCCGCCGAAACAGCCCTCCCCAATCGTGGAAGGATCGCCATGCGCATTCCGGAGCCCGTCGAAGTGAAAGGGCCCGCCGGGCGGCCCTGCATCTATGTGGCCATGCCCGCAGGTTTTCAGCGGAAACGCACCAGCTATCCCTGCGTAGTCGAAGACGGGATCAGGCCCTCAGGCATTCGCCAGAAAGAGATGATGCAATAGGCATTATTTTGTAGCTTAGAAGCATGAGAAAACTACTGCTGCTTCTATCGCTGCTGGCCGTCGCAGGAATGCTGCGGGCCCAAAACAATCCCGGCGGCTACCAACTGCCCCCCAAAAACATTGCTGACTTGCTGCTTGCCAAGCCAACACCGCTCATCAGCGTGGATCATAAAGGTGTCTGGATGCTGATCATCGGCCGAAATTCCTATCCCTCCGTGGAAGAGCTGGCCCAACCGGAATTGAGGATCGCCGGCCTGCGATTCAATCCCAATAATTTTTCTCCGAGCCGCCAGAATTTCATCAGCGATCTCTCCCTGAAAAACCTCCGGACCGGACGGGAATACAAGATCCAGGGATTGCCCGCTCCGCTGATGGCCGGCAATATCAGCTGGAGCCCCGGTGAGTCCAGGATCGCATTTACCAACACAACCAACCGGCAGGTCGACCTTTACGTGATCGATATCCTCACCCAACGCGCATCGAAGGTTAATACCACTCCGCTGAACACGATCCTTGGGATTGCCGGTCAATGGATCGACGATAAAACATTACTATACGCTGCCCGGGTTCAGCCCGCCTCCGCGGCCCCGGCTAAAAAGCTGTTGCCGGACGGGCCCGCTATCCAGGAGAACCTGGGCAAGTCCGCTCCCAGTGCGACATTCGAAGACCTGATCAAATCGCCTTACGACGAAGCGTTGTTCGCCTTCTACGGCCAAACCCAGTTGACCAAGAATACCGGCGGCGTGGAATCCGCAGTCGGAAAGCCGGCCATCTTTGTCGCGGTAAGGCCCTCCCCGGACAGGAAATACCTGTTGCTGCGCACCATCCACAAACCATATTCCTATCTCGTGCCGGCCGAAGGTTTCAACGCCACTGTCAGCATAATCGACATCACCGGGAAGCCGGTAAAAACCATTTCCGAACTACCATCCGCAGAAGGAACGCCGCGCGGTTTCGACAACGTCCAGAATGCGCCCCGCGATTACAGCTGGCGGAACGACCAGCCGGCCACGGTAATCTGGTGTATGCCGCTCGACAGCGGCAGGATCCGGAAGAAACAGGAATATCACGATGCCGTATATGCGCTCCCAGCGCCGTTCACGGGCGAGCCCGCCACTCTCTTCCAGACAAAGCAGCGCTTCCAGCGTGTCCTCTGGGGCAACGACAGCACCGCACTGATATTAGCCGGGCTGCGCAGCCGTCAGACGGAACAAATGATGCGATACGATCCCGCCACCGGCGCTGTGACCCTGCTGGTGGAACGCAACTCGACGGACGCATACAGCGATCCCGGCGCGCCCGTCCTCACCCGCAATCAATACGGCTTGCCTGCTCTTCAGACGGTAGACAACGGAAGCAGGCTGCTCTTCAACAACCCCGTCGGCAGCTCGCCGCAGGGCGACCTTCCCTTCCTGGCGAAATTTGACCTGGGGTCTCATCAGAAGGACATCATCTGGCGCTGCCGGCCCGGCAGCTACGAATACGTCAGCGAAGTGCTGGATGCCGATCGACTGATCATTTTGAGCCGCAAGGAGAGTCATACAGAGGTCCCGAACTACTACCTCAAACAATTAGGCTCATCCGACGCCGACCGGCCGGTGACCGCCTTTACCAACCCTTACCCGCAATTGGAAGGCGTCACCAGACAAAAGATCAGCTACAAACGCGCCGACGGCGTCGACCTCACCGGCGACCTCTATCTCCCAAAAGGATATGACGTAAAAAAAGATGGCCCCCTGCCCGTCCTGATCTGGGCATATCCCCGGGAATTCAATTCCGCCAGCGACGCCGCCCAGGTCCGCGGCAGCAAGGACCGCTTCACCATGATCTCCTGGGGATCGCCCGTATTCTGGGTGACTCAGGGATATGCGATCCTGGACAACGCCGAAATGCCTATCGTAGCCACCGACACGAGCAAGAAGCCAAACGATGATTTCGTGCATCAACTGACAATGAACGCGCAGGCAGCCATCCATGAGCTCGCTGCCCTCGGGGTCGGCGACAGCAACCGCGTCGCCGTGGGCGGCCACAGCTACGGCGCCTTTATGACCGCGAACCTGCTCGCACATACGAATTTGTTCAGGGCCGGCATCGCCCGCAGCGGCGCTTACAACCGCACGCTCACACCTTTCGGGTTCCAGAATGAAGACCGGACGTATTGGGAAGACCCCCGGCTGTACTACGATATGAGCCCATTTATGTTCGCCGATAAGATCAGGACGCCGATCCTGCTGATCCACGGGGAAATGGATGACAACCCCGGCACCTTCCCCATTCAGAGCGAACGGCTGTATAATGCCATCAAAGGGAATGGAGGCACCGTAAGGTATGTCGTGCTGCCTTATGAGGCCCACGGCTACCGCGGCCGTGAGAACCTCCTGCACTTGCTCTACGAACAGAACGCCTGGCTGGAGAAATATGTGAAGAACCCGCCGCCTCCTGCCAGCAACGTGCCGGAGAAAAAAGCGTTTTAAAGCCGCGGTGTCCGCGTAAAAACATTTATTTTGCAGCACGCATGACACTCTACGTCGCTTCCCTGAATTCCGGCAGTAACGGCAACTGTTATTATATCGGCAATGGCCACGAAGCGGTGCTGATCGACGCAGGCATCCCCTGCCGCGAAACCGAACGCCGGATGCGCCGGCTGGGCCTTCCCCTGGCCGCCGTAAAAGCGATCTTCATCTCGCACGAGCACGATGACCATATCCGCGGCCTGGAAGTCCTTTCCAGACGTTATCAATTGCCCGTCTATATCAACGATGCCACCCGGCAGCAGCTCAGGCTTTCTATCGATCCGCATCTGCTTAGACCGCTGGATCCCGCCGGACCTGTTACCGCCGGGACGCTTACCGTCACCCCCTTTCCCAAAACGCACGACGCCTCGGACCCTTGCAGCTTTGTCGTCTCCTCCCCTACCGTGCGCATCGGCATCTTTACGGATCTCGGCACCGTCTGCGAGCAGCTGATCCACCATTTTCGCCTGTGCCACGCCGCCTTCCTGGAGACGAACTACGATGAACAGCTGTTGGACAGCGGCCGCTATCCGCATTTTCTGAAGAACCGGATCCGCGGCGGTTCGGGTCACCTTTCCAACGGCCAGGCCCTCGATCTTTTCGTCCGCCATCGCCCTGCGTTCATGAGCCATCTCTTCCCGTCACACCTGTCGCGGGACAACAACCGCCCGGAACTGGTCCGGGACTTATTCGAAAAGGAAGCAAGAGGAACAAAGATCGTGATCGCTTCCCGCGACCACGAGACGGAAGTATATGCGATCGACGGGCTATACCACGGTCACGCCGGCACGGGCGACCCGATCACACCCATCAGGCAGACCGGCCCCATCATTCGGAAATTGCCCTCCACTGTTCAGGGCTCGCTGTTTTAGGCGCCGCCGGCTACTTGAATACCGAAGCGAAGAAATCTTTCATCGCATTCCAGGAAGCGGTATCCGCCTTCGGGTTATACGCAAGAGGCAACTTGAATTTCTGTCCGTTCACCGTCGATTCGGGATTGGTAAATGCATGGGTCGCGCTGTCGTAGCCGATAAATGTGTAGGAGGCCCCGATAGAATCCATT
>DASZJO010000160.1:0-5094 GCA_035948015.1 Puia sp.
GCGACTTCATGGAGATAGAGCGGCAGCGTGGGATCTCGGTCGCCACTTCGGTCATGAGCTTCGAGTACCGGCGGATGCTGATCAACCTGCTGGATACGCCAGGCCACAAGGACTTTGCCGAAGACACCTTTCGGACTCTCACGGCGGTGGATAGCGTCATCCTTGTCATCGACAGTGTCAACGGAGTGGAGGCGCAGACCCGGCGGCTGATGGAGGTCTGCCGGATGCGGGACACGCCGGTTATCGTCTTTATCAATAAATTGGACCGGGACGGCAAGAATCGGTTCGACCTGTTGGAAGAAATCGAAAAGGAGTTGTCGATCCAGCTTCATCCGATGACCTGGCCTATCAATAGCGGCAAAGATTTCAAAGGGGTTTATAACCTATATGATAAGAACCTCATCCTTTTCACGGCCAATACCAAGGCTGCCGATGAGGATGAGGATACGGTGCGCATCGATCAACTGGAAAGCCCGCTGTTGGATGAGCGGTTGGGGGAAAAAGATGCCGCGCTGCTGCGGGAAGATGTCGAACTGGTGGATGGCGTCCATGGACAATTGAATGTTGAAGATTACCTGGCGGGCAAGGTGGCCCCGGTGTTCTTTGGCAGCGCAATCAACAATTTCGGCGTCAGGGAAATGCTGGATACGTTTATCCGGATCGCGCCCGCCCCACGGGGCCGGGAGACTTCCACGCGGCACCTTGATGTGGAGGAGGACAAGTTCAGCGGGTTTGTCTTTAAGATCCATGCCAATCTGGATCCCAAGCACAGGGACCGGATCGCCTTCCTCCGGGTTTGCAGCGGGAAGTTCGAACGCAATAAATATTTTCATCATGTCCGGCTGGAAAAGGATGTTCGGTTCAGCAACCCTTATACCTTCCTGGCGAGGGATAAGGATGTGATCGAATCGGCGTTCCCGGGTGATGTGGTGGGGCTCTTCGATACGGGTAATTTCAAGATCGGGGATACGCTGACGGAAGGGGAAGACTTTTATTTTACGGGCATTCCTTCCTTTTCTCCAGAAATTTTTAAGGAGGTGATCAACAAAGACCCTTTGAAAACCAAGCAACTGGAAAAAGGCCTCTTGCAGTTGACAGACGAAGGGGTAGCCCAACTTTTCACCCAATATGGCGGAAATAAAAAGATCATCGGCTGCGTTGGCGAGCTGCAATTTGAGGTGATCCAGTATCGGCTGTTGCATGAGTACGGGGCATCGGTGAAGTTCAACGCGTTGCCATTTTATAAAGCTTGCTGGATAACAAGCAAGGACGCACGGAAGCTCGAGGATTTTACCCGGTTCAAGCACGCGAATATTGCGGCGGACAAAGACGGGCTGCTGGTTTATTTAGCCCAGAGCGAATGGTTCCTCAATACGGAAAGGACAAACAATCCGGAGATCGAGTTTCATTTTACATCGGAGATCCATAAATAATGAATTGCATTGTTTAGATCAATATTTTACAGATATTGTGTCATTCCAAGGTTCACGTTTTGAATATGAAAAAGATGATCGGAAAGTTGCTTACGCGTATACCCTATATAAGATATGCATATCTATATAAGCATAACTCAAGTTTTCGACCCGGGCACTATTACAGTCCTGTTGCCGATGTAGACGATCTGGCAGAAAGGCAGGCCTATATATGGGCAAAAAAAAGTCTCCCGGGTATTGATCTAAATGAAGCGACCCAAAGCGAGTTCATGACCTACTTGTTGAACAATGAGTTGAGCTTTGACATTCCCTGGGAAAGGGAGCCTTCTAAAAGATATTATGGCAACAGCCCCACCTATCAGTATGTGGATGGGGCCGTATTGCATGCGATGATGGCGAAGTATCGCCCCCGGAATGTGATCGAGGTCGGTTCAGGATCTTCTTCTGCCTGTATGATCGACGCGAGTGAAATGCATGGACTTAACACAAGATTCAAATTTGTAGAACCGGAGCCGCAATATTGTTTGGACAAAGTTTTGAAAAAAGACGATTATAACAATACCGGAGTTACTTTGATAAGGGAATGGGTGCAGAAAGTTCCGCCCGCAGAATTCAAGGTCTTAGGAGAAAATGACATCCTATTCATTGACTCCAGTCATGTGTCAAAACCGGGAAGTGACGTAAATTACCTGTTAACGGAGATCCTGCCGACGCTAAACAAGGGGGTGATCATCCATTTTCACGACATTTATTACCCCTTCGAGTATACCAAAGAATATTTACTTGAATTGAAACTACTTTGGAGCGAAGTATATAGCGTGCACAATTTCCTGTTGTTCAATAGCAGCTTTAAAATTCTATTTTTCAGCGATTATATGAGGCTAAAAGTTGCCGAAGATCCTTCCCTGGCCTCAAAATTCCCTCAGGCCGCATCTTCGCCTTTTTTCAACCATCCTGTCAGGCCTAAAAACCTTTGGATACAACGGATTTAGCCGCAATTTAGCGCATGCGCTTTGTGTCAATGGCCCGCTGACAACCGTCACGGGACACGCTGCAGCAAAAATGTCGCGTTACCACCTGAGCCCTGGGTGAATACTGCCTGCCCGCTGATAGTACCGGCGATACTGTCATAAACAGCCGTAACCGCCTGAACATATAACGGTGAGCCGGCATCCAGTGTCGTCAATGTAGCAGTAAAATTCGTTCCGCTCAGTTGCCAGGGTCCCGCTGAGGAGGTGCTATTGTTGGTGGGTCCGATTGCAGCACTGATCATCCGGCCATTTGAGGTGATGTCATAGCTGTAGTAGAACGAATCGACTGCGTCGCCCACGGCCTTATAGGTACCAACCCAAAGCCCGACGATGGGATTCTTGTTAAGAGGTATGACGTTGTTCTTGGTACAGGAAAAAATAGTGCAGACCAACACCACGGAAAGAATAGCAAGTATGTTCTTCACAATAGTTGTTTTATTAGTTACGACCACAAAATAGTAGAAAAAGGGAAATTGCCAAACCGGACCGGTGTCTTTTAGGCATTGGGTTTGCGAACAGAAAGATTTTTTTGCGGAATGAGCGTGTGTGAAAAAACAATAACTGTGCTATTTCGGCACACAACTGTGTGGTATGGGGGCATAACTGTTTTTTGAGCCGTTACAAAAAAAAATTTTAAATATTTTTTGGAATTGAGCGTATAAATGCGCCACTTTAGAATGTCCCGTTCAGCCCGGTGTAGTTGTGCGGCGTGATCGCTTTCAGTTCTTTCTTCACAGCGGCGGTCACCTTCAACTTGTCGATGAAGCGGTGAATGGATTGCCGGTTGATATTGCCTTTCCCCCGGGTCAGGTCCTTCAGGGTTTCAAAGGGTTTAGGGTAGTTCTCCCGGCGCAGCACGGTCTGGATGGCTTCGGCTACCACAGCCCAGTTCTCGTCGAGGTCCTGATTGAGCTTTTCCCGATTCAGTACCAGTTTGTCTAAACCCTTATCGATTGACTTCAATGCAAGGATAGTATGCGCGAACGGCACGCCGATATTGCGCAGGACGGTGGAATCCGTAAGATCGCGCTGCAGCCGGGAGATGGGTAGTTTGGCAGAAAAATGACCCAGCAAAGCATTTGCGATGCCCAGGTTGCCCTCTGCGTTCTCAAAATCGATAGGATTGACCTTATGGGGCATGGCGGAGGAACCGATCTCGCCCTTCTTTGTCTTTTGCTTGAAATAATCCATTGACACGTAGGTCCAGATATCCCGGCAAAAATCAATAAGGATGGTATTGATGCGCGCGATCGTGTCAAAATGCGCAGCGAGATTGTCGTAGTGTTCTATCTGGGTTGTGTATTGAAGCCGTTGGAGGCCGAGCGTGCCTTCTACGAATTCATTGGCCAGATCGACCCAGTCCTTGTCCGGGAATGCGACGTAATGGGCGTTTAAATTGCCCGTGGCGCCGCCGAACTTAGCGGAGAAGGGGATTTGTATCAGGAGTTCCACCTGATTCGCGATCCGCTCAACAAAGACCATGATCTCCTTTCCGAGCAAGGTCGGGCTGGCGGGCTGACCGTGGGTGCGGGCGAGCATCGGGATAACCTTCCAGTCGCGTGCGAGAATCTCCAGTTGCCGCTTCAGGTTAAGCAGGGCCGGGAGGTATTCGGTCTCTACGGCATGTTTCCAAAGCAGGGGAATGGCGGTATTGTTGATATCCTGAGAGGTCAGGCCGAAATGGATCCATTCCCCGATATCGGTCGTTTTGTCGCCTAGCTTGGATTTTAGAAAATATTCCACCGCTTTTACATCGTGATTCGTCTCTTTTTCCTTTTCCTTTATCCATTGCGCGTCGGCCAGGGTGAAATTTTCATTGATGGCCTGTAATGGCCGGCGACTGGCCGTGGAGAGCGGGAAGAATTTTTTTTTGGCCAGGAACAGGAAATATTCTGCTTCTACCAAGACCCGGTAGCGGATCAGGGCATATTCTGAAAAATACTCATCCAGGTGCTGTACCTGGTGGTGGTAGCGTCCGTCGATGGGCGAAAGGGCGGTGAGTGGATTTAATTCCATAATTTGCGGCAAAATTAACGCAAAGGAATTGGACAGAAAAATACGAATCGGAGCTGTTAGCTATTTGAATACCAAACCCTTGCTTTATGGAATACAGCGGTCTTCTGTGATGAGGGAAATTGACCTGGTCATCGACTATCCGGCCAGGATCGGGGATATGCTGTTGCGGAATGAGATAGATATGGGCCTGGTGCCTGTAGCCGTTATTCCCCGCATGCCTGAGTATTATATCAATGGAAATTATGGTATCGGCAGTGATGGGCCAGTTGCTTCCGTATGTCTTTTCAGCGAGGTGCCCGTGCAAGAGATCAGGAGGGTGTTGCTCGATTATCAGAGCAAGACTTCCGTTCAACTGGCGCGGATACTATTGAAGCGGCATTGGAAGATGGAGCCGGAGCTGGTGAATGCGGGTATCGATTTTCAGGATCTGATCCGGGGAACGACGGCGGGTGTGGTGATCGGTGACCGGGCATTCCAGCAGCGCGGGGTCTCTCCTTATGTCTATGACCTTGGGGAGGCGTGGAAGAATATGACCGGATTGCCTTTTGTGTTTGCTGCCTGGATCAGCGGTAAGCGGCTCGATCCGGAATTTGTCGAACGTTTTGATGAAGCGA
>DASZJO010000161.1:0-48602 GCA_035948015.1 Puia sp.
TTGCGGAAGCCATGGGCGACTATGTCAAGCTGTACACTCCGCAGAAGTTCTATGCCATCCATACAACCCTCAAAGCCGTGGAAGAACGGTTGCCCGGCGGCAAATTCCTCCGGGTGCACCGGTCCTTTCTCGTCGCGCTCAGTAAAATAGATACAGTACAGGATGGAGTGCTGATCATCGGTGGCAAACCCGTCCCCGTCGCGGACGCCTACCGTAAAACCCTGAATAGCCGGATGAACATCCTCTGACGATGGTTTCTGCCTTTCCTGCGACAACTTTGCCCTGGGCCTTGCTCCTACTGGTTCCCCACTTTCCCCGGCTCCCGCACAATCGCCGTATCCGTGGTTAAAAACGGTATCGCATACCCGCCGGAATCCAGTTCGGCATGGGGAAAATCCCGCAGTAACCCGGCCCAATCCGGCCGCCCGACTTTTGTTTGATACAAATACAGCGCCGACAGCTTCGGCAACCCCTTTAACTTCGCCACATCACCCACCCCCACCATCGTACCCGTCAGGTTCAGGTATTTCAGATTTACCAGCGTCCGAAGCTCCCCTAAATTCGCCCCCGTGATCCTCGTATGATCCAGCCAAAGCCGCACCAGCCGCGGACAAGCCGCCGCCGCCGTCACCAATCCATCCCCCGTGCTGACGAAGCTGCACTTGAGCGAGACCAATTGGTCCTTCAACATAGGGATAGCCTTCAACACGTCCTCGCCGACCGTATCGCCGAGCCAGCTCACTTCGAGGTAATTGCTCCCCTGCGCGATCGGCAGCACCAGCGCCCCGCCCGCCCGCAGCCTCCGCACCGCCTCCACCGGCGCCTGCGGCGCCGGCCCCATCGGCAGATCGCTATCCGCCACATTCATCACCGGCACACCCCCTACCGGCCCCGCCATCCCCGAATGAAAAGCCTGCCAGACCACATCCATCCCTGTATCCCGCGGGAACCGGTTGACGGGCTTGTCGAAAGACGCCCCCTTATCGATCCACCATCTCAACAACCGGATCTCTACCGGTGATAACTGGCCCTTATCCTTGGGCGCCATATGATGATCATTATCCAACGGGAGCTCGATCCGCTTCACCAGCAGGCTCGCCGCCGCCTGACCCGCGACGATCACCGGGCCATCCTTGCCACCCCGAAGGATCCGGTCGGGCGCATCCAGCCGAAGCCCGCCCCTGACCCGGCTGGACGAATGACAACCATAACAATTGTCGTGTAACAGCGGCTGGACCATCGCAGTATATACCACCGCCGACGGAATATCCGCGACCGGGCGCAGCGTCGGCTGCGATTTCTCCGGCGTCAACCCGGCGGTCAGATACCCCGGGCCATGCGTGAGCGAACCGCCCCAATGGCCGGTAAGCACCAGCAGCAGCAAGACCACCGCCATCAACATTCCCTCCCACCGTCCCACCGGCCGCCCGCGCAACAGTAAATACAATAAAGCAGACAGCACCGTCAACGAAATAGCCATCCATTGATGCACTGCTACCAACGCCGGATCATAATCGCCCGTCTGCGAGAGAAGCCACCCCGTACCGCACGACAAAGCCGCACAGCAGACGCCCAACAGCAAACTCAGGTCCGCCGCAGGTTTTAACCCTGCATAAGACCGCCGCACACTGAGCGCCTGCAGCAGGATCGCCAGCAAAATAATTCCAATCGGAAGATGCACCAGCAGCGGATGTAACCGACCGATAAACGTAAGCGCCGCTGCCATCAGGAGTATCTTTTCCTCAGGATTTGAAGCATGTATTCATTGATCGCCCATTGATCGCTCACCGGCTTATGATCATATGGCGTCGTCGGCATATAGTCCGGCGGCCCGAACTCGGTCAAAATGGTCATCGCCTCGCCCGCCTGCTTCTTCCGCCGAAAGATGTTATCCCACCACGCAAAATGCGCCTCCGCCGCCGACTGCCACTCGGGCGCCCGCGGATCACTCACCTGCGGTCCCTCGGGATGCCCAATCCGGGCGTGGATATGATCCGTCCGCTCCATCGCCATCGCCACCGTCTGCGGCTGATCGGCAAGCAGGCTCTCACTGACATTGCACCAATGGGAAACGTCGAAGGTTATCCGAAGCTCGGGAACGGCTTCCATAAAATGACGGGCTACCGGCGCCGCATAGAGCATCCGCGACCGATGGGTCTCATGCAGGATCCTGATCCCCGTCTCCCGGGTCAAAGCGCTGGTCAGATCGATAAACGCCTTGTTCTCCTCAAACGAAAAGAAGTCGCGGCCGGAATGACAATTAATATATAGTGGGCGCTGATGCGCGTTTCGGGCAGCCCCTTCCACCATTTTCTTAAAGTGCCCAAAATGCTCCTTCGGATCGCTCTCCGACCCCCCGCAAAGGAACCCCACTTCCAGCCCATATTTCCTGAGCATCGCAAATACCGCATCCTGCCGCGCCGGATCGAGCGACCACCAGATCTCGATGCCGTCATAACCCGCCGCCTTCACCTTAGCTCCGTATTCGTCCAGCGAACCGGGGAACCCCCAGTCAGTGCCGAGTATTTTCAGTTGAAATCCTTCACGTACCGCAGCGGCAGCCAGCGGCTGTGCATAGGCATCCAATAATAAACCGGTCGCGGCCAGGGTTGTCTGGGCAATAAATTGTTTCCGATTGATCATGCAATTATTTCTTTAATGACATTTCCTTTCACATCCGTAAGCCGGAAAGGCCGGCCCTGAAAGTCATAGGTAAAGCGCGAATGGTCAAACCCAAGCTGGTTCAATATTGTCGCCTGGACGTCAAATGTGTCGACCTTGCCCGAAATGGCGCTGTAGCCGATCTCATCCGTCTCGCCGTGAACACAACCCTTCTTTATCCCGCCGCCCGCCATCCAGATCGTAAACGCATCCGTATGATGATCCCGGCCCTTGAACGGATTGGGTTTGCCCTCGCGGTTCTCCATCATCGGCGTCCGCCCGAACTCCCCGCCCCAGATGACCAGCGTCTCATCCAGCAAGCCACGCTGCTTGAGGTCGAGGATCAGCGCCGTCATCGCCCTGTCTACCTGGCGGCATTTGTTGATGAACCCTACATCGATGGCAAGACTGGCCTCCGTACCATGACTGTCCCAGCCCCAGTCGAAGATCTGCACGAACCTGACCCCCTTTTCCACCAGTTTTCGGGCAAGCAGAATATTGTTCGCCAGGCTCGCCTGGCCCGGCCTTGTCCCATAAAGCTCATGGATATACGCCGGCTCGTCCCCGATACTCATCACCTCGGGCACCGAGACCTGCATCCGAAAAGCCATTTCATATTGCGAGATCCTGCTGAGGATCTCCGGGTCATGATATTCCGCAAATTCCTGCTGATTGACGGCATTGATGGCATCTATCGACTCCTTTCGCAGGTCGCGGTCCATCCCCGCCGGGTCATTGAGAAAAAGTACCGGGTCCCCTTCACTGCGACACTGCACACCCTGGTACACGCTCGGCAGGAACCCGCTCCCCCAGACGCTTTTCCCCGCATCCGGAAATTTACCGCCGCTGGTGAGCACCACAAATCCCGGCAGGTCCTGGTTCTCCGTCCCTAATCCATACGTGACCCAACTCCCCATACTCGGCCGCCCCAGCCGCGGCGAACCGGTATGCACCAGCAATTGCGCGGGGGCATGGTTGAACTGGTCGGATGTCACGGCCTTAAGAAAGCTTACCTCATCCACTACCGTGGAAAAATGTGGCAGATGTTCGCTTACCCACGCCCGGCTTTCGCCATATTGCGCAAACCTGGCCTGCGGCCCCAGCATCTTTGGCACTCCGCGGATAAAGGCGAACCGCTTCCCAGCCAACAGCGAAGGCGGACAATCCTGGCCGTCCATCTTCATCAACTCGGGCTTGTAGTCGAACGTCTCGAGCTGCGAAGGCGCACCCGCCATGTGCAGGTAGATAACGTTCCTGGCCTTCCCCGGAAAAGGCGGCAACTTCGGCTCGAGCGGATGCGCGGGATCAAAAACAATCCTTGACCCACCACCCCTCCCATGGCATCCCAGCAACGCACCCAATGCCAATCCCCCCAGCCCCATCGCACTCTCCCGCAGAAAATGCCGCCGCGTGTACAGCTGGAGCCGGGCCAACCGCATCGCCTCCTGTTGCGCAAGGATGTTTTTTCGCGCCATAATTAATTTTTTGTGATCACCTCATCCAAATTCAATAACGCATTACACACCACGACAAGCGCAGCTTCGTCGGCAGATCCTGAATACCCCAACATCTTCTCTGTATCCACCGTCGATCGTTTAAAGCGCTCCAGCGCCCCTCTATACAACCCCATCATTACCGCCAGCTTCTCCGGGGCCATCTCCTTAAACATCATCCGCCGGTACCCCGCCGCAATTTGCCGCTCAGGGCTCCCCGGCGCCAGACTATCCAGCAAATGGCCAAAATGCCTCGCCATATCGAGGTATACCGTATCATTCAGCGTAACCAGCGCTTGCAGCGGCGTATTGGTCAGGATCCGCCGCGCAGTACATACCTCCCTGGAAGTCGCATCGAACGAGATCATCGAAGGATATGCCGCCGTCCGCTTCCAATAGGTATACAGTGCCCGCCGGTACTGCTCGCCGCCATTGCTGGCGACCCACTCCGCACCATTCCAGGGCGACATCCAGATCCCCTTCGGCTGGAACGGGAACACGCTAGGCCCATACATCTCTGGCGAAAGCTGCCCGCAGATGCACAGGTCCTGGTCCCGCAGCTGCTCGGCGCTGAGCCGTACCCGCGCCCCGCGCGAAAATAGCCGGTCAAATGGATCCGCCCGCAATGAAGCATCGGTCACCCGCGAATCCTCCTGGTATGTCGCACTCATCACGATCTCTTTGAGCAGCCGCTTGAGACTCCATCGATCGGCATTCATATATTGCCAGGCCAGATAATCGAGTAACGCCCGATGCGTAGGCGGGCTGCCTTGCGTCCCCATATCCTCGAGCGTCTCGACGATACCGGTGCCGAATAACTGCTCCCAAACCCGGTTGACCATCGTCCTCGACACCAGCGGATTTTGCTTGCTCGTCATCCACATCGCCAACCCGAGCCGGTTAGCAGGAGCACCGGTTGGCATACACGCGCTTAAGGATGCCGGAACACCCGGCGTCACCACGGCGCCCTTTACCAGCCAATTCCCGCGTTCAAAAACATTCGACGCCCTATGCATATCCCCCGGATTATCCATCATCACCGGCGTAGTCGGCACCTTCTTTGTCAGCAGTCTCCAAAATGCCGCCTTCACTTCCGCATAACCAGGGCGCCCCTGACCGGGGATCTGCCGTGTAAAACAAAACCAATCGTACAGGATCCCCTTCTCATCCGGCTTCTTCAAATTGGAGTTGAGATACGTAATATAGACATCATGGACGCCCGTTTGCTTTTTCATCGAAACCTCCTCCATCTTCCACCCCGCTGAACCTGTTGTATCCACTTTGACGGTCGCAATAACCGGTCCGCCGGCACTATCCAGGTGAACCGACCACGATCCACCACGCTCCAGCGTAATCCACCGGAAGATCAACCAGTCATCGCCATTCAAGTCAACCGCCCGCAACCGCGCCGATCCGTGATTCCGGAAAGACAGCCATTTGGTGTCATCCAACTCCCCATTTACGAACCGGTCACTGGTAAGCGAATTGATCGCCGGCTGCCACGTCCGTAACAATTTCCTGACCGCCGCCGCCTGCTGTGCCCCCTTCCCGGCCCCACCCTCAACACCACCCTCACGCTGCACCCAGTCCACGACTTCATCGATTTTCGCCCGATCCGAATCGGAATAGCTCCGCAACAGCGGATAGTCACCTTGCGAATCCTCATCGCGCGTATCATTGAAATAGGCCATGAAACGATAATATTCATCGTGCCGGAAAGGATCATATGGGTGGCTGTGACATTGCGTGCAGGCAAACGTGGTCCCCAGCAACGCCTCCCAGGTCGTGTTGACCCGGTCCAGCACCGCGGCTGTACGGAACTCTTCATTGTCAGTCCCGCCCTCGTCGTTGGTCATCGTATTTCGGTGAAAAGCCGTAGCGATATATTGGTCGTCACTCGGTTGCCGCAGGAGATCGCCGGCGAGCTGCTCGGTCAGGAACCGGTCATACGGCATGTCATCGTTGAAAGCACGGATCAGCCAGTCCCGGTATCGCCAGATATTGCGTGAGTCATCCCGCTCATATCCTTTCGTATCTGCATACCGGGCCAGGTCCAGCCACATCGCCGCCCACTTCTCCCCGAAATGCGGCGAAGCAAGCAACGTATCCACCAGCGTCTCATACGCCCGCGGATCCTTGCTCGCTAAATATGCCCCCGCCACCGCATCCGAAGGATATAATCCGATGAGATCGAGGCTTACCCGCCGCAATAGCTCCGGCGACGCCGCCGCCGCCGCAGGCTTGAGCCCCTCTTTCCTCAACCGCTCCAGTACATAGGCGTCAATAGGATTTCGGATCCACGGATCGTTCAACGCCGGGACCGAAGGCGCGACAACCGGCGAATATGCCCAGTGCTGTCCCCACATAGCACCCTGCCGGATCCACTCCCGCAGAATATCGATCTCCGCCTTCGTCAACTGCTCATGCTTATAAGGCATCCGCGCCTCGGGGTCATGGCTGCTTATCCGGCGGATCATCTCACTGTGATCCGGATCGCCGGGAATAATGGCCGGCAGGCCCGATTCCGTTTTGGCAAACGCATCCTCCCGGAACAGGAGGCTAAACCCCGCCTTCGCTCGCACCCCTCCATGACAGGTAATACATTTTGAGTTGATGATTGGCTTTACCTCGGTATTGAAGTCTACCCGGTGTTCCGGTATCAACATCCGCCAGCAGACCAGTCCCACCCCCAGCAGCAAAATCGCCGCGATCAGCAATCGTTTCCTTCGATAAAGGACCATTCCGTAATTTACTCAAATCCGGGGAACCGGACAACTAATCCGCCTCCTTCCACCCGCCGGCCATCTCGTCTTCGGCGTCGCCACCATCTTTACCGCATCCGCAATATAGTCGATCTCTTCATTCGTCATCGTGGGATGCAGCGACAACCGTACCCAACCCGGCTTGCTTCGCAGATCCCCCGCCAGCAGCGCATCCCTTATCGCCTCCGACCGCGCCCGGTCGATGCCCAGCAGAAAATGCCCGTATGTCCCCGCACAACTGCAGCCGCCCCTGGCCTGAATTCCGAACCGGTCATTCAGCATCTTCACCACCGTATCATAGTGCATATTCTTGACCAGGAACGAAATAACGCCCAGCCGATCGCGGTGATCCGCCGCCAACACCTCGATACCCGCGACCTCCGACAACCGGTCCAACAACCGCCCTACCATCTCTGCCTCCCGCGCCAGCATCTGCTGCACCCCCATTTCCTCCTTCAAGCGGATACAAAGCCCCGCCTTTATTCCCTGAAGGATCGGCGGTGTGCCCCCATCCTCCCGCAATTCGATCTCATCCACATACTCCCGGCCCCTCCAGGGATTGCTGTACAATACCGTACCCCCTCCCGGCTGATCAGGAACCCGGTTGCCATACAAGCTCCGGTTAAACACCAACACCCCCGGCGTACCCGGCCCCCCAAGAAATTTATGCATCGAAAAATAAATGGCATCGAGATCCGTCATATTAATCTCTACATACGGCGCCGAACACGCAAAATCTACGAAACAAAGCCCCCCGCTCTCATGCATCACCCGCGCAATCTCATTATACGGCGTCCCGATCCCCGTCACATTCGAACAGGCCGTCACCGCGGCGATCTTCACCCGCCACCCCCGATACCGCTGAAGCAGTTCCCGAAGATGACCCAGATCGACATTCCCATTTTCATCAGGCCGGATCACCTCGACCGTAGCAATCGTCTCCAGCCAACTGATATGATTGCTGTGATGTTCCATATGCGTCACCAACACCAGCGGCCTCTCCTCCTCCGGCAGATCCGCCGTCCGCTCCCGGCCCGTGACCCGCTGCGCCACCCCCTCCGGCAGCCGCATCCCTAAAATTCGCTGCAATTTGTTGACCGCCGACGTCATCCCGCTGCCACAGAAAAGCAACACATCCTCCTCCCGCGCATGCACATGCTTTTTGATCGTTCGCTTGGCTCCCTCGTATGCCGCCGACATCCTTTCCCCCGTCACCGTTGTCTCCGTATGCGTATTCCCAAAAAAAGGCAGCACGCGCTCCAAAAGCTCCATCTCGATCGGCCGGTAAGCCCGGCCACTCGCCGTCCAATCCGCATACAACATCCTTTTTCGCCCAAACGGCGTGTCGAAACAAACCTGCTGCCCGATCACATTCGAGCGGAAAGTAGAAAAATAGGCTTCAAGCGTATTCATAAATTATTTCGACTGTGCGGTCGCGTTATTTTGAAACAAATAGTGCGGCTCCCTGATAAAATACCGGTTAACCCGCGTCCCCATTACCACCACCAAAACCACGAAGCCCAATACCACCATCAACTGTCTCCCGGATGTCTTCTGGATCGGCTGTCTCGACCGCCGCTCACAAACTTCCCCCGGACAATACTGCACCTTCTCCTTGAAAAAAAGCGGATAGAACTTACATCCAAGGCAAATTCCAAACACGGACTCAAAATAGAGGAACAACAGACAGACCAGACAAGTGATGCCCGTTATCAGGCTGTATGCATTGACAACTACCAGGAACACGAACATCGTTGCTGACAGGACCAACCCGATGATCCAGGCAAAATGCTTCTGCCGCGCGCCTACATACTCCGGCGTCTGCCGCCCGACGATGAGCCGGCCCAGGATCAGCGTTGGCGCATACCGCGGATTCACCAACACCCTGATGAGGAAATCCGCGAGGAAGATGGTCACCACATATTTGACCGGTACAAAGTTCCCCTGGAATAGGATGAACATCAATGAAAGGAAGGTCGCCAGGAACAGGAGCCCCGCCGCGGCCCGGATCTCCCGCTCGTTTAATACCCGGATGGAGTAACCGGGGACATCCTCTCCGAACTGTATTGTTTTGCTCATGACCAATTTTTTGTAATTCTACCTAATTAATTCATAATCTGCAATTTATATCAACATACAGCCGTTTTCGGTATACCAAAATGGGTTCCACGTCAACAATCGCACCCTTCGGAAAAGGTTGAAAAGTTTTGCCGATATTTAATTCAGGAATCGACAACATGAAGGACCTTCTCGATATACGACGTTTTAAGCTCTACGCCTGGATCGGCCTTGCGATTGTTTGCATGTGCACCATCGAAGAGATTCACAGTGAACACAAGCGATTGGGCATCGCCTTTTTGGAATGTCTTTGGCTGACGATATGGCTTACCCTGGTAAGCTATGTATTGTGCGAGTATACTGGCCCGCGTTTCCGCTGGAAGAAATTCTATATGGCTATTCCGCTCTTTTTCCTGTATTCCATCCTATATGTTCCTTTCTTTCATCTATGGGCAGAACTGGGTAACCTATTGCATGTGAATACTGACTATATCGATCCGCCGGGAAAGCGTCACAACTACAACGACGAATTTAGCTTCGCTGGTCCGACAGCTATGATGTTCGGCCTTGTCAGCCACATCTATCAGCACGTCCGGCTCCAGCAGTCCGCTCAGCAACTGCGCATCGAAAAACAAGCGGCGGAACTGAACTATCTCAAGTCACAGACCAACCCGCATTTCCTCTTCAATACCCTGAATAATATCTATTCTCTCGCCAGGGACAAATCCGATCTGGCTCCGGAGTCCATTCTGCGCCTCTCAAAAATATTGCGCTACATGCTCTATGAGACCAACGGTCCCTACGTTGCCATCGAACAGGAACTGAAGATCATCAATGACTATATCGCTCTTGAACGACTTCGTTACGATGATTCCCTTCAGATCAATTTCAACTACGACGTCGAAGATCCCAGGCAATCCCTCCCGCCGCTGATCCTGATCCCGCTTGTTGAGAATGCCTTCAAACATGGAGTGTCGGAAACCCGTAACAGCCCCTTCATTGACATCCACCTCTCCGTCAACAAACGACAACTTTCCTTCTTCGTTCGCAACTCTACCGAAAAATCGGCAGGCGACGGCCAGGTAAAGGAAAATATCGGCCTTTCCAACCTCCGCCGCCAGCTGGAATTGCTGTACACCGATTACGAAGTCACCCTCGAACAATTACGATCGGAATTTTCCGCAAAGTTAAAGATCAATCTGGCCAGCCATGTCTAAGATCAGATGTATCATTATCGAAGATGAGCCCCTGGCCGTGAAGGTCCTGGCGGACTATATCTCTCAAATCCCTTACCTCGAGCTGGCTGCTACCTTCAAAGATGCCCTCCTCGCCACCGATTACCTTAGAAATGATGACACTGACCTCATCTTCCTGGATATCCACCTCCCCAAGCTAAAAGGAATGGCATTCCTGAAAACCCTTCCCAACCCTCCCGCGGTGATCGTTACCACCGCGTATCATCAATATGCCGTAGAGGGGTTTGCCTTGAACGTAACGGATTATTTACTAAAGCCTTTTGAATTCGAGCGTTTCCTGACCGCGGTGGCAAAGGTCCGCACCACCCACCCGGATACGCGGATCCCGGCCGATCCCCCTGAAAACCGGGACTTTATATTTATCACCGTGCAAAAGAAGAAAGTAAAGATCCTCTTCGCTGATATCGTATACATCGAGAGCCAGCGGGAATACATCAAGATCACCACCACCGGGAATGAATATATTTCCAAAATGAGCACCCACGAGATCGAAGCCCTGCTTCCCGTGCGCCTCTTCAAACGCGTCCACCGATCCTATATCGTCGCCATCCGCCGGATCGAATCCTACACCGCCGAAATGATCGAAATAAATGGCACCTCCATCCCCATCGGAAAAGGCTACCGGGACAGCATGGAAAACCTCTAGTAAAACTCCGCTTCCCGCTCCCCTTCCCTTCCAGGTAAATCTCCCCTTTCCCATTTGAATTTTTTGGTATAAATTATGCAGGATTAAACAAAGCCAATTCCCAAAAGTCCTATTAGCGTTCCATGCAAGTTCCTATTAAAATAGTCGTTTGTGACGACAACTGGGCTGAGTCCCCATTGTTCGAATTTACCCTTCGAAATATCGGAGTCAATTACGAATTGGATTGGGTCGAGGGCGGCCTCGAACTCCTCATCTACCTGACTACCGCGGAGGTCCTGCCCGATATTATTTTTCTCGATGTAAACATGCCCGGCAAATCCGGGATCCAATGGCTTGAAGACATTCGGTCCAACCGGAAATGGAACCATATCCCGATCATTGTCCAGTCTTTCTCCGGAGCTACAAGGGACGTTGAAGCCGCCTTCTACGGCGGCGCCGACCTGTTTATCCTGAAATCGGATTTCTCGAAAGACTTCCAGCAAATCCTCAAGACGATTTTCCAACAGGACTGGACGACGCGCCCCCGGCCGCGAAAATCCAACTTCTTCCTAAACACCGGAAACTAACCAGATGGCATTCCCTGCGGGCGCGGCCTCCGCGCCCCTCATCGTACCCACCAGTATCACAACGACGTCCCAGCCCGTACCCGCCGATACTGCAACGCGGTCTCCGCCTGTTCCCGATGGTCCTTATGCCAATTCCTGATAACCGCCGGATCGGCATACACCATATCGAGACTTTCATGCGACCTGCGCAGCGAGCCGCCAAGATATCGGCATAGATACAGCACATGCACCGACGAATGCGGCTGCTGATACTGGCCCGGCAGCCGCGTATAAAACCCGATGACCTTCACCGGCTCGACCTGCAATCCCGCCTCTTCCATAAACTCTCTCACAAGCGCAGTCTCGGGGCCTTCGCCTGCCTCTACCCATCCGCTAGGCAACCCCCAAAGCGCATCGTCCTTCCGTTGCTCGAGGAGTAATTTTCCGTCCGCATCGAAGAGCGCCCCCTGTACTCCGATCTTTGGGGTGATATACCCCAATTCACGACCGAACCTTTCGCGGATCGAAGCAGGCTCAATTCCGGTCATCTCCCCATACGCTGAACACGCCAGTTCCATCAGCCGGTGATAACGTTCCAGATCATACGGGTCCCTGGAATAGTTGATGCCAAGCTGGGCGATCGCCCTTAACTGATCCAGCAGGTCCAAATAGCTCTTCTTTATCATGGATTATTTGCGTTTAACCACACTACCTTTTGCTCGGCAACATGCGGCTGCCCAATGATATCCCGATACAACTCCGGCCTTCGCGCTTTCCGGTACCGGTACCCGCCGGCCAGCCGCAGCTTCTCGGGCGTCAGCGTTGCAACCACCAGGTCCTCTCCAAGTTCACGGCACTCTGCAAGGATATCCCCGTACGGATCGAGGATCATCGAACAGCCATTTTTAAGCTGATCGTCATCCATGCCGATCGCATTGGAAAAGACCGCATAGACCGCGTTGTCATAGGCCCTCGCGGGCAGCCATTTCATGAGCCATTCGCGCCCCTTCAGACCGTCAAACTCTTTTCGAAGCACTGCCGGGTCCGTCTCCCGCGCCGCCCACAACCCCGGGTCGACGAAACCTGCCCCCGGTCTCGTCGAAGGCGTACACATGGTGACATGCGGCATGAAAATAATATCCGCTCCCAGCAGCGCCGTGGCCCGCACATTCTCGATAATATTGTTATCATAACAGACCAGGATCCCGCATTTCCAGCCCTGCAGGTCGAACACCACATATCGGTCACCCGGAATAATATGCGGGTTGATGAAGGGATGCAGCTTTCGGAACTTGGCCAACAGCCCGCCTTTATCCACTGCAACATAAGCCTTATAGATCCCATCCTGCTTATCCTTCTCAAAAAGCCCCGCCAGGATCGTGATCTCGAATTGCCTGGCCATTTCCGTCAACGCCCGGATACTTGGCCCTTCCGGGATCGTCTCCGCCACCTCGAGCAACTCCGCCCTGGATAACCGCCGCGCAAACGAATAACCGGAAATACTGCACTCGTGAAAAGCGACTGCCTGAGCTCCTGCAGCGGCAGCCCTTGCGGTCAGCCGCCGGATAGCATCCAGGTTGCGCGCCTTATCTCCGCTTGCATGCTCGAATTGCGCCGAGGCAATCTTGATTGTGGCAATCTCGATATTCTCCATATTTTGATTTTCGGGCTCCGCCCGGTTCAGGCATTATTATAAACCTTCCACACCGGATCACGCAATGGCGCAGAACCATCCGAACAAATAAAGTTGAAGATCTCCGCCAGCTGCTCCGGCTTTACCCAGCTGTCAAAGTCCGCCTTGGCCATCCATTTCCGGTTATTCGGCGTGTCGATTATCGACGGGACCACCACATGGGTCACTACGTCCTTTCCCTTGGCATCCGCATTCAGGATCTCGGCCAGCTGGAATAACAGGGATTTGCTAAGCGCGTAGGCAACCGATGTCTTGCCCGCCGAAGGGTCCAATGCAGGCCGCGCACCGACCAGTATGATCCGCCCCTTCCCCCGCTCGAGCATTTGATTGTACACCGGCCTTACAGCATAATAAGCCGTCTCGAAATTTATGGCAAACATCGTCTTTACCTCATTTCCCGTTGCATCCGCCACCCCGCCGGCCACAAAACCTCCCGCCAGCAGCAGCGCTGCATCAATTCCCCCATACGTCTGGATGAGCCAGGAAATTAATGTTCCGACGGCCCTTTCATCGGTCAAATCCACAACCTGCACATCGAGCATAGGATGGCTCTCGGGTTTGTTCTTGGCATTTTCCTCGGACAGTACCGCGATCACCCGCCACCCTCTGTCAAGAAAATAAGGGACAACAACGCTTCCCAATCCTCCCGTTGCACCCGTAATGAATATCGTTTGTTCCGCCATTTTTAGCTATTTATGATTAGTACCTGATTTTCCCCACCACCACTTTCCTGATTTCTCCCACTACCGATCCCCTTGCCTAATTTTTCCCCACCACCGGGAACGACGGCCGCACGGGCTCCGTCACCGGATGCTCCGCCAACTGCTGCATCGCCACCTGGATCGCCTTCTCCAATTGCGGATCATGCCCCTTGATCACGTCCGCCGGGTTCTGCTCCACCTCGATATCCGGCGACACCCCCACATTCTCCACCACAAACCCATCCTTCGTCCAGATGCCGACATTGGGCGCCGTCACCAGGCCGCCATCTAACAGTATCGGGTATCCCAGGATACCGACCAGGCCGCCCCAGGTACGCTTGCCGATAAGCGTGCCAACCCCAAATTTATGGAACATCCATGGCAGCATATCGCCGCCGGAACCGGCCGTTTCATCGATCAGCATGACCTTTGGCCCTTCGATAGAAGCAAGCGGTGATTTAAAATCCCGGCCATACCGCGTATGCCAGTTGGCCTGGTGAGGCCGCGTCAGCAATTCGATATAATAATCGGCCAGATCCCCCCCGCCGTTGAAACGTTCGTCGACGATGATCGCCTGCCTGTCAACCTGCGGAAAGAAATATCGTTTGAAATAATCATGCCCCGCCTGCGCGGTATTGGGGACATACACATAGGCCACCTTGCCGCCCGTCGCCTCGGTGACTTTCTTAAGATTGCCTTCCACCCAGTCCCGGTTGCGAAGCGCATATTCGTTATTCACCGGGACCACCTTTACCACCCTCGACCCCGTCATGTCCGGGTTGGGGCCGATCGTCATCTCCACGATCTTGCCGGCCGTATTTTCAAAAAACTCGAAAATGTCATCTTCCGCTTTGACCTCCCGCCCATTGACGGCGAGGATATATTCCCCTACCCTGGCATTGACGCCCGGCTCAGTCAGTGGTGCCCGTAAGTTGGGGTTCCAGTTCAATCCGCCATAGATCTTTTTGATCCGGTAGCGCCCGTTCGCCGCTTCATAATCCGCGCCCAACAGGCCTCCACTGACGGGTTTCACTGTAAATGGATGATCTCCGCCGCTCAGGATGAAATGATGCCCGATAGACAATTCACTTCCCATCCATTGGATAACCTGGTTGAGGTCGTCCCGGCAGGAAAGGTCAGGAAGAAAGGCAGCGTATTTCTTTTTTATCGCGAGCCAGTCGACACCGTGCATGTTGGGGTCATAGAAATAATCCCGGTTCACCCGCCAGGCTTCATCAAATATATCCGCCCATTCGACCGCCGGATCCACCTTCACCTGGATATCCCCTATCGGAACCGGACCCTTGCCCGGCTCCGGCTTGCCGCCGGCGTCAACCACCCACCAACTGCCTCCCTTTATATACAGCATTTTCTTTTTATCAGCGGACAACAGGTACCAGTCGAGATCGGTCACCTCCGCATCCTTCCGTTTCTTAAGGTCATATTTATGAATCGCCCCTCCATTGCCGTTCGTATAGTCGATATAATATATTGCATCATCCTTGCCGATATTCAGGTCCATAAACTGCCCTGCCCTGATCGGAAGGTCGACAATCCTGTTCTGTATCCCATCCCAATCGATATGTAAGACCTCCGGCTTCTTGTCCAATGCCGCCTTCTTGTCCGTCACAGTTTTTCCCGTGTCGGCCGCGGCTACCTTTTCCTCATCATTTTCTTTGGCAAATGGAGAGATCGTCTCCTTTTGCAGCGTCACCAGGTAAATAGATGCCGTTAGTCGCATATCGATGCTCGATTGGTCAAACCAATTGAGGACTGGCCCCGCATCCGTCGAAGCAAAGAAATACAGGTATTTCCCCTGTGGGTCGAATTTCGGTTCATCGACATCGCTTAACCCGTCGGTTAATGGAAATGATTTCTGCTCGGTGATTGAATACAAAAATATCCGCTTGAACTGAGTCGCCGTTACCTTGGTATAAGCCAACCACTTCGAGTCGGAAGACCAGTCGCTGGCAATATCCCGGTAAGCGCCCGGGCCATATATTTCATCCGCATCTATCTTTTTGATCTCCCCGGTAGTGAGATCAAGGATAAATAATGTTCTTGAATTATCCACAAAAGCGATCTTTTTGCTGTCGGGCGACCATTTCAAATTGGCATAGAATCCGGCCCCTGCTAATTTGATGACCCGTACCGACCCTTTCCCGTCCTCCGGCTGGATGCAAACCGCATTCTCTCCGGATGCATCCGAAATATATGCGATGGACTTGCCGTCAGGCGACCACGCTGACCAGGCCTCATGCGCTCCAACCGTCTGGGTCAGGTTCCGGTAGTCTCCCTTCTCCGCTGGTGCAGTAATAATATCGCCACGGTAATCGAACACCACACGGGATCCCGAAGGAGAGATATCCCCGCGCTCGATATACTGCGGGCCCGACACATACCGCGACCGCAACTCGAGCAGATCGGCTGCGATCCCGATCGTCAGTTTCTTCTCCGCACCCGCTCCCAGATCATAAACATGGAGATACCCACTTTGCTCGAACACCAGTTTCCCATCCCTTCCCGACATATTCAGGACCGGGAAATCCGTAAAATGCGTCAACCCCTTCACTTGCTTCGAGCCGATATCATATGCATATAAATTGAACTCCCCATCCCGGTCACTTCGGAAATATATGGTATTGCCCACCCAGACGGGACCCGTATCATTACTCCCCGTGGCCGGCTGCGGGATCGCCTCCACCGTCATATCCCTGAACGAGAAGAGCCAGATCCGCGCAATCGACCCGCCGCGGTAATGCTTCCACTGTCTGAAGGCATCCGGGATCGGCGTATAGGCTATCCGGCTGCCGTCAGGCGAATACGACCCGAAATAGGCATTGGGGATCTCCAGTTCTTTCGCTGGTCCACCCGTTACCGGGACCGTATACAACTTGGTATAACGACTCGAGAAACAATCCCGCTGCGAAATGAACAGAACCGACTTCCCGTCTGGGGTGAAACCCCGTACGATGTCCGCACCCGGATGCCAGGTCAGCCGCTTTGGTATCCCGCCCTCCACAGGAATAATATAAACGTCAGTGTTCCCGTCATACTGGGCGCTAAACGCGATCCATTTTCCATCCGGCGAGAAGACCGGGTTGGACTCGATCCCCTCGCTAACGGTCAACCGCCGCGGATTGGACCCATCCGCATTCGCCACCCAAAGATCCTCCGCATAGATAAAGGCGATATGATCGGCGCTTACCGCCGGCTGGGACAGCATTCGCGTATCATGCGTATCTATAGCGCCGGCCATCAGTGGAAAAGCCAGCATTCCGAGAGCTGCAAGAAGTAATGGTATAGGCTTTGGCATAAAATTGATTATGCCAAAAAGGTACCCCTAATTTTTCGAAAGACCGCCCTCTTTTTATCGACGGTAGAATTTCAGTATTTTTGCCGCATGCACCTGCCTGTCACCCCATCACCCTTTCTCCTCGATCCCAATATCACCTATCTTAACTTCGGCGCATTTGGCGCCTGTCCCCGCCCCATCTTCGAAGACTACCAACGCTGGCAGCGCGAGCTGGAATTGGAACCGGCGCAGTTTATGAACGTCAACGGACCCCTCTACCTGGAGCAATCCCGGCAGGCGCTGGCAGCCTACATCCGCTGCGACCCAAACGATGTCGTCTATACGACCAACCCCTCCTATGGAATGAATATCATCGCCAAAAGTTTTCCGCTTCATCCCGGCGACGAGATCCTCAGCACCGACCTCGAATACGGCGCTTGCGACCGAACCTGGACATATTATTGTGAAAAGAAAGGTGCCAGCTATATCCGCCGTCCGATCCGCCTGCCTGTCACCTCAAAAGAAGAGCTGATCTCCGACTTCCTCGCCGGCATCACGCCCCGGACAAAGGCCATTTTTATCAGCCATCTCACCAGCACCACCGCCATCGTCCTGCCCGCTCACGAAATCTGCGCCGCTGCCCGCGAGCGCGGGCTGATCACTATCGTCGACGGCGCCCACATCCCCGGCCATCTTCCGCTCGACCTCCTGGAATTGCCCGCCGATATCTATACCGGTGCCTGCCACAAATGGATGATGACCCCGAAGGGCTCCTCTTTCCTGTATGTGAGACGGGAACTACAGTCGCTCTTCGATCCGCTTCTTATTAGCTGGGGCTATAACAGCATAGAACCCTCGCATTCTCAATTCCTCGATTATCATCAGGCACAGGGAACGCGCGACTTTGCGGCCTTCCTGACCATCCCGCGCTCCATCGCTTTCATGCAGGAAAACCAATGGCCAGAGGTCGCCGCCGTCTGCCGCCGGTTGGTCCGCGACAACGCCCTTCGCTTCTGCGACCTGCTCGGCTCCGAACCGATCTGCCCGATCAACGAAGACTTCCTTGGCCAGATGTTCGCCATCATTATCCAAACCCCTGACGCCGGGCAGCTAAAACGTTATTTGTTCGAGACCTTCCGGATAGAGGTCGCCGTTAACCGCCACGGCAACTACAACCTGCTGCGCTATTCGATCAATGCCTTCAACAACCAGGACGACCTCGACAGACTATTCGCCGCACTGCAGCAAACGGCAGAACATACGCCGCTCCTCCAAACGCCTGCGGCCAACGACCGAACATTCATCCGTTCTCCCAACTAATGTGTATCGTAAGTCCGTACCCTCTGGAACTTGAAGCGCTCCCCCTCATCCGGAACAAGCTGATAGAGGAGCACCCGGGTCCCTCCTGAAGGCTTATCCCTATCATCCCCGGTTTTATAGATGGGAAACTTTTCCAATAAGTAGCCCTCCATCAAAGAGAATTGTTCATGCCCCTTATATCCGTCATTTATCTTTCCATCCATCATGGGATCAGGCAGCACGCAACCGGTAAATGATTTATTCGCCTTCGACACAAAAGCATATACCGTCCCAAAAATTGCCGACGAATCCGAGTAGACATAAAGGACCAGGTCCGGATACCCATCACCGTTCAGATCGTCGATCTCCGCCTTTGCCACCCGCCCCCGCAACATGAAATTCGCCTCCCTTGCCGCATTGTCAAACCCCACAGGTCGCACCGTCAGCTGGTTCTCGTCATATTTTTTATTTTTGCATTCAACCCGATATCCCGCCTTGCCGATCTTCACCGTAGTATCGATCTTCGGAAAAATGACCTGGGCGCCGGCTGAAGCCCCTGATAACACAGCCATCAAAAGGATACACCATTGCATATTCATGTTATAAAGATAAAGAGATACACATAATAAAGTGGCTTTTTTGCGTTATAGGTGACACCCGAAGAAATAACCTATGCGATTGATTCCCAAATCAAGAATCGTCATTCAACGTAAGATCGCCTGGCTGCTGATTTTTCTGATCGTCACCCTCTTTATCGTCGGCTTTCTGATCTACGCCCAGAATAGGAATCTCGGAAAAACCAGCTCACAGATCAGCCGCACTTACGAAGTGATCAGCACCCTGCAGGGTATAGATCTCCTGACGGCCGAGTCCGGTGATGCCTCCTATCGCTTCCTGCAAAGCGGTGACCCCTCTGCCGCCCGTCAAATAAAGACCTTCCACCGCCAACTCGGACAATCCCTCGACACCCTGCACCGCCTGATCAACGACAATAGCGACCAGGACGGCAATATCGACCGGCTCGCCGGCCTGATCAACGACAAGATCCGATCGGAAGACAACCTCAACTCCTCCTTCTTCAACGCCGCGACCCACATACCCGTAACCCCTGGATCCCCCGCCCCCATCAACGCAGTGGCCACCAACGCCGCCCCGGCGCTTGAAAGCCGACTCGCTGCCGCCGACAGCACGCTCCAGGCTCTCCTCGTCCGGATGACGGTCGCCGAAAGGATCATCCTTGCCGAACGTAAGGAGATCAACGAAGCCGGCAACCGCAGAACAGCGTGGCTGGCGCTTGTGCTCAGGATCGCCGGTTCCATCTTCTTCATCTTTATCCTTATCAAGATCAACAGCGATATCAGCCGCCGGAAAAGGGTACAGGAGCAGCTTGAGGCCGCCATCCGCGAAGCCCGGGAGGCAAAACAGTTGCAGGAACAATTCCTCGCCAACATGAGCCACGAGATCCGTACACCCATGAACGGCATCAAAGGCATGACCGACCTGCTCCTCAGCACGAACCTGAGCACGAAGCAATATGAACTCGCCGAAGTCATCAAACGTTCCGTGAACAACCTCCTCGTCATCGTAGGAGATATCCTTGACTTCTCAAAGATCAAAGCCGGCAAGCTCAACATCGAAAAGATCACCTTTAACCTCTCCGACGTCCTCGATAACGCCACAGCGATCTTCGAACACCGGCTTAAGAAGAAGCGCCTCGAGCTCTTTACGAGCATTGACCCAACCGTCCCCCAATGGCTGATCGGCGACCCCCATCGGCTGAACCAGGTACTCATCAACCTGCTTGGCAACGCCATCAAATTCACCGATCAGGGGCATATCCGGGTCGACGTGACCCTCCGGCAACAGACTGCATCCGACGTCATCCTCGCGTTCAGCGTAAAAGATACCGGGATTGGCATCCCCGAAGCCAGCCTGCCCCAAATTTTTGACAGCTTTGCCCAGGGCAGTCGCAACACCTCGCGGCTATACGGCGGAACAGGCCTCGGCCTGACCATCTGCAAACAGCTGCTCCAACTGCAGGGCGGGGATATCAGTGTTACCAGCGCCATCGGCAAGGGGGCTACATTCCAATTCAACCTGCCTTTTGGCGTCAGCGCCGCCGCCGACGACGACCGGAGTGCCGCCGATACCACTCAGGACTATAGCAAGTTGCTGGCCGGCAAACGTTTCCTCGTAGCCGAAGACAATGAGATCAACCAAAAACTGATCGATTATGTACTAAGGAAGGCAGGCGGAGAGGTTGAAATTTTTAACAATGGTGCCGACGCCATCCGGCACCTGCAGCAGGACCGGGTATTCGACCTTATCATTATGGATATCCAGATGCCGGAAATGGACGGCTATGCTACCACCCGATATATCCGGAACGACCTCAAATTGCAAACTCCCATTATCGCCATGACCGCCACGGCCATGAAGGGCGAACAGCTTCAATGCATCGAATCCGGGATGAACGAATACATGACCAAACCTTTCGAATTTACTGAACTCTACAAACGCATCGGCACCCTCCTGGCAAGCTAGCCCTACAATATACTTTTCACCTTCAGTGACAACTCCGCTACCTCCCCCTCCTCCCTTCTCACCAGCACCCTCACCCGCGGTCCGATTGTCCGCAACAAACTCTGATACACCTGCATATCCTGCCGCTGATCCCCATTCACCTCCAGTACCACATCCCCCTCCCGAAAACCCGCCTTGTTCCCGGGTGAATCCTTCATTACGTCCGTAACCACGATCTTCCCGCTCACCAGTGCAATGGTCACCCCGCTATAGCTGTAGTCGAACGGTTGGTAGAAATCCCCATTCGGCACCAGGTAGATCTCCGACCGGGAATAGTTCAGAATGAGATTGAACCGCCGTAACAGATCATTCCCGATCAATCCGCCCAGCTGCGGATAATTGGTCACATCATACGAATCATCGAAGACATAGGTTGGTACCTGCCGGAACCTGAACGGCCCTATAGAGAAGGTCTTCAGCGTCGTCAGCTGCATCTCCTTCTTTCCGCCCAACCCCGCACCCTCCGCCCGCACCGGCCGCTTCTTCTTGGGACCGAAGACCGCACTGTCGGCAGTGAAATTCGACGAGAATAGCAGACACAATCCCGCCCCCGTATCGAAAAAGAACCGCGAATTGATATTCCGCGCATCATTCAACCGCCCCTCCAGCATCGGCAATCCCACCAGCTGCGGCCGCAACAAATATCCGCCCTTTGGATAACGCACCGAACCCTTCGAGTAGATATCGATCCGGCAGCTGTCATAGTCAACCCGTACCAGGTAACGGGAAAAGAACCCATACCCCAGGATCCCGTCGATCTGCTCTCCATAGACGCTGGTCAGGATATCATAATTGTTCACCTGCATCGTCAAACTGTCCAGCGTAACATTCCCGAAATGCAGCCGCATCCCGTCCAGCAGCTCCTCCGGCCGCGTTCCCGCAATCCCCCGCACAGTTAAGGAACTGGGATGCGGAACCAGCTTTAGCCTCAATGCCGTCAGGGAATCCAGCGAGACCCCGCCGCAGCCGGTATCGAATATGAAATTCAGCGAATCCGGAAAATCGCCCAGCCGGATCTTCCCTAAAATAATGCCGCCAATCAACACCCGGAACCTGATACTTCCGAGGAACCGGTCAGTCGGTAAATTCAGCGCTCGGTGTTCATATCTATTCTGGGGAAAGGCATATTTATCCTGGGCAACGGCCGGGCGAATATTCCAAAGCAAAAGCAACAATAACCAGTAATAGAAAAAGCGCATAGAGTTCACCAGATTAGAGTAAATTGTTATAAAATTGAGCGAAAGGCTCGTAACCGGCAATCCAACCGTTGTACACGTTGGTACAAGTTGGTACAAACCCGGGCAGGCAGACGAATCCTATTATTTTTGCAGACTGAACCGGTAGGTCAGACTTTAAATTCATTCCTTACGCCATGCAGACTGACGAAAGCCTGATCCGGCAGGTTAAGAAGATGTTCGAAGAAAAGACCGGCTGGGGCAACAGCGATACCTGGACCAACCAAGACTTCCTCCAGCTCAGCGAATTGATCCGCGACGAGACCGGAATAACGATAAGCCACGTCACCCTCAAACGGGTTTGGGGAAAAGTCAGGTACGACAGCTTGCCCAATACCCATACTCTCAATACCCTCGCGCAATTCCTGGGCTATGACAACTGGCGGGATCTGGCCGCCAAACATCCCCCGACTCAACATGCCCCTGCCCAACCTCATCTTGAAGTTACCCAAAATCCTCCCGAAGTTGCGCGACATTCTCCCGAAAGCATCCAAAACCATTCCGAAGCAGCCCTGAACAGTACCAACGGCAAACCCAACCCCGGCATCCGCGCCGATCAACCCGATCCTATCCCGCAAAACCACCCCGATCAACCCGATCCCGTCCCGCAAAACCACCCCGATCAACCTCCCCGCACCGGGCATGGCCCATTCCGCCGCATCTGGCTGGTCGCCCCTGTCCTTGTCCTCATTCTGGCCATCCTCTTCTTTCTCCACGGCCAGCAACCGCCCCCCCAACCGCGGGACTATTCCTTCAGTAGTAAAAAAATCGTTACGGCCGGCCTCCCAAACTCCGTCGTCTTCGACTACGACGCCAGCCGCTCCCCCGACGACACCGTGATCATCCAACAATCCTGGGATACTACCCGCCGGGTGAAAGTGCCGAGGAACGGCCATCAATATACATCCATCTACTATTACCCCGACTTCTACCACGCCACCCTGCAGGTCCATGACCAGGTTGTCAAATCCCATAACCTGCTCATCCAATCCAACGGCTGGCTTCCATTGATCGAGCGGGACCCTGTGCCCATCTATTTTAAAAAGGAAGAAGCCATCCACGACGGTAAGATCAGCCTGTCCCTCGACCAGATCCGGGGAAAGAATATCCCCCTGCAGCCGTCCGCCCCCACCGTAATGTTTTCCAACGTCCGGGACTTCGGCGAGATCTACTCCGATCATTTTATTTTTGAAACATCGGTAAAGAATGATTACTCCGAGGGCTCAAACGCCTGCCAGATGAGCCGGATCTATCTCCTCTGCGAAAACACCGCCGTTTGGGTCCCCCTCTGCGCAAAAGGCTGCATCTCCACCGCCGACCTCTACTTCACCTACTTTTATACCTCGGGAAAAATGGAAGATCTCTCCAACTTCGGTGTTGACTTTTCCAAATTTGTCAAGGTCCGCATCGAATCCGACAGCGGTAAGGCAAAGATTTTTATCAATGACCAACTTGCCTATACCGTACCGCGGCATATCCGCCACTCCAGGATCGTCGGGATCGATTATCGCTTCGAGGGTACCGGCTCCGTAGACTATGTCTACCTGTCCAACGGAAAGATTACCTACCGCGACGACTTCAGTCAGCCTTCCGACCCCGCAACCTCTTTTTTGCCTCAGTCGGATAAATAGCGATCAGATGGCTTCGAACCAGGTCCGCTACCGGACCCCGCTGTCGCTGCGTGAACATCGTTATGGCCTCCGATGCCCTGGCCGGCATATGACAGTCGATGCAATTTTTGATGAGGAACAGCGAATCCGCCCGTGCCCTCTCCCCGTTCGCCTCATGCACTCGTTGCATATCCCCCATCCCATGACAATTCATACACCGCGTCGCAAACACCGTCAGGCGATCCCGCTCCTTCACATGCGGATCATGACAACTCCCGCAATCCAGCGTCGATGATTTCAGAAAACATTTGCTTGCCGCCAGGAGCGCATACTGATTGCCATGCACATCCGTTCTCTCCGGCGCCGCCACCATCCGCGGATCGGCAAAAAAATAATTGGCTAACCTATCCCCCGGTTTGAAATGGAAGACCGATCGCCGCTCCGAAGGATGCCCTCCCGAATGACACTGCGCGCAGACATCCAACTTCTGCTCCCTGCTCAACGCCGCAAGCCGCGCAACATACCTCCCCGCCCTATCCTCCTTATGCGCCGTCTGCCACGCTGCATGCATCGCACCCGGCCCATGACAGCGCTCACAGTCGATCCCGTATACGATACTGGCCCTGTCATACTGCGGCGTCCCGTTGAACGCATCGACATGGATCAACCCCTTCTTCGTGATATAAGAGGCGTGACATTCGAAGCACCCCACATCCACAGCCCTGCCAAACCAAATACTGTCCATCGGGTAATGCGGACTGTTCGCCCAGCTTTGCTGCGTTACGAAAAAAGACACCGGCAATTGAAACACCCCTTCCCCCTTCCAGTATAAATAGGTCTGCGCCTTCCGGCCGGACCCCACCACAATATCGAACCGATGTGCCTCCTGCCCATTCGGCTTGACCGCTACCTGGAAAAGCCCGCTGTCCCGTTGTTGCATCGCGACCTTCCGCCCCGGTCCATATACAAATTCATTTCCCCGGGCCGCCAACGATCCCGCCACAGAATGCATATCCGCTGCCCTTGACGTCATCTCATGCGCCGCATGCAAATAGGAATCTCCAATGCCCTTATGACATCCCAGACAGGCTTTCATTCCTGCATACGTGCGCCCACGCGGATCACCCGAAGCCGACAGCCCTCCTGTATCTCCACCACCCGATCCCGATTGCACGCATTTGGAAAATATAAGGACAAGCCCAACCAATCCCCCTACAATAAAATGCAAGCGCCGGATCCTCATCATGTACATAAGACACCTGCACCCTGCCATTTATACCCCCCACCGGCTGGGCCCAAACCATCGTAGCACCTTCCCCCCCTGGGCCGTCCTTAACTACCGGAAAACGGCTTAATCCCGCCAACTCGCCGTAAAAGTATATTTTTGTAAACTACCAGATAAATCCTATAAAATCATTCTAAATCAATTCTAAACAAAATGGCTTCTTCTCAGGCACAAAAGGATAAATTTGAGCAGGCATTTCAAGAAATTATAGAGGCTTCGTCAACTGGAATTGCAATGAAGTGGACCGGCCAGTACCATTGGGTAGATCTACCCGGCAACACTCCTTCCCAACCGAAGGTTGACGCATTTGTGAAGCTGTTGCCCGGCGAATTGAAGGATAGATACGTCTCTTTGCTTAACAATTTTAAACATAACCGCCTATAAAAATTGTCTTCGACCGTTTGCCCGACCGCCTACAGCCTCACTTTAAAGCGACACCCCCCGTTTCCACGGGATAAAATCATCCTGCACATGCCTCACCGCCGCAATCTCGATCTCGCCGCTCGCAACGCCGATCACATAATCCAATATCCTCGCGCCCGCTTGCGGGATCGTCTCCTTCCCCTCTATCACCGTCCCGGTATTGATGTCGATGATATCCCGCATCCGCTCGAATAACGCGGTATTCGACGCGATCTTCACAACCGGCGCCACCGGATTTCCCGTGGGCGTCCCAAGTCCTGTAGTGAATAAAACAATATTTGCTCCCGCCGCTACCTCCGCCGTCGTCGACTCCACATCGTTCCCCGGCGTACACAACAGGTTCAATCCCGGCTTGGTCACCTTCTCTGGATAGTCCAACACCGCCACCACTGGCGACGTCCCACCCTTCTTCGCCGCACCCGCTGACTTGATCGCATCGGTGATCAACCCGTCCCGGATATTGCCCGGCGAAGGATTCATATCGAAGCCCGAACCAACCGCCTTCGCACGGTCATTATAGATACGCATCAGCGTCGAGAACCGCTCCGCCGTCTCAACATCCGAACATCGGTCACTCAGGTTCTGCTCCACCCCGCAAAGCTCGGGAAACTCCGACAGGATGACCGATCCGCCCAACGCCACCAACAGATCGGAGGTGTACCCGATCGCCGGATTCGCCGAAATCCCCGAGAACCCGTCTGATCCGCCGCACTCCAGCCCGATACATAGCTTGCTCAACGGCGCCGGCTTGCGTTTTTCTTTATTGGCCAGGATCAATCCCGCAAACGTTTGCTTGATGGCAAGAGACAGGAACTCCGACTCCTTCCCCACTTTCTGCTGTTCCAGGATATACATCGGCTTGGAGAAATGAGGCGACCGCTTCCGGATCTCTTCCTCGAGGATACTCACCTGGGCATTCTGGCAACCCAGGCTCAACACCGTCGCCCCGACTACATTCGGATGCGTAACATACCCAGCCAGCAGTCCACACAACGCCTGCGCATCCTGCCGCGTACCCCCGCAGCCGCCGTCGTGCGTCAGGAACTTGATGCCATCCACATTCGGGAACAACCGTTGACTCGCGGACGCCCCGTAATCGGCATACAGATCGGCCCCAAGGATCTCTTCCACGCTCTTTCCCGTTTTGTATAACTGGATCAACTGCTGCGACTGCAACTGATAGGACCGGTTGCGCCCATAACCCAGGTCGGTCACCAACGCTTGCTGCAATACATCCAGGTTTCGGTTCTCACAAAAAACCATCGGAATGACCACCCAGTAATTTGCCGTGCCGACACTCCCGTCAGCCCGATGATAGCCGTTAAAGGTCCGGTCCCTGAACGCGGACACATCCGGTACCACCCACTCCGGATGCCGCTCGCCGATCGTAAAGTCATTTGTCGCATGTTTCACATTCGTCGTGTTGATCAGCCCGCCTCTTTTGATCGGCTCCTGCGCCTTGCCTACCAGGACCCCATACATCGTGATCGGATCACCGGGCTTCAGGTCCGCGATCGAAAACTTATGCTTGGCCTTTACATTCTCGCCGATCAAATACTCCTCCCCTTCAAAAGGGACCACCGTCCCCTTCTCAAGATTTATCAGCGCCACCAGCACATTATCGGCCGGATGTACCTTCAATACGATTGATATCGTGCTCATACAATATTTTTTTGTGCGTTCATCATCACCAGCGCTGTCAATGCGCCCTTATTGATCAGGATATCCAGCTGCTCAAGTACCGCCCCCGCAAACCCTTTCAGCGATAGCAGATCCGCATCCCAAAGCACTTGATCCCCCAACGCCTTCTTCACTACGTCCTGCGCCGGATACCTCGTCCACAAGTCCGCAAAATATCCCGCCTTATCATCCCACCCTTCCTTCTTCTCCGCCTTCATGAAGAGCAAAAACGCGGCGAACCCCAGCGCGATATGTACCGGCGCCTCCGAATGATGTTTGTAATGCTCCAGGAGTACCGGTATCACTCTGCTTTTCATCTTCGAAGAGTACTGCATCGTGATGCTTATCCATTGATGCTGGAGATGCGGATTCCGGAACCGGTCCAATACCTGCAGCCCAAAATCCCGCGCTTGCTCCACCGCCGGCCGGTAAGGGATCGAAGGCGCAATCTCCTTGAGCATCAGGTCCGTGACAAAGGCCGCAAACGCCGTATCGTCCATCCCCTTCTTCACCGTCGCAAACCCTGCCAACACTGCCAATCCGCAGCTCAATGTATGCGTACCGTTCAGCAGCCGCAGCTTCAGCTCCCGGTAGATCTCGATATCCGGCTCAATGATCACCCCCTCGTCAGCAGCCCCGAAAGACAACACCCTCCTCACTTCCTCACCCCCCTCGATCGCCCAAAGTCTATATACTTCGCAAACGGCCAGCAGCTCATCCATATAACCCAGATCATGCTGCAATTGTTGTAAGGCTGTTGCATCCGGCTTGCCCGGAACGATCCTGTCGACCAGTGAGCTGCAGAAATGACAATGCCGGTCCAGCCATAAGTAGAAATCCGCCTCCAGCTGATTCATTTTCGCCAGTTCCTTTACGATCCCCGCCAGCTTCCTCCCATTGTCCACGATGAGCTCCGTCGGGACGATGACCATCCCGCTTTCAGGGCTGCCCCCGAATGCTTTATATCGTTCATACAGGAAACTCAGGAGCTTACCCGGGTACGAAACCGGCGGTTCCCGCCGGATATCATCTTCTACCAGTTGAATCCCCACTTCCGTCGTATTGCTGACCACGATCTGCATCTCCCAAAAACGCGCCAGCGCCAGGATCTCCCTCCATTGATCCCGCGCCGATAAGACCCGGCTGATCGAAGAACAAATGATATTCTCCTCCACCTTTCTTCCGTCCTCGATCCCGCGGACACATAAGGTATATAGCCCATCCTGCCGGTCAAATACCCCCGCATCTCCGGAATCCGTCGACTTTACCACCACCACCCGGCCATTGAAAAGCCCCCGCCGGTTCGCTTTATCGATAAAATAATCGGGCAATCCCCTTAACAATACCCCCGTTCCGAATTGCAACACTTTCTCCGGCAGCTCGAACAGCGCCGCGCCCGGCTTGATCAATTCTGTTTCCCGGATAGCGGATAAGTTTTCTTTTGATAAGTTCATGGTTATCGATTCATTTCTTGTTTGACTTTTCGAACCATAGATAAGGCCAACAGCGTTCGCTCATGCAAAAGATCATAATATCCATGGACAATGATCTCCTCTGTGATCAGTTTGCTCCCCATCCCGACGGCAACCACCCCCGCCTCGTACCACTCGCGGATATTTCTTTCATCGATCTCTACCCCGCCCGTCGGGATGAATTTCTGTCCTCTGAACAAACCCAGGATCGACCGCAGGAATTCCGGCTTCAGGATATTCGCCGGGAACAGTTTGATGATCTGCGCCCCCAACTCCTGCGCCAGATAGATCTCGGTCGGCGTCATACAGCCGGGTATCCACAACAAGCCTGCCGCCTTCGCCACCGCCGCTACCGCCGGATTGACGATGGGCGACACGATAAATTCGGCGCCCGCCAGCACATAAGCCTCGGCTTCCTCCTGCGATTTGACCGTACCGATCCCGAGGTGCAGCCCGGGCAACTCCTCAGCCAATGTCTTTTTCATCGCCGTGAAATTCTCCAGCGCCGCCGGACCGCGGTTGGTATATTCAATGGCCCCGACGCCCGCCCTGTGCAACACCCGCGCAATGTCCAGGCTTACTGTCAGACTGTTACAATAGTACAAGGGCAACATGCCGTTGCTGAGGATACTAAATGAAACACCTTTATTTCCGCTCATGGGTCGCCATAAATTTTTCGATGTCTTCTGCCGGTTGGTCGGTCGCATCGCTTAAAATAAATAGTTTGAAAAATGCCGCCGCTGTAGCGAATTCCAACATCTCGCCCAACGGCTGTCGCCGGTACAGGCCCCGGATTAACCCGGCCATGAAACAATCCCCGCTGCCCACTTTATCCACGATCGCATCCGACTCGTACTCCCGCGACGAATACAACTCGCCGTCAGCAAAAAAGGTCGTGTAATACCGGATTCCCTTCTCTCCCCGGTCAAACCGGAACGTCTTGGCTACCTGCCTGACCTTGGGAAACCGTTCGATGATCTGCTCGCTGGCCCACCGGGCAAGCTCCAGGAAATCCTGCTTCCTCCCCCTTTCCGCCAGGCCCGCATCCAGCGGAATATCCAGCATTTTTTCTGCCGCCCAAAGATTGCCCATGACCAGGTCGCAATATCGGACAAGCCCCGGCATCACCGCTGTCGGCGCAACGCCGTACTGCCACAGCTTCGCCCGATAGTTGAGGTCGACCGAGATGGTGATCCCCCTCGCATCAGCGGCTTTTAGCCCTTCCTCGCAAACCTCCGCCACCCCGCGATCGAGCGCCGGCGAGATCGCGCTGAAATGCAGCCACCCCACTCCTTCCAATGCCTTATCCCAATCGACCAACCCCGGCCGCAGCTCCGAGAAGGAAGAATGCGCCCGGTCATAAATAACCCCCGCATTCCTGACGTCCCTGCCCTTTGGCAAATAATAAAGGCCGAGCCGCTCACCCCGGTACAATATTCTTGATACATCCACCCCGCGGCCCTCCAGGTAGGCTGCTACCTGACGCGCCAGCAGATTATCCGGCAACGCCGTAAGATAAGCCGACGGCACCCCCCATAACGCCAGCGCAGTGGCCACATTCGCCTCCGCTCCGCCTGCATAAACAGGTAAACTGTTGTCCTCCAGCCAATTCCCCTCTGCATCCGGACAGATCCGCAACAACAATTCCCCGAATGACAACACTTTTTTGTTCACGATCTACATTTTATTTTTTCTCCGCGCCTCGCCGCCGGCCTCACTCCTTTTCCCTCACTCCTTCTCCACCATCGCCTTTATCACCCCCTTCGCCGGGTCCAGCCATCCCGCAAATTCCGCCTTCACCTCGTCGAAACCCACCCGGTGCGTGATATATTTCGCCGGATCGATCTCCCTCTTCTGCATCGCCTCCATTACCCACTCAAAATCCTGCCGCGTCGCATTTCGGCTGCTCATTACCGTTCCCTCCCTTTTGTGAAATTCCGGGTGACTGAACCGGATCTCCCCCTTCTGCAACCCTACCAATACATACCTCGCCCCATGCGCCATATATTCAAAGGACCTGTTGATCGCCTGAAGATTCCCCGTCGCATCCACCAACACCGTCGGCATGTCCCCGCGGGTAATATGTCTCAGTTGTTCCCTTGCATCATCCTCCGCGCCGCCGCTCCCCGCATGGCCCGCCACACCCCCTCCCCCCGCCTTCACCGTATGCAACACCCCCAGCGTCTCCCTGCAAAATTTCAACCGACCCTCATTGATATCCATTGCAATCACCTCGCCACCTGCAATCCGCGCCGCCTCCATCGTCCCCAGTCCGATCGGGCCCGCCCCCACCACTAATACAAACTCCCCCGGCTGCACACCCGCCCGCCGTACCGCATGCGCTCCGATGGCAAACGGCTCCACCAACGCCAACTGATCATAGCTTAACTCCCTCCCATACACCAGCGAACCCGAAGGCACCGCTAAATAATCCACCATCCCGCCATCGATATGTACCCCGCAAACCTTCAAAAAGACACAACAATTCGGCTTGCCCGTCCGGCAGGCAATACATGTCCCGCAATTGAAATAAGGGATGATCGTCACCGCATCCCCGGGAGCAAAACCCGGCGCCCGGTCGAGATCCACCAGGTCCCCCGCCAACTCATGGCCCAGAATCCGTGGATATTCGAAATACGGCTGCGTCCCCTCAAATGCATGCAAATCCGTCCCGCAGATCCCTATCCGCCGGATCTTGATGATCGCCTGACCAGGCCGAGCTATCGGCGCATCCACTTCCTGATATTCGAACTGCCCCGGCTTTATACAAACTAATGCCTGCATACCTAAATTCTAATTATGGCGATTTCGCCCCAATTAACCCTAACCCCACACACCTCCACCAAAACCCGCCGCACCCCACGCGCCCCCTACACGTCTCTGTACCCTCACACCACCCGCCCCAGCGGGCCGCGCCCCCTACGCATTCGCCAGCGCCCTGTCCAAATGAACATACCCCCCGTCCACATGGATCAATTGCCCCGTCGTATGACTTGACCGCTCCGACAACAGGAAGGCCGCCATATTCGCGATCTCCTCCGCCGTCGTCATCCGGTTCTCCAACGGGATCTTCTTCACGATCTCCGCCAACTTCGCCTCCGGATCCGGCAACGTCTTGATCCACTTCTCATATAGCGGCGTCCAGCACTCCGCCACGATTATCGCATTCACCCTGATCCTGTATTTCAGCAACTCCACCGCCCACTCCCGCGTGAGCGCATTCCGCCCTCCATTAGCCGCAGCATACGCCGACGTTCCGCCCTGCCCGGTCTCCGCCGTCTTCGATCCGATATTCACGATCGCCCCCCGCGACTGCTTCAACGCCGGCAACGCATAATGCGCCAATAAATAATAATGGACCAGGTTCCGATGGAGCGACGCCATGAACGCCTCATAGCTTCCCTTCTCCAATCCAACCCCATCGTTCACCCCCGCATTGTTCACCAGCCCGTCGATCCGACCGCACGTCGCAAGCACCGCCTGCACCGCCGCCGCACAAGCCTCCGGTTCCGTCAGCTCCGCCTCCACCTGGAACGCCTTCCCGCCCGCGGCCTCCACGGAAGCCACCACCGTCAAATTATCGGCCGCACTCCGACCTATGATAAACGGGATCGCCCCCTCCTTGGCCAGCACCCGCACAATCCCCTCGCCAATTCCCTTGGCCCCGCCCGACACAATGATCACCTTACCTTGTAATTTTAAATCCATATACAATACGTATTATAAATGATAAAACTCCGCCGCATTCCCACCAAAGAAGGCCGCCCGCTCATCCGCCGGGAATGCCGCAAAATATCCCTCCACGATCGAAACCACCTGCGCATAGTCCGCCGCCACCAGACAAACCGGCCAGTCCGACCCAAACGCGATCCGCCTGGGCCCAAAAGCCTCTACCACGGTATCCAGGTACGGCTTAAAATGTTCAGGCTTCCAGTGTTTCCAGTCCGCCTCCGTCACCATCCCCGAGATCTTGCACGAGACATTCGGATAAGCAGCCACCGCCCGCATCGCATCCTTCCATTCCTCCGTGATGTACCGGTCCTTGATATATGGCTTCGCAATATGATCGATTATGAATGGCTGATCCGGGAATGCGGCCACAAACTCCTGTGTATACCCAAGCTGATCGGGAAAGATCAGGATATCATAGGTATAGCCGAATTTTTTCAACAACCCGATCCCCCGCTTAAAGGCTGGCTTCAACATCAGGGCCCTGTCGCGCTCACCCTGCAGAATATGCCGGAATCCCTTCAGCTTCGGATATGCCCGATACCACTCAAGCCGCTCCTCGACCCCCGGGTTCTGCAGGTCAACCCATCCCACCACTCCCCGGATGAAGTCATGTCGGGCCGCCAGTTCCAGCAGTTCCGCATTCTCGTCCTCGGTTTGGTTCACCTGCACCGCCACACAGCCATCCATACCCGACGCTTGCAATAACGGCAACAGATCGGCTGGTGAATAGTCCCGCCGGATCACCCACATCTCGTCATTAATCCAGCTATGCATGACCGGATCATACTTCCAAAAATGCTGGTGCGCATCGATCCGAACCGGAGATGCCCCCAGACCACTAGACGCTTCCATACGCTTTTACATTTTGCCGGGCCTTGCCCAACCGATCGATCCCCAGCTCGACCACATCCCCCGGCTTTAAAAAGACATTGGGCTTCATCCCCAACCCAACTCCTGCCGGCGTACCGGTGGAAATCACATCCCCCGGCAACAAGGTCATGAACTGACTGGTATAGGCGATCAGATACGGTATATTAAAGATCAGGTTTGCCGTCGTCCCATCCTGCATCAGACGGCCATTCACCGTCAGCCATAGCCGCAGCTGATGGATATCACCCATTTCACTGGGCGTTGCCAGCCAGGGGCCAAGAGGGGCGAAAGTATCGCAACCTTTGCCCTTGTCCCAGGTACCGCTCCGCTCGATCTGAAACTCCCGTTCTGAAACATCATTGTGCAAACAATACCCCGCCACATACTCTAACGCCTCCGCCTCCGGAACATAACTCGCCTTGCTCCCGATGACCACAGCCAGTTCCACCTCCCAATCCGTCTTCACCGAGTTCCTGGGAATAACGATATTGTCATTTGGCCCGCATAACGCAGTCGTCGACTTAAGAAATATCACGGGCTCCGGCGGCGGCATTGCTCCGGTCTCCCGCGCATGGTCGAGATAGTTAAGACCGATACAGACGATCTTCGAAGGCCTTGCCACCGGCGAACCCAGCCTGATCCCCTCGGGCAGGGGCTTCAACGCCGCGCGGTTCGCCCCTACGAAAGCGTCGAGCCGCTCCAGTCCGCCCGAATCGAAGAAGTCTTCATTGTAATCTTCTCCGAATCCCGTGGCATCATAATAACGATCCTCCAGTATAACCCCCGGCTTCTCCCGGTTCAATTCCCCATACCTGATCAGTCTCATATAAAAAAAACGAAATTAATTGTTCAACTTGGTAAAGCCTCCGTCAATCGGATAGTCACAACCGGTAATAAATGACGCTTCATCACTCACCAGGTAAAGCACCAACCCCGCTATCTCTTCCGGCCTTGCCATTCGTCCGATGGGCTGCGTCTTCGACAGCTTTTCGAACATCTCCTGCTCGCGGCCCGGATAATTTTTTTGCAGGAACCCGTCCACAAACGGCGTATGTACCCGCGCAGGCGAAATGCAATTGCAACGGATCTTGTCTTTCAGGAAGTCTTTCGCGACCGATAACGTCATCGAATATACCGCCCCTTTCGTCATCGAATAAGCAAACCGGTCCGGTATCCCCAGCGTGGCGGCGATCGAACACATATTCAGAATAACACCCCCGCCCGCCTTCTTCAGCAACGGGAGCGCCGCATGAAGGCAATTGTAAACCCCTTTCACATTTACATTATATAACCGGTCAAAATCAGCCTCCGACGTCGACTCTGCCGTCCCGATATGCGAAACTCCGGCACTGTTCACCAGGATATCCAACCGTGTCAACCCCGCAAACAGCCCCGTGACCTCCGATTGATTCGACACATCGGCCTGCCCTGCCGCCGCCTTTCCCCCCGACGCCTCAATCTCCTCAGCAACCGCATGTGCATGATCTTCGTTGATATCCACGATCATGACTCGCGCCCCCTGCCGCGCAAGCAGGAGCGCCACCGCCTTGCCGATCCCGCTGCCCGCGCCCGTTATCACCGCCTCCTTTCCTGCTAATCCGAACATATACAAAGTTTATTTCAATAAAAAGATCCGCTCCATCAACCGCCACTTCTCCCCGGGTTTGCCGCCGGGTATCGCCTCCTGGTATTTCCACATCAGTTCCTCCCATCGCTGCACCTCCGGATCAGCCGCATCCATCGCGGCCTTCCGCCCGAAACTGAACTCCGGCCCCGCCTCGATGATCATGAACAACCTCTCCTCCAATCGGTATATCTCCATACTCTCGATCCCGCTATCCAGGATGCTCCGCCGGATCTCCGGCCAAACGTCCTGGTGCCAGGCCTCATATTCTGCAATCAGCGCGGCATCCTTCTGAAGGTCCAATGCCAGACAGTACCTCATGCGACGCCGGTTGTAGGTTTTGCGACCGCCGCCGGTTGCGGGTTTTTGATCTGATGCCCTCGCAGCCCGAACCAAAGAATGAACAACATGCTCACTACCGGCATGATATAGGCTATCTGGATATTCCCCCCAGTGCGATCCGAAATGATCCCCATCATCACCGGCACAAACGCCCCGCCGATGATCGACATCACCAGCAGCGAAGACGCCAGCTTTGTCTCCTCGCCAAGATCCTTGATCCCCAATGCAAAAATGGTCGGGAACATGATGGACAGAAAGAATGGGATCGCCATTAGCGCATACACGGCAACCCGCCCATGGGCAGAAACAACGATCATCAAAAGACCGATATTGATAATCGCATACAGCGAAAGCAATTTCGCCGGCTGGATATACCGCATAAAGAAGGTACCCAGGAATCGTCCCACCATAAACCCGACCATCGCCAGGCTCAGCATGCCGCCTGCCGTTTTCTCCGGGATATTCGCCGTATATTTCGAGAACCTTACCACAAAGCTGGTTACTCCAACTTGCGCCCCTACATAAAAGAACTCCGCAATCACCGCCCACCGCACATGCGGCAACCGGAGCACACCCAACGAGAATTCCGTTCCATGTGCCCCATCCGTGTCCTTTATCTCCGGCAGCTTGGTGAAAATAAAAGCGATCGCCACGAAGATCAATACGCCCGCCATCACCAGGTAAACCGGCTTGATCGAATTGGCCTCCTGCTGCAAATAAGCCGTCAATCCCCCCCTCGCCTGCATCGCGTCGAGCTCCCTTTTTGTATGCTCAACACCCGACAGGATAAAGGTCGATCCGATAAAAGGTACCACCGCCGCACCCAACCCGTTGAACGATTGCGCAAAATTCAGCTGCTGCTCCGGATTCTTCGGCGAACCCATGTTGGCCGCATACGGATTCGCTACGGTCTCGAGGAAAGTCGCCCCCGCCGCCGCGACAAACAGCGCGACTAGAAAAAGAGAGTAATTTCGGGCATCCGCCGCCGGCAGGAACAGCAGCGCCCCCGCAGCAAAAAGAATCAGCCCGCACAAGATCCCCTTCTTATATCCATACTTATGCAGGAACAACCCCGCCGGAAGCGCAAAAACAAAATAGCCGATATAGACCGCAAAGTCAATGAAAGACGACTGCGTATCGCTCAACTGACAGACCTTCTTTAAATGGGGGATCAATATCCCGTTGATATTATGCAGGAAAGCCCACAGAAAGAACAGCGTGCAGACAAGAATAAAAGGGAAAAGTAATTTGTTCTTTGACATGTGCGATTGTTCGTATGGTTAAGCAATTCTCGAAACGCCGCCTGGCGCCCGTCAATGCTCAAAGAAAGAACATTTCCGCCGCCCAATATTGTCAAATGTTATCTGACTATTAAGTTATTTTAACATTGCCCTGGCAATTTACCTCAATATGATGAATATTCTCATCACTTTCCCCGGCCCATCCCGCGGTCCCCGGGCTTACCCAGCCGGCGCTCCGCAAAATCCAGATATTGCTGCCAGTCATACCACGTCAGATCATGCTTCCCATTCCGGATATGATACCGGATGAAGTCCCCCACCGGCTTCTCCAACGCCGGCATCGAATCCACCCCAACCCCCTTCTCCCCATACAACGAATACACCTGCCCCGCCAACTTCGCACTCAGGAACTCCCCCTTCGGATCTGACCACTGATCACCCATCGCACTCGCCACATACAGCGGTCGTGGCGCAACCAGCCCCAGCAACATATACTGATCGAACGGCATCTCTGCCGGATTCGAGCCCCATTGTTTATAGGCTGGCGCAAACCACCATGGAAAGTAATCATTGATGATCGCAATCGTTTCCCCATAGTCCCGCTTGCCCATCGCCGCGCCGCCTTCCCCTGACTCATTACTGATCGCCATGGCAAATCGCTGGTCGTTGGCCGCAGCCCACAATGCCGTTTTCCCCAGCCGGCTGTGCCCGATCACGACCATCCGCGCCGTATCCACTCCCACTTCAGTCCCGAGATAATCAGCCATCCGCTCCAGCCCCCACGCCCAGGCCCCTATAGCACCCCATTCATACGGTTCGATATGCAACAGGCCCGCCAGTTTTGTTCTAACTCCCGTCTGCCACCCATCCGCCCGGTCGGGCTCGATTTCCTCATACCAGGCTACCGCCACCGCGTAACCGCGTTTAATGATCTCCTTCAACGGCCACTGTGTAGCATGCTCAGTGACATTATTGGGCGTAAAACTATACCCCACAAACACCGGCGCCTTCCCCGCCTTCCCGGTCTTCTCCCCCCACGCCGCCCTTTTCGGCAAATACAAGACCACATGCAACCGCGCCGCGGTATCTCCCGGAAGAAATTCCAGCGTTATGGACTTCCTGATCGCAAGCCCGTCCAGCGCAGTCGTGTCCACCCCCGCAACATTATGCACAACCGGAATTTTCACGACCGGCATCCGGCCATATACATTCTTCGCCATCAACCTATACACCTCCGCCCGTCCCGACACTTCCCACGCCGCAGCCGTCGTCAGCCCAAGCTCCGGTTCTGCATATGGCGGCACCTTTGATTCATCCTCATTGGCAGCCGGTGGCGTGGCAATCTGATAGACCTCGCTCCCCGCTAAAAGAAAACACCCCAACCCGAAATCTTCCACGTTCGGTCGCTTATCATAGCCCAGCGGCTGGCCATCTTCGGGCTTCTCTGCCGTTCCTTGCACATATCCCAACATCCCATTCGCATGCAACGCCCCTTCGACCATTCCATTCCAGGCGCGCGCGACAACCGGCAAAAAAATTCTATTATCCAGCCACCCTTCGCGGATACCCCAGGCGATCCCATACGTAAAAAGCGCCGTCCCCGTCAGCTCCCTCCCGCCGAAATGCGTCGAATCATGCAGGCTCACATTCCAGTAGCCATCCGGCCGCTGCAATGGCACAAGCGCATTTACCATGTCCAGGTAATCTTGCAGATACTCGGCCCGATGGGGATCATTTACCGGCAGCCACGACAACACCCGGACAAGTGCCGCAAGCACCCAGCCATTTCCGCGGCTCCAGAAACAATCCTGACCATTCGGCTCCTTATACGGCGGTAAATAGTTTTTATCCCGCCACCAAAGATGCTCTGTCGCCGAATATAGCCCCTGACCGCCTCGCAGCATCTTCGTATGATGGTACAGGTCATACATCTTCCTGAAATAGGATGTATCTTTCTCCAAAACTCCCAGCCGCACAAACACCGGCATCGCCATCTGCAATGCATCGATCCAGTACCACTCGTCGGACTTGTCGCTACGAACGATCCGATCGACACTCTCCTTGATATTTCGGATCCGCTCCGGCTGCGCGTCGACCCCATAAAGGTCGATCCATGTTTGCCCCGCACACTGATCATCCGCAAGCCGCGTCTCCACGCCGCCCACCGGCATCCACTGATGCTTCATCCCCCACTCCACCGCATAATCATAGTATTTCTTGTCCGGATCGATCGAATACAAAGCCATCAATCCCTCATAGTAAACCGCCCGATTCCATACATGGCTTGGCTCGGAAGGGTGTCGATCTCTATTAGGGCCTTCAAAAAATAATGAATCGGTGATAATGGTCACACCCAGATCGGGCCACTTCGCCATGAAATATCGATTGGCCAACCTCATCGCGCGCAGCACATCCCCCTGCTTCGGCAATTGCTGCGCAGCCGCCATTGACCCAAAAAAGACAAGCAATGACAACCATGACATTCGCATCCTTAAAGATATATCCTTCCTGGATAAAACCGGCGTAGCCAACATAAAAACCGTCCCCGTCGGCAACCACCCCGACGGCATCTGCATAGATGACTTTAATAAAGATGGGAAAAATGACCTCGCCGTCACCAATCAGGCAGACGGCACCCTCATGATCTTATTGAATAAATAATTTAATCTGTTCTCAATGTACGGGCCGGGACGCACCGGCTAAAGGAACCCCAACTCCAGCTTCGCCTCCTCCGTCATCATCTCCTTATTCCAGGGAGGATCAAAAGTCAACTGCACATGACAATCCATCACCCCCTCAATCTCCTCGACCTTCATCTGCACATCATGCAAAATGTCGCCCGCCGCCGGACAGGCCGGAGCCGTCAGCGTCATCGTGATCTTGACATTCCCGTTATCCACCACCTTGATCTCATACACCAACCCCAGATCAAAGATATTGACGGGGATCTCCGGATCGAAGACCGTCCGAAGCGCCGCCTCGATCTTGTCCCGCATCGCCGGCTCTACGCCACCACCCGCCGTTAACTCATGATCACTCATTGTTGAAGCGATTTTGCCTGGTAGGCCAGTGCATACAATTTGATTTGCTTAAGCATGGCGATAAGACCATTTGAACGGTTGGACGTCAGGTAACTCTGCAAACCGATCTTTTCAACGAAATAGACCTCCGCCGCAAGGATCTCCTGTGGAGAATGCCCGGAAAAGACATGCACAAACATGCTGACGACCCCCTTGATAATTTGAGTATTGCTGTCGGCAGAAAAACAAACTTTCCCGTTCCGGTACTCGGCTGAAAGCCAAACGGTCGACAGGCAACCCTTAATGATATTCTCTTCTGTCTTATCCTTTTCATCCATGGGAGCCAGCTTCTTACCAAGATCGATAAGATATTCGTACCGCTGATCCCAATCCTCGAGAAATTCGAAATCGGCAATATACTCGTCCTGTTGTTCTTTGATCGTCATCCTAATAGCTTTGCCGCTTTTTTGATCCCGGCCGCCAGCCTGTCCATCTCACTCTTCGTGTTATACACGGCCAGCGATGCCCGTACCGTACCCGGAATACAATAGCGGTCCATCACCGGTTGAGCGCAGTGATGACCCGTACGAACCGCGATCCCCTGCTTATCCAGTACCTCTCCCAGATCAAACGGATGAATATCCCCCACCAGGAACGAGATCACGCCCGCGCGATGATGCGCATCCATCGCGCCAACTAGCCGAAAACCGTCGATCTCCTTCAATACTTCCAAAGCATACTGCATCACTTCCAGTTCCGTCTCATGGATATTCGTTAGGCCCAACTCCTGTATATACCGGATGGCCGCCCCAAGACCGATCATCCCCGCCATATCCGGCGTACCGGCCTCGAATTTGAATGGAAGATCGTTAAAAGTCGTCTTTTCAAAAGTCACCGTCTTGATCATCTCTCCCCCACCCTGGTATGGTGGCAGCTTATTCAACCACTCTTCTTTTCCATACAGCACACCAATCCCGGTGGGACCGTAGATCTTATGACTCGAAAAAGCCAGAAAGTCGACATCCAGCTCCTGCACATCTACCTCCAAATGCTGCACCGCCTGCGCCGCATCCAGCAATACCGGCGCTCCATGCCGATGCGCCGTCGCAATGATCTGCCTGACCGGATTGATACCCCCCAAAGAATTCGAGACGTAATTGAAAGCGACCAGCTTCACCCCGTCAAGCAACTGATCCAATTGATCGAGGATCAACTCGCCGTTCTCATCTACCGGAATGACGCTCAATGCGGCGCCCCTCTCCTCACAGACCATTTGCCAGGGAACGATATTGGAATGGTGCTCAACCGCCGATACAAGAACCCGGTCGCCAGCGTTCAGAAACTTCTTCCCAAAGCTCGCAGCGACCAGATTGATACTCTCCGTTGTGCCTCGGGTAAATATGACCTCATGCACATGCCGCGCATTCAAAAATCCGGCTACGAGCGCACGCGCCGCCTCACATGCCTCCGTAGCCTGCTGGCTGAGGTAGTGCACTCCGCGGTGCACATTGGCGTTGATCGTCCGGTAATACTCGTCCATCGCATCCAGTACCGCCAGCGGCTTTTGCGTCGTTGCCGCATTGTCCAGGTAGACAAGCGGATACCCGTACACCTTCCGCTCCAGGATGGGAAAATCCTTCCGGATAGCAGCAACGTCGAGGCGCCGCCCAACCACATGCATGACCGCATTACCCATTGCTTGCAGGAATATGCTGACTAATTAACTGATTGATATACTTCTCTATCGCCTCCACCTTGACCTTCTCCGTCACATCGAAGGCAAAAGCAGTGATCAGCATCGCCTTGGCCGCCTCCTCCCCAATCCCCCGCGCCCGCAGATAAAATAACGCATCCTCACTGAATTGCCCCACGGTCGATCCGTGACTGCACTTCACGTCATCGGCAAAGATTTCCAATTCCGGCTTCGAATCGATCGTCGCCTGCTTGCTGATCACAAGGTTGTTATTTTGCTGAAAAGCATTCGTCTTTTGCGCATCCTGGTGCACATATACCTTGCCGTTAAAGACGCCGGTGGAGCGCTCGAGCAATACGCCTTTATACAATTCATTGCTGAAACAATTGGGCTTCTGATGATCCACCAGGGTGTGATTGTCCACCAGCTGCTGTCCCGACGTCAGGTACAACCCATATAAATGCGTCTCGGTATGATCTTCCTCCAGCCGCAGTTGCAGGTCGTTCCTTACAAGCTCCGCACCGGGGAAAGTGAAGGTATAGTTGTTGTAAAGACTCTGCTTCTTTTGCCGGACGGTCGTATGATTCACCAATCTCACTCCCGCCTCCGCAGATTGAATAAGCATGTGGTCTATCCGCGAATCGCGGTGCGCAATTATCTCCGTCAGACTGTTTACCAAAACCCTGGCCCCGCCTGAAGCCGAATGGACCGTTTCCAGCACCGTCATTTGCGCATTCGCGCCGATCACCCAAAGATGACGCGGCTGCACCAGGACATTGCGATCCGCCGTAAAGTAGTGGACAATATGAAGTGGCTTATCGATAGCCCCATCCACCTTCATCAGCAAACCATCCTTGAAAAAGGCCGTATTCAGATTAGGGAACGCCAGATTGCCCCATTTGCCATTTTCGAAATACCCGACCAGGTTCGGATCCAGCACTGCCTCCGCTACCCGCATGATCTGGAGGCCGCGCGGCAGCGGTCCACCACCGACTTCCCCATCCCAAACCCCATTCACCAACACCACCCGGCAGGCATCCAGCCCCGGGATCACTGTCGCTGCCGGCAACCCCTTTGCCGACCTTATATCCGATCCCTTCTCCACGACCGCATAGTCCGCCGAAGCCTCGGCAAAGGCGGAACCGCCCACCGCATACTCTTCCTTCAAAAACCGGTTAAGATTGGTATACTTCCAATCCTCCTGCCTGATCGTCGGAAACCCCGACAACCGGAACTTTTCAAACGCCGATTGCCTCGCCCGGCGAAGATCGATGCTCTCCCCTTCCTCCACATCGGAAGCCGATCGCTTATGATATCTATTGACGATCTCCTCGAAAAGAGGAACCGCCGTCTGCTCCTGAATCGTGCTCATGGTTAAATGGTGCTTATTACTTTTTCCCGGGACTCTTCCTTCAGCCAGTCATATCCCTTTTCCTCCAGTTGCAGGGCCAGATCCTTCGTCCCCGATTTGACGATCCGGCCATCGTATAACACATGCACAAAATCGGGAACGATGTATTCCAGCAATCGCTGATAGTGGGTGATAATGATAAAAGCATTTTTAGAAGACCGCAGCTTGTTCACGCCCTTGGCCACGATCCGCAACGCATCGATATCCAACCCCGAATCCGTTTCGTCCAGGATCGAGAGCGAAGGCTCGAGCATCGCCAGCTGAAAGATCTCGTTACGCTTCTTCTCGCCGCCGGAGAAACCCTCATTCAGCGATCGGTTTACCAGCTTCGCGTCGAACTCTACCAGCTTTTGCTTCTCCCGCGACAGCTGCAGGAACTCCTTGGCATCCAACGGCGGCAAATTCTTGTAGGCGCGGATCTCGGCCAATGCCGTTTTCAAAAAATTGATGTTCGAAACCCCCGGTATCTCTATCGGGTATTGGAACGCAAGGAAGACACCCTCACGCGCCCGCACCTCAGGTGCCAACTCCAGGAGATCCTTCCCCTCAAATATCACTTCCCCTTCCGTCACATTATAGCCCTCCCTCCCTGCCAATACCGCCGCCAGTGAGCTCTTGCCCGAACCGTTGGGCCCCATGATCGCATGCACCTCGCCCGCATTGACCCTTAGATCGATCCCTTTCAGGATTTGCTTGTCTTCGACTTCCGCGTGTAAATTTTTAATGATCAGCATCTCTATTATTGTGTTTATCTGAACCTTCCTACTCTTATTTAACCTACGCTACCCTCCAGCGTGATGGATAATAATTTCTGCGCCTCAACCGCAAACTCCATGGGCAGTTGATTGAGCACCTCCCGCGCATACCCGTTGATAATAAGCGCCACCGCCTTCTCCGAATCGATCCCCCGCTGGTTGAGATAGAAGATCTGGTCCTCCCCGATCTTCGACGTGGTCGCCTCATGTTCGACCGTTGCCGTATTGTTCTTCGACTCGATATAGGGAAAAGTATGCGCGCCGCATCGGTCTCCGATCAGCAGCGAATCGCATTGCGTAAAATTTCGCGCCCCATCCGCCTTAGGCCCGATCTGCACCAGGCCCCGGTAACTGTTCTGCCCCTGACCCGCCGAGATCCCCTTTGAAATGATCCGGCTGCGTGTCCCCCGGCCGATGTGATGCATCTTGGTACCCGTATCCGCAATCTGCTTGTTTCGGGTAACCGCCACCGAATAAAACTCTCCTGTCGAATGATCCCCCTGCAAAATAACACTCGGATACTTCCAGGTGATCGCTGACCCCGTTTCGACCTGCGTCCATGAGATCTTGGAATTGGCGCCCTTGCAAATGCCCCGCTTCGTTACAAAATTGTAAATCCCTCCCTTCCCGTCCTTATCCCCGGGATACCAGTTCTGGACCGTAGAATATTTTATTTCGGCATTCCCAAGTGCGATCAGCTCCACGACCGCTGCATGCAGCTGGTTCTCATCCCGCATCGGCGCCGTACAGCCTTCCAGATAACTGACATAGCTGCCCTCATCCGCAATGATCAGCGTCCGCTCGAATTGACCCGTATTCTCCGTATTGATCCGGAAATAAGTGGACAGCTCCATCGGACAACGCACCCCCTTGGGGATGTATACGAACGAACCATCCGAGAACGCCGCCGCATTCAGCGCCGCAAAAATATTGTCGGAATAAGGCACCACCGAGCCCACATACTTCCTTACCAGCTCCGGATGCTCCTGTACCGCCTCCCCAAAGGAACAGAAGATGATCCCCAGCTCTTTTAGTTTTTCTTTATAGGTTGTTTTGACCGAAACGCTGTCAAAGACCACATCCACCGCCACACCGGCTAGCGCCTTCTGCTCAGACAACGGTATCCCCAGCTTTTCAAAGGTCGCCAACAGCTCCGGATCAACTTGATCAAGGCTGTCATACTTCTTTTTGTTCTTTGGCGCTGCGTAATAGGAGATTTTTTGAAAATCGATCGCCGGAAGCACAAAGTTCTGCCAATCCGGCAGCTTTTGCCGGCCAAACGCCTGCAATCCTTTCAGCCGCCATTCCAACAGCCATTCCGGTTCCTTCTTTTTCTCCGAAATATAGCGGATGGTGTCTTCATTAAGACCGGCCGGCGCGACATCCATTTCGATATCGGTCACAAACCCGAACTCATATTCCTTGTTTGCTATATTGTCAATTATTTCGTTGTCGTTGGCCATATTGCGCGAAGATAACTCAACTTTAGTTAATCGGATTTTCGCTAAACGGAAAAGCTTTCCCCGCAGCTACACGTCCTCGAAGCATTTGGATTATTGAAAGTCAACCCTTTACCATTCAATCCACCGGAGTAATCCAGCTCCGTGCCATACAGATAGAGCAAACTCTTCATATCCACCACAACTTTGATACCCTTATCCTCAAAAACCTGGTCGCCTTCCTTCTCGACCGTATCGAAATCCAACTTGTATTCCAGCCCGGAACAACCGCCGCTCTTAACCCCAACCCGCAGAAAGGTAGAAGCGTCAGCATGTTTGGCGGTCAACAATTGGTCGATATACTCTTTTGCATTGGATGAAACAGTGATCATTGAATATTTTATTTATATTGATACAACAAACCATTCCCCCAACTGTTTCCTCCCCGCTTTCGAGTTTGGAAATTCCTTGGGTGCCGTCCCGCATCGGTCGGCAACTGCAAAATTCCGCAAAATACGCCGATATTCCTACTTTTTGCCTGGAATGCCCGGCTCGGGTCACCAAACCAATCCCCAAATGCGTTATTTTTGCGCTATTGTCAACTTCATAATTTCATAATAATGGCAGATATCTTTGAGAAATTAGTCAAACACAACGGTCCTATCGGTCAGCACAGGGAAAGAGCACACGGATATTTCGCATTTCCAAAATTGGAGGGGGAGATCGGCAGCAGAATGACCTTCAGAGGAAAAGAGAAAATAGTATGGAGCCTCAATAATTACCTCGGCCTCGCCAACCACCCAGAGATCCGGAAGGTCGATGCCGAAGCCGCCGCCCGCTTCGGTATGGCAGCCCCGATGGGCGCCCGGATGATGAGCGGCAACAGCAGCTACCATGAGCAGCTCGAAAAAGAACTGGCCGAATTTGAAGGAAAAGAGGATGCCACCCTTTTTAATTATGGTTATCAGGGAATTATGAGCGCTATTGACGCTATCTGCGGCCGTCACGACGTCATCGTCTACGACGCCGAAAGCCACGCCTGCATCATCGACGGCCTCCGCCTCCACCCCGGTCACCGATACGTATTCAAACATAATGATATCGAAGACTGCGAGAAGCAGCTCCAGCGCGCCACGGCCCTGATAGAGAAACAGAATGCCGGCGGCATCCTCGTCATCAGCGAAGGGGTATTCGGCATGGCCGGCGACCAGGGTAAGCTGAAAGAGATCGTCGCCCTGAAGCAGGACTACCAGTTCCGCCTCCTCGTGGACGACGCCCACGGATTCGGGACCTTGGGTTCAACAGGCGCCGGCGCCGGCGAAGAACAAGGCGTTCAGGACCAGATCGACCTATACTTCTCCACTTTCGCCAAATCGATGGCCTCCATCGGCGCCTTTATGGCCGGCGACCGTGCCATTGTTGACTATATTCGCTACAACACCCGCTCCCAGATTTTTGCCAAGAGCCTGCCCATGCCCGTCACTATCGGCAACCTGAAAAGGCTTGACCTGCTCCGAACCCAGCCGGACCTCCGTAAAAAACTCTGGAACGTAGTCAACAAACTCCAAAAAGGTCTCCTCGACAGCGGCTTCGACATCGGTAAGACCAACTCGCCAGTCACCCCCGTTTACATGAAAGGAGACGTGCCCGAAGCAACGGCGATGGTTATGGACTTACGCGAAAATCATCACATCTTTTGCTCGATCGTAGTCTATCCCGTCATCCCCAAGGGACATATCATCTATCGCCTGGTGCCGACTGCCGTGCATACCGATGAAGATATCCAGAGGACCCTGGAAGCCTTCCGCGCCACCAAGAAGAAATTGGACGCAGGAGAGTACAAGGTTCAGGCGATCCCCGATATGGCGGAAGCGTAAATCCGCCACCTTCCATCCCCGTTAGCCAAAATGCAAAAAAAGGCCCCCCAAACGAGCCGGAGGCGAGTTGCGCCTTTGGCGCAAAAAAAGGCCCCGCTCTCGCGGGGCGCACTAATCAAATACCATTAACCATTAAACCTTATCCTATGAAAGAACAAAGATAGAGTCTCCAGCCTGAAACAGAGCAACTAGAGCCGGGTTTTTTTTACCCACTTACCATAATGTTGATTCTAATCAAGCGTCATAAATACAGGTAATCCTTTAGAGGCATTTGGCTGATCTTCTACAGCTAAATCGATATAGTGCACCCCAAACCGCACCCCGCAAACAGCACCCCAAACGGCACCCCAAACCGCACCCCGCAACCTTCAAGTCACCCTTCATCTCCAAACTCACCAACTCTTTTTAAAGTTCTTCATATACACATCAAACCCCTGCGTCTTATATGCGCCATCCCCAAAATACTTCACCACCGCCTCCAGCTCACCCGGCTCCATATACCCCGGTATCGCCTGCGGCTCCTCACCCGGCGGAATAATGATGGTCGTCGGGAACTCCAGCCGCCCGTGGGTCAGATACATCGCAAACTCGTTGGAACGGTACTGCGGACTGTACCCGAAGGTCCGCCCCTGCCAGGCGATCACCTCATGCGTCTCCGCATCTACTCTTACGGAATAAAACTTCTCTCCCAGATAAGCCGCCACCTTCCCGTTGGAATAGGTCTTTTTATCCATCACCTTACACCAACCGCACCAGGACGTATACAGATCGATCAAAACGGGCCGCTGCTCCTGCTGCAACTTGCCCGCAGCTTGCTCCACCGTCATCCATGTCATCGCCCCCGCGGAAGCCTCCGTCATCCATGTCATCGAACCAGCCGGTCTGCGACCCGCCCCGCTCAGCAGCAGCATACCGCCTAACAAACTCACTCCCAAAACCATAGATTTGAAGTAATTTCGATGTTGCATAATCATCTTAACGAATTCAAATGCACAAAATTGTCGTTGCCATCACCGGCGCCAGCGGCTCCATTTACGCCAGGATCCTCCTCGAAAAGCTCGCCACCCTGCAACAACAATGGGAATCCGTGGCCGTCGTCATGACCGCCAACGCAAAGGAAGTCTGGAAGACCGAGCTCGACAACGAATCATATAAAGACTACAAGAAATTCGCCTTCTACACCCAGCAGGATTTTATGGCCCCCTTTGCCTCCGGCTCGGGTCGATATAATACTATGATCATCATCCCCTGCTCAATGGGGACGCTGGGCCGAATTGCCCACGGCATCTCCTCCGACCTCATAACCCGGGCCGCAGACGTCATCCTTAAAGAAAGAAGAAAATTGATTTGTGTAGTCCGTGATACTCCCTATAATCTCATCCATATCCGTAATATGGAGACGATCACCCTCGCCGGCGGCATCATTTGCCCCGCTACCCCCTCCTTTTATAGCCGCCCCGATACCATCGAAGCCGTAGCCGCTACCGTCGTCGACCGCGTCCTCGACCTCGCAGGTTTGTCCATCTCGACCTTCCGCTGGGGCAGCGAACCGAACTAGCCAACCCGCCGCTTCCCCCCTGCAACGTCCGCGCCCCCGCTTCCCCCCGCGCGGCGCCCCTAATTCCTCAAATCCACTTCCTCCGCCCCCGGGAACTTCGCCTTATTATACGCCAGCTGTGCATCCGTAATCGGCGCAGCCCCATTGATCTTGCTCGTTTCCAACGTATACCGGTTCCCGCCCTTGTCAAACAACTTCATGCTCACCGGTGTATGGGTCACCTTATCGATATACAACAACACTTTGAAGAAACTCTTGGTCTTATCCACCGGCGTCAGCTCGACCTCCTCTACCGTATGGGTCCCCATCTTGCTCTCCCCATTCAGCTTATACAAAAAATCCT
>DASZJO010000162.1:0-7425 GCA_035948015.1 Puia sp.
GGCGCGTTCGGCAACAACACTTCCCGGGCCGTTGAAGAGGCGGGTCTCACCCTCGATATCAAGGCGCCCCTACCTCAAGCTCCCTCTATGGTGTCCGCGCTGGAGAAATATCTCGCAGTGACGGAAAAGAAAAAATAATGCAATCCCAGGCTTAGCGCGAAATTTGCAGGTATTTTTGGTGATGCCCAACCGACTTGCCAGGGAGACCAGTCCTTATTTATTACAACATGCTCTCAATCCCGTGGATTGGTATCCCTGGGGTGAGGAGGCATTGCGCCGGGCCAGGGAGGAAAGCAAGCCCATCCTGGTCAGTATCGGTTATGCTGCTTGTCACTGGTGCCACGTGATGGAAAGGGAAAGCTTCGAAGATGAGGATACGGCGCGTTTCATGAATGAGCATTTTGTCAACATCAAGATCGACCGTGAGGAGCGTCCCGACCTGGACCATATTTATATGGATGCCGTGCAGGCGATCATTGGCAGCGGCGGCTGGCCGTTGAATGTTTTCCTCACTTCCGATGGCCGGCCATTTTATGGCGGCACCTATTTCCCCCCGCGGCCGCTCTATAACCGGCCTTCCTGGAAGGAAGTGCTGGCGGGGGTTGCCCGATCGTATCGCGAACGGAGGGCCGGGATCGAGGAGCAGGCAGGGAATCTGACCCGGCATGTCGCCGGCGCCGGATCCTTTGGGATCGGTCAGCAGGCGGGGGAAGCTGTTGCCGGGAGCCCTTTTAATCCGGAGGTGCTACGGCAGATCCGGGATCTATTGTTGTCCACTGCTGACCGTCTTGAGGGCGGTTTCGGCAATGCGCCCAAATTCCCGCAGACTTTTTCGATCCGTTATCTGCTACATTATCATTACTACCATAAGGATGACGATGCGCTTGACCAGGCTTGCCTGAGCCTGGACAAGATGATTGCCGGCGGCATTTTTGATCAGCTGGGTGGAGGCTTTGCCCGTTATTCGACGGATAACGAATGGCTCGTCCCGCATTTTGAAAAAATGCTCTATGACAATGCGCTGCTGGTGATTGCGCTGAGCGAAGCGTTTCAATTGACCGGAAAACCGGAGTACCGCGAGGCTATCGAACGAACCATGTCATTTATTTCCAGGGAGTTATCCAATGGCCAAGGGGCTTTTTATTCCGCGTTGGATGCCGACAGCGAAGGTGTAGAAGGAAAATATTATGTTTGGGACAAGTCCGAGATCGCCGGGGTACTTGGGGCGGAGACCGAGCTGTTCTGTTCCCACTTTGGGGTAACGGAAGGGGGTAATTGGGAGGGGAAGAACATCCTTGTACGGGCGATGGCGTCACCGGCTGATCAGGGTTTGGCCGAACGGTTGGAATCGGCGAGGGGCCGGCTGCTGGAATATCGGGCGCGGCGTGTCCGGCCGGCGCTGGACGACAAGGTCCTCCTGGGTTGGAATGCGCTGATGAATATTGCCTGTTCAAAGGCATTCGGGGCGTTGGGAAAGGAAGAATACAAGGAATGGGCGGTGGCCAATATGCAATTCCTGCGGACGCGGCTGAAAGGGGATGGCATACATTTTTATTATCATACATACAAGGATGGAGCGCGAATCCCGGCTTTTCTGGACGACTATGCGTTTCTGATCGCTGCGTTGATAGAGCTTCAGGAGATCACGGGGGATAGCGGTTACCTGGTAGAAGCCAGGGAGGTTCTTTTGGAGGTTGTCGGGCATTTCACTGAGGAAGGGACCGGATTCTTCTATTTTACGCACGATCGTCAGCCCGATCTTATCTTACGGAAGAAGGAGATCTATGACGGGGCGATACCATCGGGTAATTCAATGATGGCCTTTAATTTGTTATACCTTTCCCGGATTTTCGATGAACCTGTCTGGGCAGATCGTTGCCGGCAGATGGCCGGGGAGGTCCGCAGGGTAGTTACGGGTTATCCAGGCTCTTTTGGAATTTGGGCAACCCTGTATCAGGCGCTTACGTATACTATTCCGGAGATTGCGATTACCGCCAGGCGGCCGGAAAATGCCCGGAAGGAGTTGCTAAGTCAACTAATTCCTTACCGGGTTTTTCAGTCTTCGTCACAGGAAGATACCCATTTCCCCCTGTTGTGCGACAAAGCCGTGAGGGAGGAGGCGCAGTTCTTCCTTTGCGAAAATTATTCCTGCCAACTCCCTGTAACTGAACTGTCTGTGTTGGTCCGTCACCTGGAAAATGTGCATAAAATTCCCCTGAATTCGTACAATAATCCGTAAGAGGCTGCGTTTCATTACATAGCGTCAATCCCATCCGCCCTTTGGAAGAATTTTGTCCGGATGAAAGCTTTGACATTCGAAAAATTAATTTTAAACTTGTAGCGAGATGTTGTCAAAAACGTTTTTTTGCCCAATACCCTTTAATATTATGAAAATGAAAAACCTATCCGTTTTGACGGCTTTTTGCGCTATCTTTTTGATGGCAAGCTGTAAACTAGGTGGAAAATCCGGCAGGGGTTTGCCCGATGACGGGCAGCTTCACGGTGTAGCTCCTGCAAGTGCCTACAATCTTCAAAAACCACCGAACATGGTTTATATTCCGCCGGGCACCTTTCATATGGGTCCCAGCGACGAGGATATGAACTATTCTTTTACTTCCCGCAATCAACAAATTTCGATCAGTGGATTCTGGATGGACGCCACCGAAATCACCAACAATCAGTACCGCCAGTTCACCAACTGGGTACGGGATTCTATCGCTGCAACTCAATTGCAGTATGGTAAGGATGTCGATGGCCGTTTCGCGATCGACTGGAAGAAGGCCGCTACCATCAAATGGAGCGATAAGGCCACGATCGAAAAGATCAGCGCCATGATCGTGGAGCCCGATAACCGGGTGTTTGGCCGCAAGGAGCTTGATCCGAACAAGCTGGTCTTCCATTCCGAGACTTTTGATCTCAATGCCGCTGCGCAGAAGATAAATGAAGGCAAGCCCCGTTCCCAGTTCATTATGAAACGTGACGTGAAAGTTTATCCGGATACCCTGGTGTGGATCAGGGACTTCAGCTATTCCTATAATGAGCCCATGACCAAGCGGTACTATTCGCATCCTGCCTTTGGCAACTATCCTGTGGTGGGTGTCAACTGGATCCAGGCTTCTACTTTCTGTGAATGGCGGACCCAGTTTCTTAATGCCCATCTGGAAGCTAAGCATTTTGCGACGGAATCGAGTTTCCGGCTGCCCACGGAGTCGGAGTGGGAATATGCCGCCCGCGGAGGTCGTTCCCAGTCGATGTATCCCTGGGGTAATTACTATCTCCGGAATAAGAGGGGCTGCTTGCTCGCTAACTTCAAACCCGGCCGTGGCAACTATCCTGAAGACGGCGGTTTCTATACAGTGCGGGCCGATGCTTACTGGCCAAATGATTTTGGTCTTTACTGCATGGCCGGTAACGTCGCCGAATGGACTTCTTCCTTTTATTATGAAGGGGCCTCCAATTTCGAGCACGATATGAACCCTGATATCCGCTGGAACGCGAAGGACACCGATCCTCCCCGTATGAAGCGGAAAGTGATCCGTGGCGGCAGCTGGAAGGATGTAGGTATTTACCTGCAAACGTCAGCTCGTACGTACGAATACCAGGATACAGCTAAGTCCTACATCGGGTTCCGTTGTGTGATCGATCTGGCTCCAACCTTAAATGGCAACCGGCGATAAATCAGTTCCCGATACGTAAAATTTTTAAACAGAAATTGCGTTTTTGATTTTGAAACCAGTTAAAAAATCAATAGAAATACTTTTTCCAAACCCTTTTAAATCCAAACACAAACAATTAAATTAATCACTATGAGCGCTGGAGTATCAAAATCTACCGAAAGACTTATAAATATCATTGTGTGCGTAGGCGCCGCAATCGTAATTTTTGGCGCCCTGCAGAAGATCCTGCACACCGAGCTTGCCAACTTCTTCCTGACGGCCGGTCTGCTGACCGAGGCCCTGATCTTCCTGGTCTATGCGTTCCTCCCGCCTCCCGGTGGTGAAATGCACGCTCTGGTAGAAGCGCTCCCCAAACTGGCCGGCGGCACCAGCGGCAACCCCGCGCTCGACAAGATGGATAAAATGCTTCAGGAAGCCGATATCAACCCGACCACGCTGGGTAAATTGAGCGAAGGCTTCAAGAAGTTTGGCACGACAGTAGACAAGATCAGCGACGTTTCGGGCGTTCTGACGGCTACTACGGAATATACCACTAAAACTAAGGAAGCAGCTGCCGCGCTGGACAATATGAAAGGCGCGTACCAGAATGCTACCAATACGATCTCCAGCTTCAATGCAGCTGCGGACAGCACCAAGCAGTTCCATTCACAGGTACAGGTCCTGACGAAGAACCTGGGCTCGCTGAATGCGATCTATGAGCTGGAATTGCAGGACACCAATAACCATCTGAAAGCGATGAACAGCTTCTATGGCAACCTGGTGAAGGCATCCGAGACCATGCAAGGCAGTGTGAATGACGCGAAGAAGACACAGGAACAGATTGCCCTGCTGGCCAAGAACCTGGGTAACCTGAACCATGTTTATGGTAACATGCTGAGCGCGATGCAAGGACGTCAGGCTTAATAAGGCCGACAAACATCTACCTGGAGCAAGCCCGTTTTGTCCGGCCCGCATGAACCCATGAACCTAGTTGAAAAACCATTAATGCATTTTTTAATTTACTGACCCATGTCTTTACCTAAAGAACCAAGGCAAAAGATGATCAATATGATGTATTTGGTGCTTACAGCGCTGCTGGCACTGAATGTATCTACCGAGGTGTTGAATGCCTTTACAACCGTAAACCGGAGCCTCGAAAATTCCAATAAGGTTATTACTCAAAAGAATGATCTGACTTACAAGCAATTTAACGATGCGCTTGCCGATTCAAAGACCGCTGCCCAGGCTAAGATCTGGTCGAAGACGGCCTTTCAGGCGCAATCGATGGCCGGTAACTTTTCCAAATATATCGAAGACCTGAAGCGCAACCTCCAAAAGGAGTCGGGGCTGAAAACGGTCGACGGAAAAGAAGAATACAACATCGGTGACCTAGACGCCGCCACGCGGATGTTCGACCAGGGCGGTCACGGCAAGAAACTATATGATTCCCTGAAACAGATTCGTCAGGCGCTCCTGAATCTGCTGGATCCGTCCAACTATGACAGCCTGTCGCCGACTGTGAAGGACGAGCTGATTAAGACGAAGGCTGACTTTTCCACCCGCCTGCCGATCGACACCCGGACTCCGAAGTCTGAGACCGGTGAAGCTGAAAAGAAGGATTCCGCTGAAAACTGGACTATCCGTTACTTTCATATGACACCAACGGTCGCGGCGCTTACCATTCTGAGCAAATTTGAAAGCGACGTTAAGAATTCCGAATCCCAGGTTGTCGATTACCTGCACAAGCAGATCGGCGAAGTGAAGGTCCGTTTCGATCAGTTTGACGCGATCGTATCGCCCAGCGCCACTTATGTGATGCCTGGTGACGAGCTGACCGTTAAAGCAGGTATCGGCGCCTTTAGTGCCGCTGCCAAGCCGACCATCACGATCAACGGGAGCAACGCGCCGGTTGACGCGTCAGGTATCGGTGAATATAAGACAAAAGCCGAAGGCTCCGGTGAGCACACGGTCAACGTACATATCGTATTCACCAAACCCGACGGATCACAGGCTACCAAGGATGTACCGGTAAAATACACGGTCGGTGTTCCTTCCGGAGCCTCTGTCTTCCTCGAAAAGATGAACGTACTATATGTCGCCGAAGAAAACCCGATCACTATTTCCGGTGGTAGCGTAGGCGCGGAGAAAGTCCACGTCAGCTTTTCCAATGGCGATATCCATAAAGAAAGCGGTGACAAATGGGTTTGTATCCCGGACAAGCCCGGCGATGGCACGATCACAGTCACAGCCAATGGCAAGCCTTTCCCCTTCCCGATGCGGGTGAAGTACCTGCCGGATCCGGTCGGGTTTGTAGGGACCCATAAGGGTGGTGTAATGTCTGCCAGCGAGTTCAAAGCGGACGGTGGTGTAATCGCCAAGCTGGATAATTCTGACTTCATTTCCGGCTTTACGGTAATTGACTACAAGCTGGCGGCTACCATCAATGGTCAATATCTCGAAGTCACCAATCTGGGCCGCGCCTGGAACGGTCAAGCTGCACAGCTGGTGGAAAGATTGACGCCGGGGACCCACGTATTTATCGACGAGTTGCGGTGTAAGGGTAAGGACAACCGGGTCAGAACGCTGCCCAGCATGATCTTTACGCTGAAATAAAATAATATAAGAGACAAATCGAGCGAAATGAAAAAGTATTTTATCAGATTATGCCTGCTGGCCCTGGTCTTCTCGCTGGTGGCGGGAGCGGTGGATGCGCAGACGACGCCTAAGAAGAAGCCCACAAAGCGAGGGGTGGGAACTGCCGCCAAAAAGAAGAAAGCGACCCAGAAGAATCAGGGAGCAGCCACTGCGGCTGTCGCCCCGCAGGATACAACGAAGCCGGCGATGGTCATCCCCGACGCGGACGTCAAGCTGGACACGATCCGGCGGTCGCTCCGTAACGATGCCATTATCGAGCGCAATCTGGTAAAGGACCGTACTCCGCTGCCTTACGAGCATATCCGTGAGGATGACGCCGTCTATCGTCAGCGGGTATGGCGGGAGATCGACGTTCACGAGAAGATGAATCTGCCCTTTGTCTACAAGGCGACGGAAGATAACGGGAGCCAAATGTTTATCATGATCCTGCTGCAGGCGATCAAGAGCGGGCAGATCACGGCTTTCGATGCCCTTGTCGATGACCGGTTCACCACGCCGATAACCTATTCGCAGATCTCACAGGAACTGGTGGCCAAGCCGCATATTGTCCAGATCCCTGATCCTGTGAAGGACCCTGACGGTTCCAAGGGGACGATGAAAGATAGCCTGATCACGGAAATATTTGATCCGAGTATCGTAGAACGCTATGAGATCAAGGAAGAGTGGGTATTCGACAAGCAATCCTCGAGGCTCCATGTCCGCATCCTGGGCATCTGCCCTGAAAAGGCGATCAGGAATCCCGACGGTTCCTTCCGGGCAGTCGCTCCGTTGTTCTGGGTATACTACCCGGACATGCGCCCGATGCTGGCCAAGTTCGAAGCCTATAACGGGAAGAACTATGGCGCCCGGATGTCATGGGAAGAGCTTTTCGAAAGCCGGATGTTCTCAGCCCGGATCGTTCAATCAACGATCGATAACCCGGCCGACCTGCCGATCGCCGGTTTTATCAAGGATCCCATCCTCCAACTGTTGGAAGGGGAGAATTTACAGGCGAAGATCTTCAATTACGAGCAGGATCTCTGGTCGTACTAAGTTTCGATAAAAAATTTTCACTGAAGGGGTGTCGCAGCAGCGGCATCCCTTCTTTTTTTTGCTAATAAGTAGCTATAAATTA
>DASZJO010000163.1:0-13806 GCA_035948015.1 Puia sp.
CGCCTTTACCCAGCAAACCGGGATCTTCTCCCCACAACCCACACCGCCATCTGTCGTCGAAGCCTTCCTCGGTGAACTGGATCTCCATTTCCGTTTTGCCGAGATCTTCCTCAACTATACCAATGCCTACCCCACATTGAACCCGCACACCAATTTCATTCTCCATCTCGACGCGCCCTATGAACGGATATCCGGCAAATACAAAAAAGATCTGACCCGCAACCTGAAGCTGGCTCAACGCTCCCCCCTTATCTATAAAAAAGATTTCGACCTCCACACCGCTCTCCGCGACTTTCGCCGCGAGTATGCCATCCGCCTGCCAGCCATTAAAGAAGATGACTATCGCCGCTTTGAAAGCCTCTGCCAACAGCTCCGGAATCTGGATCAGCTTTTGACAAGGGCGGTCCTCGACGAACATCTACAACCCCTTTGCTCCGCCGTATTCCTCCGGGACACCCACCGGTTCTACCTGCTGCACTCTACTACCCTGCCCGCCGGCCGGGCATCCGAAGCAAACCATTTTCTCCTTGACCAATTCATCCGCGAATGGGCGGGCAGCCCTATGATCCTCGACTTCGAAGGATCCGACCACCCCGGCATCGCTCATTTCTACAGCAACTTCGGCGGCATCGATCAACCCTATTTCTTCTACCGCCGCAACCGCCTCCCGTGGCCGATCCGGTGGATGAAATAAATGTATCAAAAACTATTGTATCTTTAATGACCATATACCAATCACATGAAACCCATTGTACCTTCCTCGTTCTTGTTCCTATGCCTGTCGCTCGGCATTTTCCCCAGTTGCAGCAAAAAAACTAACTCAACGCCGACACTGGTTGTTATCAGCATCAGTCCAACGCATGGCACTGTTGGCGATACTGTGACAATCACCGGCTCAGGTTTTAATGCCTCTCCATCACAGGACAGTGTCTGGATTAATGGTAAACTGACATCTGCAATAACCGCAGGTTCCACCCAATTACAAGTAACCGTACCATCGTTATGCGGAACGGGTAATGTAAAAATATCGACAAACGGCACTACTGGTCTGGGCCCGATATTTACGTATGACACAACGCTCAAATTAACCACATTTGCGACAGGATTAAATAACCCGGAGTATTTGACGATAGACGGAACCGGAAACTTATACGTCACAAATTTTGGCAATGGCACCGTCTCCAAAATATCTCAGGCCGGAGTGGTAACCACCTTTGCAAGCGGTCTCAGTCAGCCGACAGGGATTACCATTAACCAGAGCGGCAATCTTTATGTGGCTTCGAACAGTGTCATGAATACGTGTACCATTGAAGAGATTATGCCTTCGGGCGCCGTCAGCTCCTTTGCAACTATTACCGGCTATGTTCATAGTCTGAAAATAGACAATACCGGTAATCTTTATGCGGCGAATGGCGCGACCGCTTCGATTTCAAAGATCACCAGTACCGGCAGCACAAGTACTTTCGCCAGCGGAATGAGTAGTATAGCCGGCGTAGCGGTTGGCAGTAATGGTAATTTATATGCGACAGGTGCTACAAATGGCGCTGTTTATAAAATCACCCCGGGTGGTTCTGTAACCGGCGTCTTTGCCGGGTTTAGTTTTGGAGATCCGAATGATATAGCCGTCGATAACAATAACAATCTTTATATTACTGTCTTTGGCAACAATACACTTTCGCAGTATAATACGGTTACGAGAATAAATCCTTCAGGGGCGATCAACACGTTTGCAACGGGCCTGGATGAACCCTGCGGGCTGATAATCGATGCAAACGGAAACTTTTATGTCGTCAATACGCTTGCTGGTACCGTATCCAAATTAACCATTCAATAAAATCGGGATATACTCACTGCCTTCCCAGCAACACCTCCGCCAGGACCATATCCTCCGGCGTGGTGATCTTGATATTCGTTTGCTCCCCCTCGATCAAATGGACCTCATGCCCCGCTACCTCCACCACCGTCGCCTCATCCGTAAATGCCTCCTGGTGATCCAGTGTATAAGCCCCCAGCAGGATATCCCCGCGAAACGTCTGCGGCGTCTGCACCATCTTGATCCGGCTGCGATCGATCGGCTTGCTTCGCCTTACATCATCCACCAATCGCACACTGTCCCTGCAATCTACCACCGGCACCGCCGACCCTAATTCGACCGCCTGCTCATAACAGCGCCGGATCAGGTCCGCACTGACCAGGCACCGCACCCCGTCATGAACAAAAACGATCGTGTCCCGCCCTGCTTCAGCGCCGGTCGCCTCAAGCCCAACCTTTGTCTCAGTCGCCTCTTGCCCCACCTTTCTCTCAGTCACCTCTTGCCCCACCTTCCCCTCACTCGCCGCCGCGCCCAAGCCATCTCCCTCTGCAACCTTCCTGCGGATCCAGGCTAACCCATTCCGCACCGAATGAAACCGCGTATCTCCGCCGGTTACCATCACAACCCTTCCCCCCGCCGGAAGAAAACCGATCGACGCCTTCGCTTCTTCCTCATACCCAACCGGTACGACCAAAACGATCTGCAAATCTTCATACGCATTCAGGAAAGTCTCCAACGTATACCACAAAACCGGATACCCTCGCAACAGGAGGAATTGCTTCGGTACCGCGGCCCCCATCCGCATTCCCAGCCCCCCGGCAACAATTACAGCAAATTTTTTCATATCCTGCCTATTTGTAAATAGCCACCATCTCCTCGCCGTCACTGTTCTTGTAACCGCGATACATCCCCTGACTATTGAACACCAACGCCGCGTTCCCCTTCCCGTCTACACCGATCATCCCGCCTTCACCGCCAATGGCGATCAACTTCTCATGCACCACGACCTCCATCGCTTTCTGCAAACTTAGTCCCTTATATTCCATCAGACAGCTCACATCATGCGCTGCCACCACGCGAATAAAAAGCTCCCCATGCCCCGTACACGAGATCCCGCACGTAGCATTATTGGCATAGGTCCCGGCGCCGATCATCGGGCTGTCCCCTATTCGCCCATATTTTTTATTTGTCATCCCGCCAGTGCTGGTGGCCGCCGCAATATTGCCACGCTGATCGCAGGCAACCGCTCCTACCGTGCCAAACTTCTTATCCCGCATCAACTCCTCCAGCCGCTGATGCGTATGGTCGAGCGAATACGTGTCCGAGTCGCGGATCGACTTCCATTGATCATACCGGAACTGCGAGAAGAAATACTCGTCCGGCTCCAGCTTGATCCCCTGCTTGATCGCAAAATCGCTGGCCCCTTTGCCGCTGAGGAAGACATGATTGCTGTTCTGCATAACCTCCGTCGCGAGCTCGATGGGGTTTCTGACATTACGGACACCAGTAACCGCTCCCGCTTCCAGCGTGCTGCCGTCCATGATGGCTGCATCCATTTCCTGCACTCCTTTTTTGGTAAAGACCGAACCCCGGCCGGCATTGAATAACATATTGTCTTCCAATAAGACGAGCGTGGCCTTGATGGCATTGACCGCGGATCCGCCCTCCTCCATTACCGCAAAACCGGCCCGCAGCGCCTGCTGCAACCCGGCCTGGTACGCCTCTTCCAACTCAGAGGTCATATCTTCTTTCAGTATCGTCCCGGCGCCGCCGTGGACCGCGAGTGTAAACCTCGGCATATAAAATCATTTTTTTTATCTTTAACCCAATAATTCCCCACACTCCGCCAGCAGCCGCTCCCGGCTGATCGCTACCGTCCCCACCTCCTCGCAAACCAGCCCCCCGGCGATATTCGCCACATCCGCCATCAACGCCACGTCCCGCGTAGCCGCATACACCAGCGAAGCTACCGCGATCACCGTATCCCCCGCCCCCGAAACATCGGCAATATTCCGGATATGGGACGGAATGATCGCCGCCCGCCGGCCGTCACAGTAGAAAACCCCCTTCTCCGATAGGGTAATGAAGGATATCTCATGCCCCAACCGCTGCGCGAGTTGCCCATGCACAAGCTCCAACGCCGTCAATTGTATTTCTTCCAGCCCTGTATGCAGCCCCTCCCGGACTTCCTTCAGATTCGGCTTGAAGATCGTAACACCCTTATAAGCGAAGAAATTCCGGCGCTTCGGATCCACGGTGGTGATCACACCCCGATCCCGGCAAAGCCCCACCGCCTCCCGGATCACCCGGTCCGTCAGCACTCCTTTGTTATAATCTTCGAAGATGACCACTTGCGGTTTCTCCGAATCCAGATAAACCTTTATCCGACGCACCAGTTCCTCTTCCTCCGCCGGCGTAAGATCAAGCGTAGTCTCCGAATCGAGCCGCATCATCTGTTGATTGCGCCCCATCACCCGGGCCTTATTGGTCGTTATCCGAGAAGCGCTTTTCAAATGCCCCGAAGTATCGATCCCGTTCTCCGCCAGCAATAATTCCAACACCTCCCCATCCGCATCCTTGCCGATCACACTAAAGCTGGAGACGCTCGCACCCAGGCTCGCCAGATTAAGCGCCACATTTCCCGCCCCGCCAATCCGCTGCTCCCGCCGGTCCAGGGAAACCACCGGCACCGGCGCCTCAGGCGAGATGCGCTCGACATGACCCCACAAATAAGTATCCAACATGACGTCACCGATCACTCCCGCCTTGATCTGGCTAAAACCGGCAAATAATTGAGAGAAATTAGGCATTACTATCCTTTTTTGCGGGACAAAGCTATATAATACAAAGGAATTCCCACTAATACTATGATCGCTGCACACCCGGAATAGAAAGGCTCTTGTAAGATCAGCGCTACGCAGAACACCAGCGCTAAAACAATATAAATCGCCGGAAGCACCGGATAGCCAAAAGCTTTATACGTCCGCTCGACCTGCGGCTGCCGGCGCCGAAGGATAAAAATGCCCAGGACAGTCAGCGCATAGAACAACACCGCCACAAAAGCGATCATCACGAGCAGATCGTTATACTTCCCGCTGACGCAAAGAACGGAGGCCACCAGACACTGCGCCCACAGCGCCCAGCCCGGCACCGCTTTCCTGTTGAGCTCGCCAGCCTTGCGAAAGAACAACCCGTCGCGCGCCATGGAATAGTATACCCGCGCCCCCGCCAGGATCAGCCCGTTGTCGCAGCCGAATGTCGAGATCATGATCATGACGGCAATGACATAGGTTCCGCTATGACCAAAAATCACATCCGCAGCCGATACTGCCACCCGTTGCTGCGGGGCAGCGGCAATTTGGTCCAATGGCATCACACTCAGGTACATCAGGTTCGCCGCCACATAGATAATTGTAACGATCAGCGTCCCCAGGAAAAGGCTTAGCCCGATATTCCGTTTCGGGTTCTTCATCTCGCCGGCAATAAACGTGACGTTGTTCCAGGCATCGCTGGAGAAAATAGACCCCGACATCCCCGCCGCTATCGCGCCGACCATCGCAAGCCCTATGACCAGATTACCACCGCCCTTGCCCATATCATCGGCCATCGTCACCATCTTCCACCCAGCTGCCCAGTTATGTTGCCAGATCTCGTGCCGGGCCCCGAGGAAGAAACCGAATACCACGAGCCCGAATAAGGACAGGAGCTTGGTGACCGTGAAAACACGCTGTATCCATTTCCCCCCTTCGATGCCCAGCGTATTCACCCAGGTCAAAAAGACGATAAGGCAGATGGCCACCAGCTCCGCATAGTGCACATGGATGCCACCAATGGAAAAGGCGACATTTACAGGCTTGAGCTCCAGCGAAGGAAAAAAATAACCGGTGAACTTGGCAAAAGCCACCGCCACCGCCGCAATCGTCGCTGTCTGTATCACTGCAAAAAAACTCCATCCATAAAGGAACCCCGTCAGCGGGTTATAAGCCTCTTTGAGATAGATATATTGTCCGCCGGCTTTCGGATACATCCCGCTGAGCTCCCCATAGCTGACCGCTGCAGAGATGGTCATAAAGCCCGTGATCAGCCAGACAAAGATCAGCCACCCGGCGCTCCCGGTCAGTTGGGTTATCGTAGAACTGACAATGAAAATACCGGATCCGATCATCGATCCGGCAACGATTAAGGTGCCGTCCAGCAAGCTCAGCGTGGGCTTGAACTGGGTAGTAGTTTTGGTTGTTTCTGCCATATAACTAAAAATAACTTAAAAACCCCAAAACCCCAATTCCACCTGCCTATTTTGATTTCTTATACTCCGCATTCAGACCATCCACCAGGTCATTCGTAATATTCAGGAGTGTATCTTTATTGTAGATTATCGAATTGGCGTTGTCGTACGCAATGATATAAGCGAAACTCTTCCCCTTGTTGTAATTGCGAATAAATTCTTCGATCCGCTTCCGGATATCATTCCGCTTGTCCTCTTCGAATTTGTAAAGTCTCTGCTCGCGATCCTGCTTATCACTGGCAAATTGCTGCTGCATTTGCTGAAGCTGCTGATTGGCATTTTCTACCTCGGCCTGGGTCATAGTATTTCCCTTTTGCTGCCACTCCTGGATCTTAAGCCGGTTCTTGCGATCCTCACTCGCCAGCTCCTGATTCATTTGATTTTCGCGGTCAACGGCTTCGTTCTTGACATCTTTCATTAATTCATATCTCGACTGCAGGGTGTCCAGGTCAAAATAGGCGATCTTGAAATTGCCCCCCCCGCCCGATGCCGATACCGGTTTCGCTACGTCGACCTGCTTCTTCAGCTGCCTGATCTCGCGATTTTGAACGAAATAAACAACGCCGGCCAGGACCAGCGCAGCTATACTGAGAATGGTAGAAATATTCTTCATAAGTGCCACAAGATAAAAAAGTAGGAGGTCAGATACCCCCTACTTCACTTTATTTTAACAATCTTATAAATACCCGGAGCTCGCTACTCCTCATCATCGAACTGCATCGCCTCACGCGTCGTCTGCAGCAGCTCATACTCCTCCTTACTGCCGACGATCATATTCTCAAAATCACGCAGCCCGGTACCGGCAGGGATCGGATGCCCTGTGATCACATTCTCTTTCAGTCCGAGCATATCGTCGCTCTTACCCTGGATAGCCGCCGAAGATAGCACCTTGGTCGTTTCCTGGAAGGAAGCAGCAGAGATCCAGCTTTGCGTACCCAGCGAAGCCTTCGTGATCCCCAGCAGCAACGGCGCCGATGTGGCAGCCTTCGCATCCCGGAATTCAGCCAGCTTCTTGTCATTGCGACGCAAAATGGAATTCTCCTCCCTGACTTCCCGGAGGCTTACGATCTGACCGGCCTTGAGCTTGCCTGATTCGCCCGGATCGGTAACTACCTTCTTGTCGAAGATCCAATCGTTCTCCTCGAGGAATTCAAATTTATCTACCGTATCCTCCTCCAGGAACCGGGTATCACCCGGGTCGACTATCGTCAGCTTGCGCATCATCTGGCGAACGATTACCTCGATATGCTTATCGTTGATCTTCACACCCTGGAGGCGATATACCTCCTGGATCTCATTGACCACATATTCCTGTACGGCGAACGGCCCCTTGATAGACAGGATATCCGCCGGGGCGACCTGGCCGTCCGACAACTGCGCGCCGGCCTTGACAAAGTCACCGTCCTGTGCCAGGATCTGCCGGGTGAGCGGGACAAGGTACTTCTTGACAACCCCGTCTTTCGCTTCAACGATGATCTCCCGGTTACCCCGCTTGATATTCCCAAAGGCGACCACGCCGTCGATTTCACTCACGATCGCCGGGTTGCCCGGATTACGCGCCTCGAATAGTTCCGTTACCCGCGGCAGACCACCCGTGATATCCCGCAGTTTACCAAGCACGCGGGGGATCTTTACGATAACCTGACCCGCCTTTACCTCCTCCGCCTCCTCAATAATGATATGCGAACCCACCGGCAGGTTATAGTTCTTCGCCTCCTTATTCCCTTCGATATTAATGCTGGGGATCTTGGTCTTATCTTTCGTTTCAATAACGACCTTCTCGCGGTGGCCGGTTTGTTCATCGGCCTCTTCACGGTAAGTAATACCTTCTATGACCGCATCGAACTTCACATAACCTGCAATTTCAGAGATCACGACATTGTTAAAGGGGTCCCAGCTACAGATCACCTCCCCCTTCGCCACCTTCTGGCCGTCTTTCGCTACCAGCGTAGCACCATAAGGAACGTTGTTGGTGATCAGCAACCGGTCATTCTTAAGATCCATGATCCGCACCTCACCGGTACGTCCGATGACGATCTGCTGCTTTTCACCATCGTTATTTTCGGCCGTTACTGTCCGGAGACCGTCAAACTGTATCGTGCCTTCGAATTTAGCCATCATCGTGGATTCGACCGAAGCGCTGCCGGCCACACCACCTACGTGGAAGGTACGCAGCGTCAGCTGGGTACCGGGCTCACCGATGGACTGGGCGGCAATAATGCCTACCGCATCCCCCTTCTGTGTCGTATAGCCCGTCGCCAGGTTCTTTCCGTAACATTTTACACAGACCCCGCGCTTGCTCTCACAGGTGAGCACCGAACGAATCTCCACGGTTTCGATACCGACATCCTCGATAGCCTTGCCGATCTCTTCAGTGATCTGGTCGCCGGCTGCAACGATGAGCTTGTCGCTCGCCGGATCATACACGTCATGCAGCGAAGTCCGACCAAGGATCCGGTCATACAGCGGTTCCACTACGTCTTCATTATCCTTTAACGCTGAAGTGGCAATACCCCGCAGCGTGCCGCAATCCTCTTCCGTGATGACCACATCCTGCGCCACGTCCACCAGGCGTCGGGTCAGATAACCGGCATCCGCCGTCTTGAGCGCCGTATCGGCCAGACCTTTACGCGCACCATGGGTCGAGATAAAGTAATCCAATACATTCAGCCCACCCTTGAAGTTCGACAGGATCGGGTTTTCGATGATCTCGCTTCCCGTAGAGCCCGACTTCCTCGGCTTGGCCATCAGACCCCTGATACCAGCCAGCTGCTTGATCTGCTGCTTGCTGCCCCGGGCGCCGGAATCCAGCATCATATAAACGGAGTTGAAGCCCTGCTTGTCATTCGCCAGCTCAACGATCAGGCTTTCCGTGATCCGGGTGTCAACACGCGACCAGATATCCACGATCTGGTTGTATCGCTCATTATTGGTGATCAACCCCATATTGTAGTTTTCCCATACCTCGTCTACCTCGACCTTCGCATTAACCAGCAATTCCTCTTTCGTATCGGGAATGATCAGGTCATTGATATTGAAGGACAACCCGGCGCGAAAGGCCATCCGGAATCCCATCAGCTTGATGTCATCAAGGAATTTCACCGTCTTCGGGATATTCGTCCACTTGATGATATTTCCGATGATCTCCTTGAGCGATTTTTTCGTCAGAAGGGCGTTTACAAAACCGACTTCCAAAGGCACACTCTGATTGAACAGCACCCGGCCTACCGTCGTTTCCAACAGTTTATTTTCCAATGTTTCCGTGACCAGGTTCCGGACCATCACCTTGACCTTGATATAAGCATGAAGGTCGAGCTGACCCTCATTGTATGCAATGATAACTTCTTCCGCGCTGTAAAACGCCTTGCCCTCACCCTTCACTTTCTCCGTTGGCGTGGACTTCTTGCCTTTGGTGATATAGTATAGGCCTAAAACCATGTCCTGAGACGGCAACGTGATAGGCGTCCCATTCTGCGGGTTCAAAATATTGTGCGAAGAGAGCATCAGCAATTGCGCCTCCAGGATGGCAGCGCTGCTCAACGGTACGTGAACGGCCATCTGGTCACCGTCGAAGTCGGCATTGAACGCCGTACATACCAGCGGGTGCAGCTGAATGGCCTTGCCCTCGATCAGCTTGGGCTGGAAGGCCTGAATAGACAGCCTGTGCAGCGTCGGGGCCCGGTTCAGCATCACCGGATGACCCTTCAGGATATTTTCAAGGATATCCCATACAATGGCTTCCTTCTTATCGACCAGCTTACGGGCGCTCTTGACCGTCTTGACAATCCCGCGCTCAATGAGCTTACGGATAATAAAGGGTTTAAACAATTCCGCCGCCATATCCTTCGGCAGCCCGCACTCATGCAACTTGAGCTCCGGACCCACCACGATAACCGAACGACCCGAATAGTCGACACGCTTACCAAGAAGGTTCTGACGGAACCGCCCCTGCTTGCCCTTCAGGACATCGCTCAGTGACTTCAACGCCCTTCCACCCTCAGCCTTTACGGCATTGGACTTGCGGCTGTTGTCAAACAGTGAGTCGATCGCTTCCTGCAGCATCCGCTTTTCATTGCGGAGAATGACCTCAGGCGCCTTGATCTCCAGCAGACGCTTCAACCGGTTATTCCGGATGATCACGCGGCGATACAGGTCGTTCAGATCGGAAGACGCGAAGCGGCCGCCATCCAACGGCACCAACGGGCGCAATTCCGGCGGAATGACAGGTATATATTGCATTACCATCCACTCCGGACGGTTCGTGATCCGCGAATTCGCATCCCGGAACGCTTCCACCACACTAAGACGCTTCAAGGCGTCTGCCTTGCGCTGCTGTGAAGTCTCATTGGCCGCCGCATTCCGCAGATCGAAAGACAACTGATCCAGCTCGATCCGCTCCAACAGGTCATGAACCGCCTCGGCACCCATCTTCGCAATGAACTTCTGCGGATCGTCATCCGGCAAATACTGGTTATCCTTCGGAAGGGTGTCCAGGATCTCCAGGTACTCTTCTTCCGTCAACAGATCCCCGTAGTTCTGCGCCTTGTCCGCCCTGATACCTGGCTGAATGACCACATATCTTTCGTAATAAATTATGCTTTCCAGCTTCTTGGAGCTCATCCCCAGCAGATAGCCGATCTTATTGGGTAAGGATTTGAAATACCAGATGTGAACGACCGGGACCACCAGTTTGATGTGACCCATCCGCTCACGGCGTACCTTCTTCTCCGTTACTTCCACCCCGCAACGGTCACAAACGATACCCTTATACCGGATCCGTTTGTACTTTCCGCAAGCACACTCATAATCCTTCACAGGACCAAATATCCGCTCGCAGAACAATCCATCCCTTTCAGGCTTGTACGTACGATAGTTGATGGTCTCGGGCTTCAATACCTCGCCGTAGCTCCTTTCCAGGATGCTGTCAGGAGAAGCTAGACCGATAGTGATTTTTGAAAAAGTGGCTCTGGGACGATTTTCTTTTTTGATAGCCATATTGCTTTTATGCGGTTTTTTGTCTCGTCTTAATCCATTACATACCAATAAGTTAACCCACCCAACCTACGCCAGGAGAGCTACAACAGAAACTTTATGTATGCTTTAGGGACCAAATCAAGGAGGGCAAAGGTACGAATTTTATTGGAAAAAAATTTTATTGTCCTAACCCCTCACCCCCCCGCCCTTCCCCACAAACCAAACCATCCATTCACCTGATCATTATCACCTTATCTAATTGGTTTCCAACGACTTCCCCCCTACCCCCTCCTCATCCCACCCAAATACTTTTGCCGGATCACATCCTGCACCGGTACCCCCGCAATCTTGCTCTCCAGCCACGAAATCACATCCAGATACATGAATGCCCTGGTCTCAAACCTGTTCTTCTCATACTTCTTCAGCTTCTCCAGCAACTTGGTAAACTCCAGCCTCAGCTTATCCGGCGACACCAGCAGCGCCTTCCGCAAAAACCTGAAGATCTCCTCCTCCACGAGGCTCAGACTCTCCATCTTCGCCATGAACCGATATACCGATTTCGTCAGATACTCCAGCAAGTCGAAATTTCCCAGCTCGTAATGTGCAATCAGATGGAGCAACCGTGAATAACATTGCAGGTCCGTCCGCAGATCCACCTTCCAATTAATGATCTTGTTGAGGTAGTCGATCGTCTTCTCATAGTCCCCGCTGCCAAAATACAAACATGCTATCTTGTAATAGAAGACCAGGATGCGGTGACGATCCAGATAGATCCAGTACTCGGCCAGCTTTTCCTCAATATACGGCACGATCGAAAGCCCTTCGGTAAATGTACCGTCGATGAAATGCTGGTTTAGTTTGGATATATACAGATACACAAAGGTCTGGATACGGTTGTTCACATTGTTCCGCACTAAGTCCGAATGCGAGAAGTCCTCGAACTGCTTGAGCGTCTCCCGGAATTTCTGATCATTCAACAGGTCGAAATGCGCTCCGAGAAGATTGTGCATACCTTTAATATACTGCGACGTCTCCACCGCCAGCATGAAGGGCTCCTTCTCGAAAAGGTCCACCCATTTCTGCGTGTAACGGTAATACATCAGGAAGTCCTGCCGGATAAAGGCATACCAAACAAAACTCTGATATTGATACAGCTTCTCATAAAACCCCACACACTGCGTCAGGTCCGTTGGCATGTTCTTTTCAAAGAACTCCTGCACCGCCGCTTCATCCTTCTCATTCCGCGCGATCCCATGCCGGATATACCAGCTGTATAATTGCAGCGCCAGATTGGATAGCTGGCTGATCAGCCGCAACCGGTCATTGACGCCATCCAGTTCTCCGGCCAACTGATCCGCCCGGTCCTGCATGCTGCGCGTAATATGCAGCGACTCGATCGTCTTCTCGAAGAACAGCACCTCGAGCAGGAATGTCTCCTGGTGGTGCTCCCGCGCACTCTCCTTGATCCGGTCCAGCGTGCGCAGGCTTTGCAGGTACAGCCCCTTGTTATAGAGGATCCGGGCGTAATCCAGCTGTTCATGTAGTTGAATATCAACATTATCGTCATTGCGGATCAGCCGCAGGCTGGAAAGGATCTCGCGATACAGGTGCGCCTTGGCGTTCGATAGCTGCGCCTTGCGAATATTTTTGTTTTTATTTAACAATTGAACCTCGTCATACTCATCCATCTTGTCCATCGCATCGAAAAGCTGAATGCTCTTGAGGTCCAGGCTGGAAGAATTGCGGGTGATATAGAGCTTAAAGTTCCGCTTCTCCGACTTTTCAAGAGATTTGATCAGTTGGAACAGGGCATCTGATGATCGGTTGGGCATCGTAATTTCATTTGTTAAAATCCTTTACAGTATTGGGTTCCAGGTCAATTCACCCCCACTAAGGGGTGTAAAACCATCCCAATTATGATTTCAACACCACAGCAAACCTACCTAATTTGTGCTAATCTACCCTTACAACCCGATTCCGGACTATCATAAATTTCCATATGGGCGATCAAAAAATTTTCATTTTCGACACCACACTTCGTGACGGCGAACAAGTCCCCGGCTGCAAGCTAAATGCGACTGAAAAGATCGACCTGGCCCTCCAACTGGAGGCCTTGGGCGTTGACATCATCGAAGCGGGCTTCCCCGTGTCCAGTCCCGGCGATTTCCATTCCGTGGAAGAAATAGCCCGGATCATAAAGAACGCCACGGTCTGCGGCTTGAGCCGCGCCGTACAGAAAGATATTGAAGTAGCAGGGGCCGCGCTCCGGCATGCCCGCAGACCGCGTATCCATACCGGTATCGGCACCTCGGACTCTCATATCAGGGCCAAGTTCAATGCGACGCGTGAAGAGATCCTCGGCCGGGCCGTACAAGCGGTTAAATGGGCCCGTAACCTGGTCGCCGACGTTGAGTTCTATGCCGAAGACGCCGGCCGAACCGACAACGAATATCTCGCTCGCGTAACGGAAGCCGTGATCGCCGCGGGTGCAACGGTAGTGAATATTCCTGATACGACCGGCTATTGCCTTCCCGACCAATACGGAGATAAAATGGCGTACCTGATGAACCACGTTCCCAATATCGACAAAGCCATTCTATCCTGCCATTGCCATAACGACCTGGGCCTGGCTACCGCCAATTCCATCGCCGGCATCCGCAACGGCGCCCGCCAGATCGAATGCACCATAAACGGCCTGGGCGAACGCGCGGGCAATACCTCCCTTGAAGAAGTG
>DASZJO010000164.1:0-9686 GCA_035948015.1 Puia sp.
GATGAGAAAGAATGCAGCTAAATATAATGGTTTCATCATTCAAATATAGTTGGTGTTGGGATATCTTGCAAGTTATGGATGCCCCGTTGCCTTGTTTGTTGACCACAGCCCGCCTGGGGCTGCGGCTGTGGAAGCTGTCGGACCTGGAGGTCTTTGCGGCGATGAATCGGGACCCGGTGGTGAGAGAGTTCAATCCGAGGATTTTGATGGCGGAGGGGCATTCTCTTAAGCCCTCACCAATTTGAATACTATTGGTTGCTTTGTGGCGGATTTCAAGGGGACTCCGTTTTCGGTGGCGGGGACCCACTTCTTGCTCAGGGTGATGACTCTGACAGCTTCTTCCCGGAGTCCGCCTTTCTTTGGTCCGCTGATCGCCTGGATATCACTGATCGTGCTGTCGGCATTGACGGTAAAGGACACGATGACCGTACCCATGATCTCTTTATTGACGGCATCGTCGGGATAGCGGAGGGTATGGTTGAGATAACGAAGCCAGGCTGTGTCGCCACCGGGGTAGGAGATATCGGTTTTTTGAGCCGTCGCGCTGCCGGCGGCCGCGAGGGCGAGGAGGAATAGCGTGCTGAGGAGGAGTTTCATATTGAGCTTATTGGTGATGAATGATCTAACGCGGGTAGCGCTTTGACCTATTGAGACTCCAGCTTGAAAACGAGCGGTTGGGACTTGTATGTATCTGTGGGTGTCCCGCCATATATCGCCGGCTGCCAGTCGCCCGACGCTTTTATTACCCGCAGGGCTTCCTTATCGAGAGAGGCGCTCGCCGATTGGACGACGCTGAAGTCACTGGTCTTGCCGTCTTTGGAGACCTTGAAGTGGATGACGACGGTACCCTGCTGATTGTGATTGACTGCTTCGTCGGGATAGCGGAGGGTCTTGTTCAGAAACCGCAGCCAGGCCTGGGAGCCTCCAGGGTAGTCCGCCTCCTGATAGAAGACATTCATTGCATTGTTGGTAGACCCGTCCTCGTTGTAGAAGGATGCGGCGGCCTGCTGGCCATCCTTAAAGCTGGCCTTTGCCTTCAATTTGCCGGTTGGATAGTAGGCGGTCCAGTCGCCGTCCTTTTCAAAATAACTATATCCTTTCATCATGACCTGATTAATATTTCCTTCCATCATCACCTGGCCACCGGGATAGTAATCGGTTTCGGGACAGGAATCTTTTCCGGTAAATCGGATGCGCTTCCGCAACGAGCCGGTGGAATCGTAATAGGCAAAAGTTCCGACCCTCGTCTTCATGTCGGCGGCGAAAGTGCCGGTAATCTTCAGCTTCCCGTTCATCCAATGATCGGCAAATGTCGAGCCGCTGTCGGTTTGAACCTTTGTCTCAAAAAAGTCAGCGTGTAGGGGATCGACCGGGTTCCTCCTGGAATCGAAATAGGTCGTGTCCTGCGCGGAGGCGGGGGGTGGCCCGGCGAGGGCTGCAGTGATGAAGGCAAGCAGATATAACGGTTTCATCACCCAAATATAACCGATCGCGGGTTAAATTGCAAGCTATGGAGTTGTCGGATCTATACCTGTTGCGGACGGCCCGGCTTGGGCTGCGGCGGTGGAGTCGGTAACCCGCGTTATTTCATGGAATGCAATGCCACTTTATTTCCCTCCGTATCGATGAAAGTCGCCATGAAGCCGTTTTCGCCAATGGAGGTTTTTGGCAGTATAACCTTGCCGCCGGCCGCTTCAACCCGGGAGAGCGGGGCAGCCAAATCGTCGCCTCCGTTGAAATAAACCAACGTGCCGCTTGCGGCCGGCTCATAGCCATCGCCTTGTACTAACCCACCGCCCACCTGCCCGCTTTGCATGTCAGCCGGGAACATCCCGTATTTGAACATCGGATGGGGCATTGCCATAATTTCAACACCCAATACTGCCTCATAAAAAGACTTAGCTCTTTCAAAATTCTTCGCCGGAATTTCGAACCAGTTAATTGCATTTGCCATTGTGATTGATTTTTTATTCAGTCAATATTAAGCTATATGTATTGCCTTAAGATTAACAATCTGTGAATTTAACGGCCCATCGGAAGATATCACTTCCCGGACGCAACAGCCCCGAGGGTTTCGTTGTCATAGGGCAGGCATGAAATACCTTTTGTTCGTTATAGGGCTTGGCCTGGCGTGGATGGGGAGTTGCGCGCAAGTAGTGGATTCGTCCAAACGGAAATCGTGTTTCCCAGAGCGGCTGAACGAAAGGTTGACCGAATTGTTGATTCGGCGACAGGAGGCAATGATCGTGCGGCGTCAGGAGCGGATGGAGGAGATTGAGCGGCGGCCTTATCGAAAGTCCGATTCATCCAGGTGGAGCCTGTCGTTAAATCCTTTTAGCGTATTGGAATTGCAGGGGGCGGCGGGGCTGGGGGTCGGCTACCGGGTCGACCATCACTGGCAGGTTTGGCTAGAGTCGGCAGCGCTCTTCCAGTTGTATCCGGGGACGGCGCAAAGCTGCCTGGGTGGGATCCGCGAGATATTGGCGGTGAAGTATTATTTTGGTTATCGGGAGAGTCTTTTTTTTTCGGGTGAATTCCGGTATAAGGATGTCTATTATCATGACGTTGCCAATTTCAATGACAATGTCAATATGATGCCGGTCTACGGATATACCTATAAGCTAGAGAACATCGTCTTCGGCGGGGCGGCCTGGTTCGGTGGCCAGATCCGTCTCTCCAACGATCACCGCTGGCGGCTGGAACCGAGCATCGGACTGGGACCAAAGGCCGGACAGTCGTCTGGCATGGCGTGCCCACCGGTTATACCTATCAGAAACAGGTTGGCTTACATGAATGGGTAGACCCCAATTCGGCGAGGACGTCGACGCCGGCTGACATTTATCTTCCGGCAACCGTACGGTTGGTATATGTGTTGTAGGATGCGCGGCGGCGTTCGGAATATGGGCTTAGACGGGCGGTGATGTTACCGCAGCGGATCAGGATAAGCAGGCACCCTAAAATATTCCCAATGCTTTGACAGTTTGCATTTCCGGAGCCAGCGCCGGCCGCTACGCTCGCTGAGCAATTCCCATTCGGGGTGGGCGCCGGCAAGGAACCGCTTTTCGATGAGCTTCATCTTTACAAAATATACTTTCCCCGGCTCAAGGTGTAGGGTAAGCATCGAATCCCCATTGGAGGAAGTGATGCTGCAAGTATCTGCAGGGACATAACGGTAAACAAATTTCCGGACACCGAGGGGCCCCTGGGTTACGCCGTCAAAGGATACCGAATACCGATCCGGGTTCAGGAACAGGAAATACGGGCAGGGCCAGATGCAGTAAGGGTCGATGATCATCCGTTTCCAGAAGGGGGTGTTGTATTGGTTTGGACGAATCACGTATACGAGCGCGCGATGCCCGGCGGCTGGGAGAACATGGGCTTGCCAATTTTGCTCGCGGGGGGTGAAGATGGGGATGGTTGGGAAATCATCGGCCGCGATCCGCTGAGTCCACAGTTCCTGCTGCGAGGTATCGAGACCATTTCGGGTCGCCGAATCGTATTGTTCACGGCTTTGAAGATAGGCTGCGTAAACCTGTTTGAAGATGTCGAGCCGGCGGCCCTGGTTGAAGAGATTTCCAGGGATTGCATTCAGGATCGTTTGCAGTCGGTTCCGGTACAGCTCGCAAAGGTCAAATGTCTCCTGTTCGTGGAGCAGGCGGGCATTCGCCTTGCCGTCGGAGTTGTCGATCCAGCTCGATCGGGTATAAAACCTCGTTTGCGTGTATACCTGGCCTTGAGGGGATTCGCGGTATTCCGGTAGCAAATAAAAGACGCAGTCGCTATGGCTATGGATAGGCGAAGGCGGAAGTCCTTTGAAGTCGGTAAGAGTGAGATGGCGATTGGAGGACCATTCGATCCACGGTTCATAGACGCGGACGTCGGGTACTTTGTAAACCCGGGCGCTGACCAGCCCAACCGAGTGGCGGCTTGCATGGTGATCGGCGGTGATGCGAATGAGGTTGGCGCCGCGGTTTAAGGCGAATTCGCGAAGGCGGGTGACCGCATCTTCTTCATAATAGGTAGGTTGGGGGAAGCTGATCTCGCCAAGCGGATGACCGGGAACGTCGGTGGCATCTTCCACGCCGAGAATGACGATTTCGGTGTCCTCTGGCAGCGATCCAACAACCGGTGGAATGCGTGGAGCCGGTGTGCCGGGTATAGGGGCGACAAGAGCCATTCCGAGGCTTAGGCAAAGATGAAGCATGGTGCTTATCAGGTTAGACAGACAAATTAGATCGGAAAGGATTGGAACGGTGGTAAGCAGCTGTTAATGAATTCTTATCAGGTTGTTAACCTTTACGGGTATGGATTTTGCTCGTGTATGCATATGATACGTCAAAACATCGGCAATCGGGCAAACCTTCTGGCGACCTATGCCTTCCGGCGCGTCTTCGATCGGGTCGACAAGGCCGCGGTTAAGAAGGGGGTCGACGAAATGGGGCTGAACGCCTTTATCAAGCGCTGCGCGAGGCTGGCGGCAACGACCGGGATTGTCAGCGGGTTCGGCGGCATAGCTACGATGGTAGTGGGCGTTCCTGCCGATGTACTAAACAACCTTACGCAACAGTTCCGTGTCACTCTCGCGGTCATCTATGCGAAGACGGGAGACTATGAGGTCAACTTCGAAGATTTTATGGCCATCGTTGCGATCTCGGTGGGCGTCGAAGCGGGTGTGATGATCACCAGGTCCGCCCTGGTCAGGATCGCGGAGCGGCTGATGATCCGCATGAGCGAGCGGACGGCGGCGCGGGTCGTGCCGCTATTGGGCGCGGCGATCGGGGGGGCGACAAATTACTTTTTTATCAAGGGGATCGGGGCCTCGCTTAAGCGGGTGATTGTCGCGAGATCAGCGCCTACCGGATCGTGATCTTGCGGAGATCGGGATCTTTCGGAGGAGTGATCTTTCGGAGGAGTCATCTTTCGGACCTCATTGCAATTTTTGCTAACTTTATTTAATGGGATATTTTATGCGGGTGCTTGGCATCTACACGGACGCCATAGCGGTGCCGGAGTTGGCGGCGGCCCTGGAAAAGGGGGGCCTCAAGGCCGAGATCATTGCGGATCAGGCTGATGAGCCCTGGTCGGTGCTCGATGTGGAATCGCCCAACGGGTCGAAGCTGGTCCAGATTGAAAAAAATTTTATTTTCCAGGGCTGTCTGGCACAGGCGGAGCTGGATGAGTTCCGGGTGCTGATCCGGGAGCATCAGCCGTTGTCTGCCGTGGAGTGGCTGGATCATTATTTCGATCGCATCAAGGTGGTATATGCGATCCGGGTGCTGGATGTGGCGTTGATCGACGATAATTTGGAAATTGTCAATGCGTTGAAGCGGGCGATATGGGGCAAGTCCGGCGGTCTGCTGCAGAACGATCTCGAAGGCTTTTCCAACGAAGAGGGTTACCATATTCTCTGGCAGTTCCCCGATGAGATCACGGGGGATAAATATTGCGCGGTGCTGGATAATGGGGTCTGGGTGCGGTTTCGGATGGATCTGGGCGATGCGTTCCAACGGATGGCGTTTTGGGCCGGGGAAGTGCCGCAAATGGCGGTGAGGTTGTAGGCGCCGGGGCTGACGGTGGCGCCGGGGCTGACGGTCCGGTTGTGCCGGGTTACAGGTCATCAGAAATAATTCCTGCGCCGGAAGACGAGATAGAGTTTGTCAAGCGTGGTGTCATCGGGAAAATCGTTTGTAAGTCGGAAGAAGAGGGCTTCGGCCTCCTTAATACAACCGGCATACTCGTATTGCTCGATGCGTTCGAGGATGGCAGCGAGGCCGCCGATCGAGTCTGTGGGGACCGACGGCAAATGCGGGATGACAGCAAATTCATTTATAAGTATGATATGGCCGGAGTCGGCAAACTGAAGGCGGCCGGATTCGCCGACGATGTCAAGCGCCCAGGTGTAGGTGTTGCCGGAGGGCATGTGGCCGGGGAAATGGATGATGGCTTCTGTGTCGGCGATGACGGTGTCGTAGCAGAGCCGGCCGTCGGGGTTGCGCAGGCGAAGGAAATATTTGCGGGCCCAGGAGACGTTATTCCAGCGGAAGATGAGGCTGTCCAGGGAGGTGGCGTAGCCGGCGCGCGGCGCGAGGACAATGGAGGCGTTGCGGGGGGCGGCGACCGGGGTGCGGGGGGTGGGGGTTTGGGAGGTGGGGACTGGGGTGCGGGGGGTGGTGAGGGCTGCGCCGGATTGGGGGGCGTTGGTGGGGGTGGAGGTTGGAGGGTGGATAGCGTCCTCCCAGAAAAGGGAGAAATATTGGATCATGATCGTGTCGCGGATCCGGGTGCGGGGCATTTTGTCAAGCTGGGCAACGGTATAGTTGGCCTTGCCTTGCAGCCGGACATAACTGGTATCGCGGGCAAAGAGCGTGATGTCGGAGATATTATCGAGCAGCATCAGTTTGTCACCGGCGTTGAGCCAGGTGTGGGAGCCTACAGGCCTGACGCCGCCGCGGGCGGTGCTGTATTTGATATTGCCGCTGGCAAAGTAGACGCCAAAAACGGGTGATTGGCCGCGGGTGGCGAGACCCTGGAATAGGGTTACGGCGAGGAGCAGGCGGATTGTGGACGAATGTTGCATACCCGGCGGAAATTGACGCATTCCAAAGATAATAAAGGGGCAGTAAAAATAAATTTGGTTTGTATTGCAAACTAAATTTACTTTGTGATGTAAAATTGAAAATATGAATGCTGATGAAACTACCTTATTACCGCAGGAGAGCCTCGCGTTGATTGCGGAAGCCATCCGGAAGACGAAGGAGAATTTTAGGGAGAACAGCCGGTTTTTTCTGTTATGGGGCTGGTTGATCATGGCGGCGAGCGTGGCCTTTTTCCTTTTGCGGCAGTATACGGGCACCAGGTTTTTCTTTTTGCCGTTCCCGGTTTTGGTAGTGGCGGGGATTGTGACGACGCTGATCTGGTACCGGCAAATGAAGGCAGACGCGCCGACGGAGACTTATATCGGCTATTTCTTCAACCGGATGTGGCTGGTGTTGGGAGTGAGTTTCATCCTGGTCGTTTTCGTATCGCTGAGCCGTGGATGGACACCTTTTTTGTATACGCTGGTGGTGGCGGGGATCGGGACAATGGTTTCAGGTCTGGCGATGAAATTCAGGCCGCTGGTCTGGGGCGGGGTGCTGTTTTTTTCAGCGGCGGTGGCGGGTGTCTATTTGCCGAATGCCGGGCTGCCTTTATTGAATGGGGTTGCGATGATCGGCGGCTATTTGATTCCGGGATATCTATTGAAAGCGGCACATGAGTAACCAGGAAATGTACAATGAATTGGATCCGGTGCTGAGCACGCCGGTGCGGCTGGCGATTGTTTCGGCGCTGGTCAAGCTGAAGCAGGCCGACTTCAACTATCTGATGGAGGTCACGGGAACGACCCAGGGAAATATGAGCCATCAGCTGAAACGATTGGCGGCGGAGGAATATGTGGAGGTGGTTAAGACATTCAAGGGGAGCTACCCGCATACGATTGTTAAACTTACGGTGAAGGGGCGGAAGGCGTTCGAGAAATATGTAGACGACATAAAAAAATATTTGCACCTGTAAGAGGCCGGCGGTGGGGCGGGCTATTTTTTTTTGGCATTTTGGTTTGTATCGCAGACAACATTAATGAATAAATACTACAATTATGGAAGCAAATCAATTCACTCGATTTCGGGGGCCGCACATCGGCATCCTGGCGGTGATCTTCACCACGCTATTTATTTTGGGACTTTCCTATGTGATCACGTTTACGCCGGGCGCGCCGCACTATCCAAACCCTTATGACCCGGCGGCGGTTGTTGTCGCGTATTTCCGGGAACATCCGCATGATGCGCTGATGTGTACGTTCTTTCAATTTCTGTCCGCGATCCCATTGGGCATTTTCACGGTGACGGTTTGGACGCGGTTGAGATGGCTGGGCGTGAAGGCGGCCGGGCCTTCGATCGGCCTGTTGGGCGGTCTGCTGGTGACGGTCAATATGATCATCGGATCCATGCTCGGATGGGCGATGGTATTTCCCGGAGTGGCGGCTGACGATGGGGCCCTTAGGGCGCTTTATTATATGGGGTTCGGGATCGGCGGGGTCGGCTATTCGGTACCGATGGGTCTGATGATCGCGGGGATTGCGGTGTCTGCCGGGTTTGCGAAATTGCTCCCGCGGTGGATGGTGGTTTTTGGGGTGATCCTCGCGGTGATTGGGGAGGCGAGTTCTCTGGCGCTGCTGTTTCCGAAGCTGACGCTGTTGATCCCGCTGACGCGTTTTCCCGGGTTTATCTGGCTTATTCTCGCAGGGATGCAACTGGCGAAGCGAAAGCCGCTTGTAAAAAGACCCATCAGTTGATGTGGATCGGGCAGGCAAAATCCTGCTAGGAAATTTGGCGGAATTTTCTTTACTTCGGAGATGCGCATCGCGAAGCGATACATGATCCTGCTTGCTTTTGTCGCCGGTTCGGCGTTACTCTACTTTATATTACAAATAGTTCTGAATCTTATCCTTACGCCGATTGGGGTGAATGCGCGGGATGCGTTCGTGTATTGGGCGGAGGCGGTGTTTTATTCCTTTTGTACTTGTTTTGTGCTGGTGTTGGGCGGGTCGATAGCCGGGATGATCGTTTCGAAGAAGCGGCGGGACAGGGAGGGGGTGCTGGGGTTCAGGTTTTCGCTGATCTATTGTTGGCTGGTGGTGGCGGTGTTGTTGGTTTTGTGGGCGTTGGAGTAGGGGGGTGACGGCGCTGGCGTAGTAGTAATGAATCGCTATGACCAAAATTACCAAGGCACATACTACGGAACATTTTCAATCGATGGAAGCATTTGGCCGCTGGGTCGTGCCGGAAACTTATGCGCCCTATTTTCCGCGGGAATGGGCGGATTACCTGGTCGATGCGGGGCATACGGTAATTGCGTTGGAGGGGCAGGCGGCGGAGGGGTATCGGCATTATCGGGTTGAGGTGGATGGCGTTCTGGCCGGGTATTTTGCGCTGCATGAGCGGGCAGATGGGAGGATGGTTTTGACGCATTTGTATTTACGGCCGGATCTTCGCGGGCGGGGATTGGGGCGGGAGGTCATGGAATTCGTCGACCGGGAGGCGGTTGCGGTTGGGGTGCCGGCGGTCGAGCTGGTGGTGTTGAGGAAGAATGCGGCGGCGGTGAAGTTTTATAAACGGCATGGATATGAGATCGAGCGGGAGATCCTTACGCCGATTGGGCCGGGGGCGGAGTTGGAAGATTATTTGATGACGAAAATTTTCTGAATATGCTGTAATGGGAAATTGTATCGGTAAAATGCAGTTGCGAACCGTAAAATTTTGGCGTATCTTAAGGGATGCGCGGCCTTATACCTTATGCTGATATCCTATTGGCTACCATTCTCCTATATGGGCTTCCCGGCAGGGCCGGGGCGCAGGTGACGTGCACGCCGGTTTTTACCAATGAATATAAGGCGAACAGTAATATTTTACCAACGGCAGTCAAAACGCTTGCTGACGGGACTATGCTGACGGCGGGAAAGGGTTTCGCGGGCGCGAGCACTAATTATGATGGTTTTGTTGCCAGGTTGAATCCCGATGGAACGCAGATCTGGGCGTATTTTATCGGCGGTAACGGGGATGATGTTTTTTCCGGGATTGCCGCGCTGAATGACGGCACCGCTATCGTGTATGGATCAACGAAATCATTCGGGCACCTGGAAGGGCAGGGAT
>DASZJO010000165.1:0-4987 GCA_035948015.1 Puia sp.
CATCGAGGAGAAAGCGGGTATCGTCCTGGCTGTTGTGGTTCACTACGATTACTTCGTGGGTAGTGGGATAGGTTTGAACGAGGGCTCCCGGCAGGTGGGTGACGAGGCGGGCGGCTTCGTCGCGGGCGCAGATGATGACGCTGACGGGATGTTGCTGGGATTGGTCTTTTGTCGGCGGAATATAAAAGGCCAGCCTTCTGAAGAACCACAGGTAGTACACCAGTTGTACCAGGGTGATCAAACAAAAAACAATAAACAACAGTTCGAGCCAGGGGTAACTCTGATACAGTTTAGTCATAAGCGATCAATGGGGCGCCGGCCTCAGCTGGCCGCCGGGGCGAAAGTACAAATTTAAAATGGCAAGGGGAAACCATGGCGGGGTAAAAGTGGCGGGGTAAAAGCTTAAATCGGCCGGTGGTCGGACATAAGTGTTAAATTGCGGCCCGTATATGGCAAAATTGCAATTTGAATTGGAGGGAACGTGTCAGGATTCGGCTGCCCGGGCGGGGAAGATCACTACAGATCACGGGGAGATCCTCACGCCTATCTTTATGCCGGTCGGGACGGCGGGCAGCGTGAAAGCCGTGTCGCAGCAGCAATTGGCGGTGGATATCCGCGCCCAGATCATATTGGGGAACACTTATCATTTATACCTGCGGCCGGGGCTCGGGGTATTGGAGCAGGCGGGCGGGTTGCACCGGTTCACCGGATGGGACCGGCCGATCCTGACGGATAGCGGCGGCTACCAGGTATTCTCGTTATCGGGTACGCGAAAGATACAGGAAGAGGGGGTCGTTTTTCAATCGCATATTGACGGCTCCCGGCATTTATTCAGCCCGGAGAAGGTTATGGACATCCAGCGCAGCATCGGGGGCGATATTGTCATGGCGTTTGACGAGTGCCCGCCGTATCCCAGTGAGCGCGCGTATGCAGAAAAATCCATGCGATTGACTCATCGCTGGCTGGACCGGTGTTTGGAGCGATTCGACGGGACGGCTGACAGATATGGGTATTCGCAGAATCTTTTTCCCATTGTGCAGGGGGGGGTGTATCCGGATCTGCGGCGGGCCAGCTGTGAATATGTAGCGGGTAAGGATGCGGCGGGCAATGCGATCGGCGGGTTGAGCGTCGGCGAGCCGGAGGAGGAAATGTATGATATCTGTGCCGCCTGTTGCGAGGTATTGCCGGCGGCGCGGCCGCGGTACCTGATGGGGGTGGGTACTCCGTGGAATATCCTCGAGTGTATCGGACGCGGGGTGGATATGTTTGACTGCGTGTTACCTACCCGCAATGGCCGGAATGCGATGTTATTCACGTCGAAGGGGGTGATCAATATCGACAATAAGAAATGGGAAACGGACTTTTCGCCTATTGATGACGGTATCGACAGTGCGCCAAGTAATTTTTATAGCAAGGCCTATCTCAGGCACCTGATCAAATCGAAGGAGATACTGGGGCTCACGATTGCCAGCGTCCACAACCTGGCGTTCTATCTGCATCTGGTCGGCGAGGCGCGGGCGCATATATTGGCGGGTGATTTTGGGAGTTGGAAGCGCGGGCAGGTGGAAGTGTTAAAAATTCGGTTGTAGTATATTGATAATGATTTAGTTGTAATTTTGGATCGCAGAGTTGCCAAATTGAGGTTATGTTCAAATTGCTCGATACTTATATATTAAAAAAATTCATTGGGACCTTTGTCTTTACGATGTTGGTGATCACGGTCATTGCGGTGGTGATCGACACGAGCGAGAAGGCAGATGACTTTGTGCGGTCGGGGCTTAGTTTCTGGCAACTGGTCACGCACTATTTTATCGGGTTCGTACCTTTTATCATGTCGATGATCTTCCCGTTGATGGTTTTTATCGCGGTTATTTATTTCAGTTCGAAGATGGCGGGTCGTTCGGAGTTCATTGCGATCCTGGCCGGGGGTGTACGGTATAACCGCATGTTGAGGCCTTATCTGATCGGCGGGACCTTCCTTTCATTGATCTTCTGGCTTGCCAGCCAGTATTGGGTGCCCCGGGCGAATGAGATCCGGACGGATTTTCAGGCAGTCTATGTGGACCGCAACAGCTCTTATAACGGAGATCCGACCAAGCAGACGCACAATTATTATCTCCGGGTGGACCCGCATACGTTTGTGGATTTCCGGTTTTATGACACGACGAATAAGACAGCCAGCAATTTCTTTTTGCAGAAGCTCAGGGGTAATACGGTATATTATACGGTCAAGGCCGACGTGATCCGATGGGACCCCATCAAAAAGGACTGGAAACTCACCACGGTGGTCGAGCGGACGATCAATGGGCCGGTGGAAACATTAAATCGGCTGGATACCCTCCATGTCAATCTTAATGTGCTACCCAAGGAATTGCGGCGGGACGAATATTTAAAGGACAAGTTGACGACGCCGGAGCTGCATCAGTTTATTCATATGGAGGAGGTGCGGGGGGCCGAAGGGCTCAATACGTTCAAGGTGGAGTTATATCATCGGGACGCGACGCCTTTTTCGGTGATCATCATGGCTATGATCGGGGCCATCATTGCTTCGCGAAAGATCAGGGGCGGGAGCGGGCTGCATCTGGCGGTGGGGATCGTGATGGCGGCTATATTCGTGGTGATGGATAAGTTTTCGGTTACTTTTTCTACAAAAGGCAACCTCCCGCCGGTGCTGGCGGCGTGGCTGCCGAATATTATTTTTACGGGGGTAGCTTGGGTCTTCTATGTGAAAACGCCCAAATGAGCTAATTTAGGGGACTGAAAATGGGCCGGGCGCTTCCGGACGTGATAAAAACTTGCGAACATGTCATTTACAAAAGAGGGGTTCAAAACAAAAGCAGACGCATTAGCCGCCGAGATCAAGGAGATACTGAAAGAGCATGGGAACGACAAGATCGGCGAGGTGACATTGGCGCAGATCTATCAGGGGATGCGCGGTATCACGGGTTTGGTCACTGAGACCTCTTTGCTCGATGCGCAGGAAGGGATCCGGTTCCGCGGGTATTCGATACCGGAACTTCAGCAGCGGCTTCCGAAGGCGCAGGGGGGAACGGAGCCGTTGCCGGAGGGGCTGTTCCATCTCATGCTGCTGGGTGAGCTGCCGACGGATGATGACGTGCACGAGATCACGGCGAACTGGCAGCGGAGGAGTCATGTGCCCAACCATGTTTTTGCCGCGATAGAGGCGTTGCCGAAGGATTCGCATCCGATGACTCAGTTCGTGGTGGCGATCATGGCTTTGCAGACGGAGAGCAAATTTGCGGCGAAGTATGCCAAGGGGCTCGCAAAAAAAGACTATTGGGATGCGGTCTTCGATGATTCGATGGACCTCATTGCGCGGCTCCCGAGGGTAGCGGCGTATATCTATCGGAGGAAATATAAGAATGAGGATCATATCCATCCCAACGGGTTATTGGACTGGGCGGGGAATTTTGCGCATATGCTGGGTTATGAGGATGAGACGTTCCGCGAGCTCATGCGGCTGTATATGACGATCCATGCGGACCATGAAGGGGGTAACGTCAGCGCGCATACGACGCACCTCGTGGGGTCGGCGCTAAGCGATCCTTATTTGTGCCTGGCGGCCGGGATGAATGGGTTGGCGGGGCCGTTACATGGTTTGGCCAACCAGGAGGTGATCAAATGGATCCTGGAGATGCGGGAGGAGCTGGGGGTTGAGTTACCCAGTAAGGAGCAGATTGCCGCTTATGTGAAAAAAACGTTGGAAGGGGGCAAGGTAGTGCCGGGATATGGGCATGCGGTTTTGCGAAAAACCGATCCGCGGTTTTCGGCGCAGATGGAATTTGCCAAGAAACATTTATCCGATGACCCGTTGGTACAGACGGTCTGGAATATTTATGATACGGTCCCGCCGATCCTGCAGTCCCTGGGTAAGATCAAGAATCCCTGGCCGAATGTGGATGCGCATAGCGGGGCTTTGCTGGTTCATTACGGATTGGTCGAATATGAATTCTATACGGTGTTGTTCGGCGTCAGCCGGGCATTGGGCGTCTTGGCGAGCCTTTGCTGGGACCGGGCTTTGGGATATCCGATCGAGCGGCCGAAGTCGGTGACGACCGATCTGGTGAAGGAGTGGTTAAAGGGGCAGGGGGATATCTGGGGTGAGTAATTACCTTTTTATTTAGAGGGCTTGCAAAATATCCTGCAGGATGTCGTCGCGGTGTTCGAGGCCGACGGAAATGCGGATGAGGCCGTCGGTGATACCGGTGGCTGCGCGTTCCTGCGGAGTGAGTTTTGCGTGAGTGGTGCTGGCCGGGTGGGAAGCGATGCTGCGGGTATCGCCGAGGTTGGCGGTGAGGGTAAGCATTTTGAGGTTGTCAAGGAATTTCCGGCCGGCTTCGAGGCCGCCTTTCAGGTCAAAGCAGACGATACCGCCGCCGTTCGTCATTTGACGTTTTGCGATCGCATATTGCGGGTGGCTGGGGAGGAATGGGTATTTCAGGTTTGTGATAGAGGGGTGGGATTCGAGGGCTTGAGCGATGTGCAGGGCGTTGGCGGAATGGCGTTCCATGCGGACGTCGAGGGTCTCCAGGCTTCTGCTAAGGATCCAGGCGTTGAAGGGGGAGAGGGCCGGGCCGGTGGCACGGCAGAAGAGGTAGATCTCTTTGATCAATTCTTTCTTCCCCACGACGGCGCCGCCGAGGACGCGTCCCTGGCCGTCGAGCCATTTAGTTGCGGAGTGGACGACGAGGTCTGCGCCATATTGGATGGGCGTTTGGCCGATCGGGGTGGCAAAGCAGTTGTCAACATTGAGGATCAGGTTATGTTTGCGGGCCAGGGCGCCGGCGGCTTCGAGGTCGATGATGTCGAGCCCCGGGTTGGTTGGCGTTTCGAGATAGATCATTTTGGTGTTGGGCCGGATAGCGGATTCCCAGGTTTTCGGGTCGGCGGCATCGACGTAGGTGTATTCGATACCGTATTTGGGAAGGTATTTAGTGATCACGGTGTGGGTGCTTCCGAAGATGGC
>DASZJO010000166.1:0-17825 GCA_035948015.1 Puia sp.
TTCGTCATCCTCTATGCCACGCAGTTAAAATACATGAAATAATATTCACCCAAACTTTTACTCATGGCCCCTTCTATTCCCACGAATCAGCAAAGCGATGACAACTGGCTCGGCGAACACGGTGACAAATTGCCGTCAACCCTCAACGTCCTTACCTGGCTAACCTTTATCGCAAACGGGCTTGGCTTCATCGCGTCCTTATGGGGTTTTACCCGCGCCCAGGCTAACTACGAAAGCGCTGTGAAGAACCAGGAGACCCTGGACCGTGCACCCGAATGGGCAAAAAGACTTGCCGGCCCTCACCCGATCGAAACAGCCCGCGCCATGATGGACAATCGCCTGCCCATCCTGATCATTGGCCTTTTGGGCTGTTTTCTTTGCTTTTATGGTGCGCTGGAGATGCGCAAACTGAAGAAAACGGGATTCTCCATCTATATCCTCGGCGATATCGTTCCCTTTGCTACCGGGATATTTATCGGGTTTGACACCTTCGCCACCATAAGCTATGGCGTCGTCCTGGCAATCACCATATTGTTCGTAATTCTCTACTCAAGCCAGCTGAAATACACGAAATGATCACCGCAACTGCGCCTGCATCCGCCGCACCCGGTCTTCCAGCTTCTCCGAAGACATGTCTTCGCGCATGCTATCCACCTTCAACGGGAAACAGAACGGAGTAAGCTGCTTCGGCCACCGCAACACGATCTTGCCCCGGCTGATCCGCTCCAGCATGCTCCGCAGCCTCCGCTCCTCCATCTGCTGCTCCATTACCTCATTATACGCCTGCCGGATCAATAGGTTATTCGGATCGTATTCGGCAAACACATTGAACAGCAATGACGCAGATGACTGCAAATGCCTTGCCTTCGTATGCTCCCCCGGATAACCCTGGAAGATCAGCCCCCCGATCACCGCAATATCCCGGAACTTGCGTCTCGCCATCTCGGCGCTGTTGACGCTGCGCTGGATATCCGCCGTCAGGTCGTCAGGACTGAACAGCTCATAACAATTCGTGTCATCCAACGGGATAGGCTGGTCGCTGAGCAACTCGAAACCATAGTCATTCATCGCAAACGAAAAACTGATCGGCATCACCCGGCTGATCCTGTAGGCCAGCAATGCAGCCATCGCCTCGTGCACGAGCCGCCCTTCGAACGGATAAACGAACAAATGATATCCGTCCTTTGTCCCGATCTGCTCGATCAGCAATTCATTCTCCTTCGGCATATACGACAAGGCGGCCTGCAGCCCGAACAACGGCTGCAAAACCCGCAGCTCGATATCCCCGACCTCTGCCGCATCCCCGGCGCCGCCCCCTTCCCCCACCATTGCCGACGCCTCATCCAACTTGCGCCGCAACATCATCCCCAAATTCGCCGATAGCGGCATCCGCCCCCCATTCCAGCTCGGCACCCTCGACTTCTTTGCATTCGACTTCCGTACCAACACAGTCATCTCTTTGATCATCACAAACTCCACCACCCGCCCCGCGAGCGTAAAAACATCCCCCGGCTCCATCCGCGATATAAAATATTCTTCAATGACCCCGACATATCCGCCTGTGACAAAACGCACCTTGAGCATAGCATCGCTTACGATCGTCCCGATATGCAGCCGGTGCCGCATCGCCACCCGCCGGCTGTTGATCTTATACAACCCACCCTCCATGATTTCGACCTTGCGGAACTCATCGTATTGCTGCAAGGCCGAACCTCCCTCCGTAATAAAATGAAGGATCTCCCGCCACTCCTCTTCCGTCATCTCCCGGTAACAAAACGTCGACTTCAGTTCGGGGTAGATCTCCTCCGGCCTGAACCCCTCCGAGATCGCCAGCGTCCCCAGATACTGGATGAGCACATCATAACAAAGCAGCATCGGCTCCCGGCTCTCTATCAACCCTTCCCGCATCGCGGCCTTTAGCGCCGCTGCCTCGACGAGCTCCAGGGAATGCGTCGGAAGGAAATAGATCTTACTCACCTGCCCCGGCTGATGCCCGCTCCGCCCCGCCCGCTGCAGGAACCGCGCCACCCCTTTCGGACTCCCTACCTGCACTACCGTCTCGACCGGCCGGAAGTCGACGCCGAGATCGAGACTTGCCGTACATACCACCGCCTTGAGCTTGCCCTCATGCAAGGCCTCTTCCACCCAGGTGCGCAGCGCCATGTCGATGGAACCATGATGTAACGCGATCGCGCCCGCGAGGTCCGGCGCCACCGTGAGCAAGGACTGATACCAGGTCTCACTCATTCCCCGCGTATTGATGAAGATTAATGTCGTTTTACTCCGCTCCAGGATCGGGATGACCTTATGGATCAGCCTCAACCCCAAATGACCCGCCCAGGGATAGTTCTCGATCTCATCCGGTATGACGGACTCGACATCGATCGGTTTATCGATCAGGGCGCGAACAATGAACCCCTCGGTTGCCACCGAACTCAACAAAACTTCTCTGGCCTGTTCCAGATTTCCAATGGTCGCGCTTATCCCGATAATGGAGCACCCGCCCCCCTTCACCCCTACGATCCGCGACAGCGCCAGCTCCACCTGCACTCCCCGTTTGCTCCCCAGCAACTCATGCCACTCATCCACCGCGATCACCCGCAGTGGCGCAAAAACCTCCACATACCCCTTCGACGCCAGGAGCAAATGCAGGCTCTCCGGCGTGATGATCAATACTTCCGGCATACGCCGCTTCTGCTTTTGCCGCTCGCTCATTTCCGTATCCCCATTCCGGATCCCGACCTGCCAGCGCATCCCCAACCCCGTGATCACCTCCTCCATCGCCCGGCCGATATCCTTGGCCAATGCGCGAAGCGGCGAGATCCACAACAGCTGCAGCCCCTGACCGCCAAGCCGCCGCCAATCCTCCGGATGCCGGTTGATAAAATCGATGAGCACACCCAGGAAGACTGAAAATGTCTTTCCGCATCCGGTCGGCGCATTCACCAACCCCGATTCACTCGCCAGGATATACTCCCACGCCTCTTCCTGGAACGCGAAAGGCTCTCGCCCCTGCGATCCCATCCACTCCCGGATGATCCGATATCCTGGCGTTCCTTCCAACCTCATTTATAATGTCTTTAGGTATTCGATGACCGCTTTGCGTTCGGCCGCGCGCAACACATCCCCAAACCGGTGTCCATAATTCCCATACCCCGGCAGGGTCGTATTGTAAACCCCTGTCGTCGCAACCCCCGCAGTGTCCACGCTATACTTCCATCCGACCTTCGCATAATCATATTGCGGATTTGCAAAGTCCCGAACCCAAAAGACCGGCCGCTCGCGGCTGTCCAGCAACGCCTCCAGCGTGGGAACGGAACCGTTATGCAGGTAGGGCGCCGTCATCCAGATGCCGTCCAGCGGCGGCGCGATATACCCATCCGAAGGCGCCAGCCGCGCCGGATGATCCCCCTGCGCAAACCAACTGCGATTAAACCACTCGATAAATTGCGGGCTTTGATAATTGTTTTTATACAACAGCGAATCCGTCCCAACCAGCGATTCGGGGATCATCAGATTCGGATACTCGCCATCCGCGCCAAAAGCCGTCGGAGACGGCTTGTCCGAAGGACCGACATAAGCGCTATAATGTCCATGACATTTGGAACAGTGCTCCACGAACAGTATGCCCCCGCGCCGCGCCAGTCCCTGATCGATAGGGTGGGGGTACTTCGGCGGATTGAGCGAATAGATATAGGAAAGCACATCCCCCATATGCTCATCCACCTGACGCGCTTCCGAGCTGTCCCTCACCGTCAGGAGGTTCGACGCCATCAGGAACCGCCCGAAATCACCCCGGCCAAACCCGTTATAGAACATCGCATGCTTCTTCTTCATCAGCCACCACGGCGGTACATCCGTCGGGACCACCGTCCCCGACACATCGATCACCGGATCGGCGCTCCACCGCAAAGTCTGCGGGTCCCGGTGCGCCACCAGCAGGTCGGCCAGCCGGTCTGCCGAATTTACGCCGCGCACTTGTGTATATAGCTGCCCGCTGATCGTTTTCATCGCGGTAAGAAAAGCCGCAGCCGCCTCATACTTTGCCGGATCGCCATGCTCCAGCACCTTCTCCGCCATGGCCGCGCCCTGCGGGTTCAATTTTTTCCGGTCGCTAAAGTCGGCGAAGGTATTCCCCAGCCCCACATATAACCGGCCTTCGAATACCTGCGCATGACACTCCAGGCAGTTAGGCGCGACGACCGTCTCGCCATTGGGCGCCCGCACTGCCGTATATTCATGACTGATCACCGCATTGGGGCTGTCCCGGTGCAGATAGTTTGCCGCCGTCCGGCCAAAAGCAAGTAAGAAAAAATCGTAAGGTATCCCGCTCTTGATATAGTCACCCGTCGTGAGGTACCGGTAACCCGCCGCTGCATCCCCGGTCCGCTGCGGACTCGCCGGTATCGGCACCGGCTTCTCATCCTCCCACTGCATAAAAGCCACCGCCATCATCCCGATCATCCCCGTCACCAATATCTTTTTCATAGCGTAAATATACGCCGCGGAACACCTAATTCGCCGCAGTCACATTCCCATCCACCTTATGGATAAAATACAGCTTCTTGTTCTCGAAGTACTCCAGCGTCATCGCTTTGGTCAAAAAGACCGGCTCTATATTGAAGTCATTGAATACCTTGAATTTTTTATCCCCGATACTCCCGCTCAGGTCCCTGCCATGCAGCGCCGCCAGATGCCCGAACCGGTATACGCTCTCGTATCCCCGGAATACCATATCGCTCGGCCGGCTGTAAAAGCGCGCTTTGAAATACTGATTGATCTGCTTTACAAGCGTGTCCGCCGGGTTGATATAGAACGGCGTCGTATAGACGATCTCTTTTCCGGCCAGCTCGGGCTTCGAAAAATCGATATTGTCCCAGGTGGGCATCCCGATCAGCGTTGTCGGATAATTCTTCAGGTAGGCCATCACTCCCGCCAACCGCCCCCCAAACCCCTCATCCAAACTCCCCGCGACACATACGGTCTGCACCGTGCTGTCCAGGTAGGCCGTCACTGCGGCGTTATCGAAATTGTCATCCAGCGTCACATACCGGATCTTGAGCGGAACCCCCGCGGTCGTATGATCGAGATCGGTGAAATATCCCTTTAACCGGTCCTCCTGCGAACCCTTTTTCCGGAAGAACACAAGCGGCTTGGTCGAATAGTTCCGTTGCACATACCGGTAGATCGCTTCGCAATGCGCCCGCAGCGTGGAGTTGAGGATTACCAGGTCGGGGTTTGTCGAAATCCCGGCATCATTCGGGAAATTGACATTGATGAACGGGACCCGCAGCTTCAATGCCGCCGCAGCCAACTGCTGTTCCTCACCCGCATTCACCACCGCCCCAAGGATAAGCTCGACGCTGTCAAACGTAGAATCCGCTACCACCTGCTGGATGGGCCTGGTGGCCGACCGCGTGTCATAGATGTGGACATCCAGCCTCACCCCTTCCTTTCGCATGGAATCGAGCGCGAGCTCTACGCCCTCATAGAACTCCAATCCCGGGTTGATGAATTTGGGAAAATTTTTCTCGTACCGGTAATTGCCCGTTGCATCGAAGGCGGAATCCAGGTACAACGGAAGGAAAACAGCGACCTCATGCCGCCGGAAGCTGTCGATCTTTACAGCCGTGGTATCCTGCGCCTTCGCAGCCAGCGTAACCCCTGGAAAAATCAAATATGCAAGATACTTTTTCATTAGATCGTTGGCACAGGGCGCGAAGCGCCTGAATTATTCCCATTCAATCGTCGCCGGCGGCTTGCTGCTGATATCATATACGACCCGGTTGATCCCCTTCACATGGTTGATGATCTCACTCGAAATATCCGCCAGGAACGTATACGGTAAATGCGCCCAGTCCGCCGTCATCCCATCCACCGACGTCACCGCCCGCAAAGCAACGGTGAACTCATAGGTGCGCTCATCACCCATTACCCCTACGCTCTTGACGGGCAACAGGATCGCTCCCGCCTGCCAGACCGCGGAATATAGTTGATGCTCTTTTAACCCCCTCACAAACACCTCATCAGCTTCCTGCAACAATCGCACCTTCTCCGGAGTTACCTCGCCGAGGATGCGGATCGCAAGCCCCGGCCCCGGGAAGGGATGCCGCTGTAAGAGCTCGTCCGGGATCCCCAGCTCAGCACCGACCCGCCGCACCTCGTCCTTGAAAAGATATCGCAACGGCTCTACCAGCTCGAGGTGCATCTTTTCCGGAAGCCCCCCAACATTATGATGCGACTTGATCGTAACCGAAGGCCCATGGACCGAAACACTCTCGATCACGTCGGGATAGATCGTACCCTGTCCCAAAAGCTCCACACCCTGGATCGTCGTCGCCTGTTCCTGGAATACCTCGATGAACAACCGCCCGATAGTCTTCCGTTTGGCCTCCGGATCGGACTTGCCGGCCAACGCGCTGTAAAACGTCTCCGACGCATCCACCCCCTTCACATTCAACCCGATCCTCTTGTATGTCTCCAACACCTGGCTGAACTCATTTTTGCGAAGCACCCCATTGTCCACGAAGATGCCCGCCAGCCGGTCACCGATCGCCCGATGGATGAGCGTCGCCGCTACCGTGGAGTCTACGCCGCCGCTCAACGCCATAATGACCTTTCGCGATCCGATCTGCTTCTTTAATGCTGCCACCGTATCCGATACAAAATGCGCCGGCGTCCAGTCCTGCGAGCACCCGCAGATATTCACGAGAAAATTCCGGAGGATTTTTTTTCCCTCGACAGAATGATATACCTCCGGATGGAATTGCAAACAATATAACGGCAGATCGCCGTTATTGCCGGATTTCCGAAATGCCGCATACGGGATGTTGTCCGTATTGGCAAGCACTTCGAACCCGGCCGGCAGTTCGAGGATCGTATCCGCATGGCTCATCCACACCTGCGACAGCTCTGTAACTTCCCGCAACAATACGTCCTCCTGCCGCTTATGCAATAACGCCCGGCCATACTCCCGCTTGTTGCTCTTCTCGACACTCCCCCCGTATAATTTTGCGGTCAGCTGCGCCCCGTAACAGATCCCCAGCACCGGCACCCGCGCGTGCAACGCGGCGACATCCACCATCGGCGCCCCGCTATCATTCACGGAAAAAGGACTGCCCGAAAGAATGATTCCCTTCAGGGATGGGTCGAATTCAACCGTCTTGTGATAGGGGATGATTTCGCAGTACACGTTAGACTCACGTACAGCCCTGGCTATCAATTGAGTATACTGAGAACCAAAGTCGAGGATCAGGATCTTTTCGGTCATCGTGACGCGAAGGTAAATAAAATCCGGGAGTGTAACCTCCACGCCTTTTCCCCGTCAAATCAATTACATTTGCGTATAACCTAAAACATCCGCCATGACCAGGATAAGCCTTCAAACGAGTCTGCTGCTTCTCACCTTCCCCATGCTGCTTTTTTCTTGTCGCGATATCTTTGGTAAACGGGTCCATGGCAATGGCAATGTAACCACCCAGGACCGGCAGGTGAATGATTTTAAGGATGTGGAGGTCGGCGGCGCAGCGAAGGTTTTTGTTTCGCAGGGCGACCAGCACTCCGTAAAAGTGGAGGTGGATGAGAACCTCCAGCAGTTTGTGGAAGTCTACCAGGAAGGCAACAAGGTGATCGTTCGCGAAAAACACGGTTTTAACATCGACCCCACCGGCGACCTCAAGATCTACGTCACGGCGCCGGTATACAATGATATCGACGTCTCGGGCGCCTGCGACATCATCGGCCAGACCACGATCAATAATCCCGAAGACCTCTCGATGCATATCAGCGGCTCCGGCGTCATGAAAATGGAAGTCAACGCCCCCCGCGTTTCCGCCGAAGTCTCCGGCAGCGGCAACATCGACCTGAGGGGCGAGACGAAGACCGCCGATCTCGACCTGACCGGGTCAGGCCATGCACACTGCTTCGACCTGAAAACTGAAAATACAAGAGTACAGATCTCCGGCGCCGGCACGGCAGAAGTCTACGCCAGTGTCCGCCTCAACGCCGAAGTCAGCGGGGCAGGTACCGTGGATTATAAAGGCGGGGCCGCCGTGGACCAGCACGTCAGCGGTGCGGGCGGGGTCCATAAGGTAGACTGATTAAATTGGCTCCGTGTTAACTTTTTTTTTCGGAAAATTGCGGCATGCGGTTCGCATGGTTAGTCATATTCCTGCTGTCATTTGTTGGCGCAGGCGCGCAAGCGCCATACCCTTCCCCTGAAAAATTCATCAACTCCATCTTCCCCATTGTCGTGGACAGCACACTTCCCCACTACTTCCTCGTCGCCGGCGCCGATACCTGCCGATTCGTAAAATATGATTACGACGAATGGGCGGACCATCATCTCCTCGAACCCGTCCCCATCGGCATCCTGAATGACCTCGCCGAAAAGGTCTACCTCGCGAGGTTCAAGTACCTATGGAAACAGGATTCGCTGACAAAAGCCATCTGTATCACCCGCCGCCAGGCCGACTCCATCCTCTATCTCAATCCGCCCGATGGTGACGGCACTCCGCGCCACCTTATCTTCAGCTTCTCCCTGCCCCAATTCACCGACGACGGCAAATACGCCGTCATCGATCTCAACATGGTCTGCGGCGGCCGCTGCGGCCTCGGGTCTACATATATTTTCCGTCGAACGGATACCGGCTGGAAAATGGTCGGCGTATACCGTAACTGGTCTGCGTGACCCCTACTTATGTGTTTATAGGTTCACAAACTTCACTCTTATCCACACATTCCTGTTCCTCCCCTTATCATCCGTACAGGATATCTTCACCGGCCCTTCCGTCGGAACAAAGAATTGCCTCGTGCCCGCATCCCCCGCCTTATAGAACTGATCATTGATATACCAATACACCTTCGCCACGTCATTCCCGACCCGGCACCGGAGCTGCAACGGCTCCGGGTCTTTGCGGTTGATCAGGTACTCGCTGCCGTTGGCCGGCGAGACGACCACGGGCCCCCCTTCTTTAAACAACTTCTCACACGTCGGATTATGGGGCGGGATGGCGACATATGCGATCTTGTTGGCCTCATAGTACTCCCTCATCTCCGGCGGGATGACCTTATATAACTTCTTCTTATATCCTGCTTCGGGCAAACAAACCCGGCAATACGACATCTTCTCATCCGCCGACACGAATACTTCCTGCATATTGTCGCATTTACGGGCCGGTGATACCAGCGGAATGAAATAATCCGTCACGAGATGTTGACAATAGTCCCCCGGCGGCAACCCCGTCTCCGTACAGACCATCTGGATATCACAGTCGGCCGGCTGCATGAACCATGATTCGTCATCATTGTAGTCGATGGTATTAAAGACTGTAAACAACAACGGCGTGGCCACATTCGCCCCGCTGAGCTCAGGCACCCCGATCCCGGAAAAATTCCCGACCCAGACACCCACCGTATACCGCCGGTTGTAGCCAATGCTCCAGGCATCCCTCCGCCCATACGACGTACCCGTCTTCCAGGCGATCTTCGGCAGATGCACCGTAGCCTGCCAGTTCACCGGAAAATCCGGCCGGTTGACTTTGGATAGTATTTCATTGATCATATAGGTAGCCGCCGGGCTAAGCACCCGCTCTCCGTTCCCCGAATCCGTCATCGGCGCCTCCCCCGCTGGTCGCCATCCATTCTGCAACGGCGTCGCCGCTTTCACCGGATCATCGGCGCAATATACCGGCCGCACCCACCGCCCCTGATTCGCAAAAATAGAATACAACCCCGTCATCTCCTCCAGCGTCGCCCCGCACCCCCCCAGGATCATCGAGAGCCCGAGCTTGTTCCGGTCCTTGTCGACCTGCCGGAAATCACACTGCGCGAGCTTGCTGATCAGCGCCTCCTTACCCAGCGCCTTGAGACTCTTCACCGCCGGGATGTTCAACGAATGCTCCAGCGCATATTCCATCGTGACAAAGCCATTGAACTTCCGGTCATAGTTTTCCGGCGCATAGCCTTGATAGTTTACCGGCACATCGGTGATTGTCATTTTTGGCGTGAGCAGCCCCGCATCGATACACAAGCCGTATAATAACGGTTTGAGCGTACTCCCCGGCTGCCGGATCGCCGCCGCCCCGTTTACTTGTCCGCCGTCCGCCGAATCATGGAAATCGGCGCTTCCCACATAGCTGACCACCCGGTGGGTCCGGTTGTCCAGCACGATCACCGCTGCGTTGCGGATATTTTTTAACGTCAGCGTCCTGGAATAGTCTTTGACCAGTTTCTCGATCTTGAGCTGCGTATTCAGATCGATCCCCGTATGGATGATGTCCCGTCCGCTTTTCCGAAGCTTCCACGCCAGTTGCGGCACCAGCTCCGGCACCACCCCCCGCTTTGCCGTCAGCGGCTCGGCCAGCGCGTCCTCTATCTCTTTCGGTGTAAAAACTCCTTCCGCCGCCCACCGCCGCAGCCACTTATTCCTATCCGCAACGATCAGGTCATTGTGCCTGCCCATCACCAGCGTCGACGGCCGGTTAGGGATAACCGACAATGCCGTGATCTCCGCCAGCGATAAATGATCGGGGTTCTTGGAGAAATAAAGGAGGGAAGCCGATTTCACCCCCTGGATATTGCCCCCGTACGGGACTTTATTAAGGTAAAGCTGCAGGATCTGGTCTTTACTGTACTTCCATTCCAGCTGAAACGCCCTGAAGACCTCCACCAGCTTGTTCCAATAGGTCCGCCGCTTGGGCTCCAGCGACCGCGCCACCTGCATCGTGATCGTGCTGGCGCCGGACGTCCTCCGCAAGGTCAGGATATTCCGCCCCAACGCCCGGAGCATCGCCACCGGGTTGACCCCCGGATGATAGTAAAAGTATTTGTCCTCTTTTTCAATGATGGTCTTTCGCAACAGCGGGGAGATCTCCGTCAGATCGGTCTTCATCCGCCATTGCTGGTCCTGCGTCAGAAACGCATGGAGGACCTCTCCTTTATTATCGGTCACGACCGTCGAATATTCGATCCTGTCCGGCAGGGGAAAGATCCAATTGAGCAGCAGGAACGACAGGAACAATCCCGCCACCCCGATCCCCAGCCGTTTCGCCCATCGCCCCACCCTCGGTCCCGACCGAAACCATTGCCTGATCCGCCCCATTTTAGCAGAAAATTTCATAACCACACTAAATTCCATCTTTATTCGTTTGCGTGCAATATCTGCCGCAGAAATTCACTGTCCTTTTTGTATATTGACGTCGTTTTATAAAAAACCTCAACCTGACCTCTTATGCCTAATCGTTCTGGCCTCACCGCTATAGCCCTGCTTGCAACCCTGACCTCCCTGTCCATATCATGTAACCGCAGCACCGTTAGCCTCGACTACACCAACGCAAAAGATGAAGTGCCAACCCTCGGCAACCTCACCTTCCGTTTCGATCAATCCCTCATCTCCGACTCCCTGGTCGACCAATGGGATTCCACCCAATATATCGAATTCGAACCGCGGATCCCCGGCCGCTTCCGGTGGGAACATCCCGACGAGCTCGTCTTTTCTCCGGCCCAGCCGCTCTCGCCCGCCACGACCTACAAGGCATCGCTGAAAAACGCCATCCTAAGCCACAGCAAGTTTGGCCGCATCGCCGCAAATGCCGAACTCATCTTTCATACCCCCGACCTGCGCGTGGATAACGTGAACGCTACCTGGGTATTGCAGGACCAAAACAGTACTTCCGCCATCCCCCAGCTCGAACTTCAGTTCAATTACGCCGTCAATCCGAATACGCTCAAGGATAAACTGAGCATCCTCGTGGGCGATCAGGCCATTAACTATTCCCTCCAAACCCTTTCCGCATCCGACCGGATCTCCCTGCGCCTGCTCAACCTTAAAATGGAAGACAAAACCCTCGACGCAAAGATCGGGATTGAAAAAGGGCTCCTGCCGGAAGGCGGTACCAACGGCCTGGCTACCCGGATCGAACTTAACGCCGCCATCCCTTCACCCTATATCCTGACTATCGGCGAAGTCACTACCGAACACGACGGGACGACCGGTTCCATCCGCGTCTCCACAAGCCAGCAGATCTTCCCCACGAATCTCGCCGCCGCCATCTCATTTAGCCCGGCCGTCAAATTCACCGCCGAGCCGACCGAAACGGGCATTGTCATCCGCAGCGAAAATTTCGACCAATCCAAAAGCTATGCCCTCACGATCGGTAAAAGCCTCCGCGGCCGCATCGGCGGTATCCTCCATGAAGAATATTCGACGAATATCACTTTTGGTCAGCTGGAGCCGGCCATCAGTTTTGCCAATGACAAAGGGGTCTACCTCTCCGGAAAAGGCGCGAAGAACATCGAGGTGAAGATCATCAACGTACCCAGGGTAAAGGTGGTCGTCTCCAAAATATATGAGAACAACCTGCTGATGGCCCAGCGGGGCAATTACCGGCCTCATGAGACCACCGGCACCGACAACGTCCCAACCGTTTTCGAAGGCGATGACGAAGAAGGCCCTTCCAGCTACGAACCTGATAACATTACCCTCGGCGACGTGATCTACGAACAGGAAATCGACACCCGCAGCCTTCCCCGCAGCAGCACCAGCAGCATCAACCGGATCCTCAACCTCGACATCGCCGACAAGCTGCCCGAATTCAAAGGGATCTACCACGTCGTGATCCGGTCGGTAAAAGACTACTGGGTCCGCGACAGCCGCTTCGTCTCCCTGTCCGATATCGGGATGATCGCAAAAGAAGGAAAAGAGAAGATCCTCGTCTTTACCAACTCGATAAAGACGGCTGCGGCGCTCCCGGGGCTGAGCGTGCTGGCCTACGGCGCCAACAACCAGCTGCTGGGCAGTGGCACGACCGGCAACGACGGCGTCGCGGAGATCGCCTATACACGTAAGGAATATGCGGGCTTCAAACCCGCCATGCTCATCGCCAAATCGGCGGATGACTTCAATTATTTACCATTTAATTCGACCCGCATCAATACCTCCCGCTTTGAAGTGGGCGGCAGACGCAGCAATCCCGCGGGCCTCGATGCCTACATTTACCCCGAAAGGGATATTTACCGCCCGGGCGAAAGGGTGAACTTCTCCGTGATCCTCCGCGACCGGCAGTGGAAGTCTCCCGGGGAGCTTCCCATCGTGCTGAAGTTCCTCCTGCCAAATGGCAAAGAGCTCCGAACATTCCGTAAGACCCTCAACGCGCAGGGCTCCCTCGAAGGCAACGTCGAGATCGCCCCCACAGCCATCACCGGCAGCTACTCGCTGGAGGTTTATACTTCCAGTGACGTCCTACTCGCCAGTCAACCCTTCCGCATCGAAGAATTCGTTCCCGACCGCATCAAAGTAACGGCACAGCTGGATAAGGCTACCCTGGAAGCCGGCGATGCGGCGAAGCTGAACATCCACGCGGTCAACTTCTTCGGACCGCCCGCGGCCAACCGCAACTATGAGTGCGAGATCCAGGTCCACCGGCTTAACTTCCGCCCGAAAGAATACACGGACTACGACTTCAACCTTTCGGATCAGAGTTCCCTTTTCGATAAGAACGTCCGCCAGGGTAAGACCGACGAACAGGGAAATGCAGTAGAGCACTACGACGTGCCGGGCATTTTTAAGAATATCGGCTTGCTCCAGGCTACCTTCTACGCGACCGTTTTCGACGAGACCGGCCGTCCGGTCAGCAGAAGCACCTCCGTTGACATTTACACCCAACACCTGTTCCTGGGCGTGGCCGACGACGGCTATTGGTTCTATCCGCTGAACCAGCCTGTCACTTTCCCGCTGATCGCCCTCGACCGCAACGAAAAGGTTGTCAACGGGACAGCCCGGGTGGAGGTTATCAAACACGAATACCATACCGTTCTGACGAAGAACGGCGATTACTTCCGCTATGAGTCGCAGGAAGAGGACAAGCTCATCAGCTCGGGTGTCGTCCCGGTCAGCGGCGACCAGACAAAGTATTCTTTTACTCCTACCTCTCCCGGCGACTATCAGCTGCGCGTAGCCATCCCGGGGTCCAACAGCTATGTCGCCAAAGACTTCTTCAGCTGGGGCGCCTGGGGCAGCGATAACAACAACTCCTTCCAGGTCAACAATGAGGGTCATATCGATATTTCGCTCGAAAAAACCAGCTACTATACGGGCGAAAGCGTCGGCGCGCTGATCAAAACGCCGTTTGACGGCCGGATGCTCGTCACCATGGAGACCGACAAGGTGCTTTCTTATCAATACGTCGATGTGAGCAAGCGTACGGCCCATGTGAGCCTTCCGCTGACCGCGGATGATATCCCCAACGTCTATATCACCGCTACAATTATCAAACCGCATGATCTCTCCGATATCCCCCTTACCGTCGCACACGGCTTCCAGTCGGTGAAAGTGGAAGCAAAGGAACGCCACATGCCCGTGGAGATCGATGCGCAGACTTCCGTGCGCTCGCACACGCACCAGAAGGTCACCGTCAAAGCCGCTCCGGGGAGTATGGTCACCCTCGCCGCCGTCGACAACGGCGTCCTGCAGGTCTCTAACTTTACTACCCCTGACCCTTATGCGCATTTTTATGCAAAAAGGGCGCTGGAGGTGACCGGCTTTGACCTCTATCCGCTGCTCTTCCCGGAAGTAAAAGCGGCCCTCAGCAGCACCGGCGGTGACGAAGAAGCCGATATGAAGAAAAGGACCAACCCGATGCCCGCCAAACGGATCAGGATCCTCTCTTACTGGAGCGGGATCACCGAAGCTAATGGCAGCGGCGAAGCCAGCTTTGAGTTCGATATCCCCCAGTTCTCCGGTTCGGTCCGGCTGATGGCCGTGGCCTATAAAAACGAAGACTTCGGCTCGAAGGAGGCCAATATGACCGTTGCCGACCCTATTGTGTTGAGCTCGGCCTTACCCCGCTTTATGAGCCCCGGCGATACGGTGACCATGCCCGTCACGATCAGTAACACTACCGCCTCCGGCGCGGGCGCCGACGTGAAGCTCCGGCTGAGCGGTCCCCTGCATCCCATCGGCGACCAGCAGCAGTCGCTTAATATCAGCGCAAACAGCGAAGGCCGGGCCGAATTCAAGCTCGCCGCATTGCCAACTATCGGTATCGGAAAAGTTACTGTCGACGTCAATGCGAAAGGCGAACACTTCATCGATGAGACCGAGATCGGGATCCGCCCCTCCGCGCCGCTGACAAAATCCACCGGCAGCGGGTCCATCGCAGGCGGCTCTTCCCAGCCCGTCAACTGGAGTATCGGTGACTATATCCCCTCCAGTGTAGACTACCACCTGGTCCTCAGCAAGTCACCCGTGGCCGAGCTGGGTCCCTGGCTAAGCCGCCTGGTCGAATATCCCTATGGCTGCACCGAACAAACGGTCTCCATCGCCTTCCCGCAACTCTATTTTGGCGACCTGGCTGACCTCGTTCGCAGTAAAAGCGTTGACGCCACCCAAAAAGCCAATGCCAACTCAAACGTGCAGGAAGCGATAAAAAAGATAAAGATGCGACAGCTCTACAACGGCGCAGTCACCCTCTGGGATGACGAAGGCACTGAGAACTGGTGGGCTACCATCTATTCCGCCCACTTCCTGCTGGAAGCCCAGAAGGCCGGTTTCGACGTGGACAAGGGCCTGCTCTCCACCATGCTCGCCTATATCAACAACCGGTTGAAGAACCGCGAGACGGTCATGTATTGGTACAACCGCACCTATAATAGGAGGATCGCGCCGGAGGAAGTGACCTACGGCCTTTACGTTCTTGCCCTCGCCGGCCAACCCAATGTGAGCGTCATGAATTATTATAAAGCCAATCCCAACATGCTCAGCCTGGATTGTCGTTATATGCTTTCCGCCGCTTACGCACTGGCCGGCGACCGGCGGAGCTTCCAGCAATTCCTGCCGGCAAGCTTCAGCGGTGAGGAGGCCAATACCCAGAGCGGCGGCTGCTTTGCCTCCGATATCCGCGACGAGTCGCTCGCACTGGATGTCCTTGTCGACGCCGATCCCAACAACCCCCAGATCCCTGTCATGGCCCGCCACGTGATCGAAAAACTGAAATCGCGGTACTGGTTCAGTACCCAGGAACTGGCCTTTAGCGTCCTCGGCCTTGGAAAAGTGGCCCGCCAGTCCGCCGGCGCCTCCGTCACGGCTGAGGTCCAGGTCGACGGTAAGAAGGTTGGCACGATGGATGGCAACCCGCTGAAACTGACGACCCGCGAGATCATGGGAGCCGCAGGTTCCGGCGCCACACCCAAGGTGACCATCAGTACCCAGGGCAGCGGTAAGCTCTATTATTTCTGGGAGACCGAAGGCATCAGCGCCACCGGCAGCTATAAGGAAGAGGATAATTTTCTTAAGGTGCGCAAACGCTTCTTCGACCGAAACGGCCGCCCCCTCACCGGCAACACGTTCAAACAGAACGACCTCGTCATCGTCCAGGTCACGCTGGAGCGGACCTTCAGCACCGACGTCGACAATATCGTGATCACCGATATGCTCCCCGCCGGCTTCGAGATCGAAAACCCGCGTACCAAAGACATTCCCGACATGGACTGGATCAAAGACGACGACAGCCCAACAGCCCTCGACGTCCGCGACGACCGCATCAATCTCTTCGTCGACCTCCACTCCATGAAACAAACCTATTACTACGCCGTCCGCGCCGTCTCACCGGGCCTTTACCATATGGGCCCCATCAGCGCCGACGCGATGTACAACGGGGAGTATCATTCCTACAACGGCGCCGGAGTCATAAAAATTACTCAGTAAAAAACGATGAAAAATACGATTTAGCCCCAGCTGTGTCAAAAGAATGGCGGAAACTCCATCAGGAACTCCCTGATCTCCTCCTCCGTCACCCCGGGGTGGACAACCTCCATTTTCACCACCCCTTCTTCCGTATCATAATAGGCGGCATACCGCCCGTTCGATACATGCAGCTGATGCCGTGCCGTATCCGAACTCATATCATATTGCTGCCTTAGCTGATTGATGATCGCGACAGCCTGCGCCTGGTCCCTCACCGGGATCCGTTTGATTTCCTTTGCCATATTGCGACCCCGGTTCACCATCCACCGGGCGGTTTAGTCTTTTATCCCATTATCACTGCAAAATCCGGACCCATCCTGACAGACACGCCGCCCCACAAACATGGCGACGTTTCGCACCACTCTATCCCTTCAATCAACTATGCTTTCATATTGTCTCAACCCGATCCACCCCCAATTAGTAGTTTCTACTCATTACGAATCGTAAAACCACTAAATACCCGCATAATGTTAGGCCATATTGATGTTTTCCTCTATTTTTAAACCCTAATTATTTCCTATATAATCATTTTTATTCCATTAATTTTACCTCTTAAATCTATCGGCATGAAGCTTTTTGTAGCAGGTCTTCCTTATGACTTTGATGACGTGGACCTGAAAGAGATGTTCGAACTATACGGCACGGTGAATTTCGCTAAAATTGTTATGGACAGGGAAACAGGGAAGAGCAAAGGCTTCGGCTTTGTAGATATGCCTGACGAAACAGAGGCCCGCGGGGCAATCGAGACCCTCGACAACGCAGCTATCCGAGGTAAGAAAATGGCGGTCAAAGAGGCAGACGAACAGAATCGTGGCGGCGGTGGCGGTGGCGGCAGAGATAGTCGCGGCGGCGGCGACCGTGGAGGATATGGTGGCCGTGGCGGTGGTGGTGGTTATCGTGGCGGTGGTGGTGGCGGTGGTTATCGTGGTGGTGGCGGTGGTGGAGACCGGGGCGGATATGGCGGTGGCGGTGGTGGAGACCGCGGCGGTTATCGTGGCGGCAGTGGCGGCGGTGGCGATCGCGGCGGTTATGGCGGCGGCAGTGGCGGCGGTGGCGATCGCGGCGGTTATGGCGGTCGCGGTGG
>DASZJO010000167.1:0-19354 GCA_035948015.1 Puia sp.
GATTATTTCTCTTGGTGTTGCAAAGATCAGTTAATTTTGACAACTTTTTGGTCGGGTAGCGGACATACGGTAGCCGATTGTATTGTTCCGGCGCTGAAGCGCCTGGTAGGGCCAAGGATTTGTCGTGACTTGCCCGAAGCGGGCTACGTCACGACGGTCACCTCCAGTTCCGGCATCCGGTCCAGAAAAGCCGACATTTCGTCATTCATTTCAAATCCTGTCCCCATGGTATACAGACTGATCCGGGTCTGGGTCTTGCTCTCTAAGATATTGAATTTCAGGCCTGATTTACCAGGGTACTTTTTGATATTCCGTTCAATGAACTGAACCAGTTCTTCATTAATAAAACGCGCCTCCACGTCCATTATTACTTGTCGGGTAAGGATCGGCTTAATGCTCTCCAGCAGCATCATTTTCTCGATCTTGAACTCGAATTCCGGCTTATTGAAGCGTTGACGGAACCCGCCGGCCAGGAAGAGGTTCTTGCCCTTTTCAAGGTAGTTGGCGTAGCGGGTATAGTCTTCGCTCCATAGCATAAATTCGGATTTCCCGGTATAGTCTTCGATAGTAAAGCTTCCAAATTGCTTGCCGGTTTTACTCACCCGGTGCTGGGCTTCGACCACCAGACCAGCGAGCCGGTAAGTTTTTCCGGGATTGCTTTGCAAGGTAAGGGCCTCCTTTATCTCATTGAACTCGCCGAGTTGGCTGATACCATAGTGGGTGATCTCGAATTTGAAATGATCCAGCGGGTGGCCGCTCATGAACATCCCGGTTACGTCTTTTTCATGGTCCAGCAATTCGGTCAGCGACCAGGGTTCGCAGTTGGGTATTTTGGGAGTGGCGATCGCGGGCATGGCGAGATCGCCGAATAGGCTGTTGCTGCTTTGGCTGGAATTTGTCTGATAGACGTTGCCGAACTTGATCATCTTCTCGAGGCCGGTGCTGGTATCACCGGTCGGGATATGGAAGTATTGGGCACGGTGCAGCTCACGGAAACAGTCGAACGAGCCTGCATAAGCGAGGCTTTCCAACGTTTTCTTGTTGACGGCACGCTGGTTGATCCGTTTGACAAGGTCGAAGACGGTTGAGAAGCTGCCTTCCTTATTGCGTTCCTGGATGATGGTATCGACTGCGGCTTCACCGACGCCTTTGAGGCCGCCCAGGCCGACGCGGATCTCGCCGTTCTGGTTGACGGCAAAGCCTTTTTTCGATTCATTAATATCCGGTCCGAGCACTTTCAGGCCCATTCGTTTGCATTCCTCCATAAAGAAGGTGATCTTGTCGATGCTGCCGGCGTGGTTAAGCACGGCCGCCATATACTCAGAGGGATAACGTGCTTTGAGGTATGCCGTTTGATAGGCCACGAATGCATAGCAGGTTGAGTGGGATTTGTTGAAGGCATATTGAGCGAAGGCTTCCCAGTCTGTCCAGATCTTCTCGAGGACTGCGGCGGCGAAGCCTTTGGCAGCAGCGCCGTTGATGAACTGGTTCTTCATTTTGTCCAGGATCGCCTTCTGCTTTTTACCCATGGCTTTCCGCAGGACGTCTGCGTCGCCTTTGCTGAACCCGGCGAGTTTTTGTGCGAGCAGCATGACCTGTTCCTGGTAGACGGTGATGCCATAGGTATCTCCAAGGTATTCTTCCATTTCGGGCAGGTCGAAGACGATGCGTTCCCGGCCATGTTTCCGGTCGATATAATTGGGGATATAGGCGATGGGCCCCGGGCGGTACAAGGCGTTCATCGCGATCAGGTCATCGAACTTGTCCGGTTTCAGGTCTTTCAGGTATTTCTGCATCCCGGGGCTTTCGAACTGGAACGTACCGATAGTCTCGCCCCGTTGGTACAGCTCGAAGGTCTTCTGGTCGTCGAGGGGGATCAGGTCGATATCGATAACGTGGCCGTGGTTTTCTTTGATGAGTTCGAGTGCCGTTTTGAGGACATTGAGCGTCCGGAGGCCGAGGAAGTCCATTTTGAGAACACCTGCTTCTTCGATGACGCTGCCTTCGATCTGGGTGACGAGAAGATCGGAGTCTTTTGCGGTGCAGACGGGAAGGATCGTCATCAGGTCATCGGGGGCGATGATGATACCTGCGGCGTGGAGACCGGTGTTCCGGACTGAGCCTTCCAGCCGCTCGGCTTCATGAAGGACGCGGCTTCGGATGTCCTCTCCTTTATAGATATCGCGGAGCAGCCTAACATTCGCCAGGTCGTCGGCGCCGACGCCGTCTTTCTCTTCCAGCGATTTCTCTCCGTCCTTTGCCGTGAGGGGCGCATGAAGGACGCGTTTCAGCTCGATGCCCGGACGTTCAGGTACCAGTTTGGCGAGCGCATTGGATTCCGGGAGGGGAAGGTCGAGCGCGCGGGCCACGTCCTTGATGCTCATTTTCGCCGCCATGGTGCCATAGGTAACGATCTGGGCTACCTGATTTCTGCCGTACTTTCCCACCACGTATTCGATCACCCGCTGCCGGCCTTCATCGTCGAAGTCGGTATCGATATCCGGCATGGATTTTCGGTCGGGGTTGAGGAAGCGTTCGAAGAGCAGATTGTATTTGATCGGGTCGATATTAGTAATGCCGATGCAATAGGCGACGACGCTTCCGGCGGCCGAACCGCGGCCGGGGCCGATAAATACGCCCATATCCCGGCCCGCTTTGATGAAATCGCTGACGATAAGGAAGTAGCCGGCAAAGCCCATCGTCTTGATGGTGAACAGCTCGAAGTCGATCCGTTCCTGGATTTCCGGGGTAAGGTCGCTGTAACGGAGTCTGGCGCCTTCCTGAGTAAGGTATTTGAGGTATTCCCACTGGTTCAGGTTGCTGTCGTTATGGATCTGGAATGCTGCCGGGATCGGGAAGGCGGGTAGCAGAATGTCTTTTTTTAGGTTAAGCACTTCGACCTTTTCGACGATCCGATTTGTGTTATCGATCGCTTCGGGAATATCGGCGAATAACGAGGTCATCTCTTCCGTGGTCTTGAAATAGAACTGGTCGTTTGGGAATTTGAACCTTCGATTCCTGATATTGGTATCGTCGTTGACGAAATCGTCATAGCCGGGAGTCGCCTGTTTTTCACCGGTATTGATGCACAGGAGGATATCGTGGGCGTTATAGTCTTCGCGATCGGTATAGTGGCTGTCATTGGTGGCAATCACCGGGACGTCGTATTTGCGGGCGTATTGCAGGAGGGTCTGATTGACCTTCTCCTGTTCTTGCAGATTGTGGCGTTGGAGTTCGATGAAATAGTCTTCCCCGAAGAGATCCAGCCACCAGCGGAACTCCTTTTCGGCCTTTTCTTCGCTTTCGTGGAGGATGGTCTGAGGGACATAGGCGCCGATGCAGCAGGTTGTGGCAATGAGGCCTTCGTGGTATTGCAGGAGCAGTTCCTTGTCGATGCGCGGGTATTTACTGTATAGCCCTTCGGTATAGCCAAGGGAGGTGAGTTTAATGAGGTTTTGGTATCCCTGTTTGTTCTTTGCCAGAAGGACCTGGTGGAAGCGTTCGTCGCGCTGTTCTTTTGTGAAGGTTTTGCGGAAGCGGTCTTCCACGACATAGAATTCGCACCCGACGATCGGTTTGACTTTTAGGGTTCCATCGTCGTTCTTATGTTTATAGGCTTCCGATACGAATTCGAAGGCGCCGAACATGTTGCCGTGGTCGGTAATGGCCAGGGCGGGCATACCGTCTTTGATAGCCTTTTTATAGAGACTTTGAATGGAGGCCGCCCCGTCGAGCAGGGAGAATTGAGTATGGGCATGTAGATGAGAGAATTTGCTCATTGGAACTTGCAATTAACTAACAAAACAGGAGAAAATTCGTTCAGAGAAAGACACAAAGTTTCCACAATGACCGGCAGCCGCCCTTAGCGGGGCATTGATGAGGCTATGCCCTGGCGGCGCCGATGGGCCAATGCGATTATTTGCGCAGAAAGGTGAAGATGGTAATGATCGAAGCCACAATCGCCAGGAATTGGATGAGGTTGACGAGATAGATGGAGCGGGTCATTCTGACTTTGAGGTCGCGGATCTGGTCCCTTACCGATTGGATCTCGTCTTTTACGGACCTGATCTCCGTCTTTACGAGTTCTTTGGTGGCCAAGTCTTCTCTGTCCTGCCCGCTGTGGTCGTTCAGGGCTTCATTGATGGTTGAAACAAGGTTCTGCGCCCGATCGTCGGGCATGTTGAGGTCCTTTCGGAAGATGTCGTATAGTCGTATTTGCGTAGGGTTCTTCATTAACTCCATTCTCACGGTTTTCATAAAAAAGGTTTGTTATGACAAAACTAAAAAGTAAAAAATTATTATTCCGAAAAAAATGAGTTTGTAGATGGCAATAAACGAAAAGGAAATAATTTTCGTTTTTGGAGAATAAGTGAGTGGAGGCATGGTAATGAGGCCGGGCCCTTTCATTTTGGCAACTTATTTGCTATATTTGCCCGTGCCAATATCCCCAGAAGTGGATAATATGTTAAAAACTACTACCCTTTATGTTGTCGCCTTGTTCCTGCTTGCCGGTTGCAGCACAGTAAGGCCCGGCGCCTCAAAGCAGACGGCATCTGCTACGACAACCACCACTTCTTCTTCCGGGTCGGTGCAATTCATTGATAATATTTCGGTCACGCCCTCCGGGAAGAAGGATGGATCGCGCACCTCGATCAGCCCGGTTAATGGCGGTGCGGAGACGCGGCCTGCAGTGGCGAACGGTGCGGCTATTGAGACCTATCCGGCGTTGCAGTTCAAATTTGCCATCCTGGAAAATGCTTCCGTTGAGGAGCTGGATAACCCCAAGTTGCTGGTTTTCATGGATTATTGGTATGGGGCGCCCTATCACTACGGCGGAATGTCGAGGGATGGCATCGACTGTTCCGGTTTTGCCTTTTTGCTGATGTCATCGGTGTATGGGGTAGCGTCGTTGCCGAGGACGGCTAAGGACCAATATGGAGCGTCGCGGCATCTCCGGCGCGATGAGTTACAGGAAGGCGATCTGGTCTTTTTCCATACGCTGGGAAGGCGCAGGTCGGTTACGCATGTCGGCGTATACCTGCGAAATAATAAATTTATCCATGCTTCCGTCTCCGGGGTCATGATCAGCGATCTGACCGATAGTTATTATGAGAAGCACTATATCGGCGCCGGCCGGGTCCTTGGTCAGGGCTAACCCGTTTTCCGCATTATAATATAGAAGTTCCTGTCAACGGAAAGGTTCCCGTCGCCGCCGGAGCCGTTACCTGTTGCGCCTACGGTTTGGATACGCGGGCCCGGGCCACTCGGGGCACGGTGACCGGCCTGCTGGGCGGGTGCGGGAGGCGGCATCTGGCCGCCGCTGCCGAGGATGATCTGGCCGTCGGTGCCGGCCGGCATGGTTTGCCAGTCTTCGGTAGGGTATATCCATTTCTCCGGCAGGCCGCCGCAGAAGACTTTGACCGGCATATTGAATCCTTTTACGCAATTGCCCCAGCGGTACGAAATGACATCGCCGTTGGTCTGGTAGGTGAGTACCGGGATCTGAGTGGTGCGAAGGTATTGATCAAAGATCTTTGAGAAATCTTTGCCGGCGTATTGGCCCATGTAGTCTTCAATCTGCTGCGTCGTCACGGTCTGGTGGTAGAAGCTTCGTTGGAGTCCATGCAGCATGCCGCGGAAGGCGCTGTCGCCCATGATCTGGCGGATCATGTGAAGCATATTGCCGCCTTTGTAGTACATGTCGCCGGATCCTTCCTTGTTGACATTATAAGTGCCGATGACCGTCGATCCGTTGGTGATGTTCTTCCGGGTACCGATGACGTAATCATTCCCGGCTTCTTCACCAAACATATAGGTCGTGAAGAGCGTTTCGGAATAGTTCGTGAAGCCTTCGTGTATCCACATATCCGCGGCGTCTTTATCGGTGAGGCTGTTGCCAAACCATTCATGACCGCTTTCGTGGACAATAATGAAATCCCATTTCAGCCCCCATCCGGTGCCGGAGAGGTCGCGGCCGAGATAGCCGTTCTCGAACCGGTTGCCGTAAGCGATGTTGCTTTGGTGCTCCATACCGAGGTGGGGCGCTTCGACCAGTTTGTAGCCATCCTCATAGAAGGGGTAGGGGCCCATCCAGTATTCAAAGGCATCCAGCATGGTATCGACTTGTTTGAACTGAGGTTTTGCCTTTTCGAGATTGTAGTCGAGCACCCAGAAATTGCAGTCCAGGTTTCCTTTCAGCCCCTTATATTGTTCGGACCAGTTCACGTATTTGCCGATATAGGGGATGATGTCGTAGGAATTGATGGGACTGATGACGGCCCAGGTCCAGGTGGTGGTGCCATTGCCATTGGACTTTTTGTCCCGCAGCCGGCCGTTGCCGATAGCGACAAGGCTGTCGGGGACGGTGATGCTCAGGACGACGCCACTATCCGGCTCATCGTAGAGGTGGTCCTTGCAGGGGAACCAGACGCTGGCGCCCAGTCCTTCGTCGGCGACGGTCATCCAGGGTCGGCCTTGCTTGTCTTTGGTCCAGATCCAGCCTCCGTCCCAGGGCGGGTTGACGGCCACTCGCGGCTTGCCTTCGAATTTCAGGCGAACGGTCCCGGTCTCGCCCGCTTTCAGCGGTTTCGGCCAATGGAGGTGGAAGACGTTCCCTTCGCGAGTGAAGCTCAGCGGCTTTTTGCCCCAGGTGGCGGATAGCAGGTTCATGGGTTCCTGGAGATCTATCTGCATCGTTTGTCCGTCGGCGATAGTCTGGAAGGTGAGGTCATTTTCGCCGGAGAGCGACTGCTTATCATAGTCCGGCGTGACATGGAGTTCGTATTTAAGGAGATTCCACCAGGATCGTTCGGGTGTGATGCTGCCCCTTAACGTATCGGCGTGCGTGAAATCCCGTTCGGGGGTTAGTAGCTGGGCATTGCAGGGCAGACCCAGGACGAAAGAAAATATAGCAAGCGGCAGCAGTTTAGAGTCCATTAGTTATCTTTATTTAAGATGGTTATGGAAGATGAAGATAAATAAACATTTAATTCCCGTTCTTTTCTTTTGTACAAGCGGTTGTACGAGCTTGCTATTTAGCGGTTGCGGCTCCCGCCAGGCGGACGCCGGGAAAAAGATTTTCTACTATAACGAGTCCGACGGCGTGGCTACGCTGGATCCGGCTTTTGCGAAGAACCGGTCGATCATGTGGGTAGTCCATCAGCTATACAGCACATTGGTGGAGACGGATGATCAGCTGCGATTTGTGCCGGCGCTGGCGCGCAGCTGGGATGTTTCGGCTGACCGTACGGTCTGGACTTTTCATTTGCGGAATGATGTGTTGTTTTGCGACGACCCCGCCTTTCCGGGGGGAAGTGGGCGTCGGCTGGTGGCGTCGGACGTAGTGTATAGTTTCAACCGGCTGCTTGATCCGCGTACCGCGAGCAGTGGAGCCTGGATTTTCCATGGCCGTATCGATAGCCTTGGCGCTTTTCAGGCTGTAGATGACAGTACGTTCCGGCTGCGGCTGCTGCGGCCGTTCAATCCGATCCTGGGATTGCTGAGCATGGAATATTGTTCGATCGTGCCGCGGGAGGCGGTAGAGAAATATGGTAAAGACTTTCGGCGTCATCCCTGTGGCAGCGGTCCATTTCGGTTCCAGTCGTGGGAAGAGGGGCAGGCGCTGATCCTGCTGAAGAACGGGCATTATTACGGGAAGGACAGCGCGGGAAGGTCGTTGCCTTACCTGGATGCGGTAAAAGTTACATTCAATGAAGAGAAGGCGGCCGAGTTCCTGCTATTCCGCCAGGGGCAACTGGACTTTATCAATGAGATCGATCCTTCCTTCAAGGATGAAGTGCTGAGCAAAAAAGGAGTGTTGAAAGCGGAGTGGCAGGGGAAGATCATCCTGTCGGTGGCACCGCAGCTGAATACGGAGTATCTGGGTATCCTGGTCGATTCGGCCAATCCGCTGGTCAAGAGCAGTCCGTTGCGGTTCCGGGCGGTGCGGCAGGCGATCAACTATGGCTTCGACCGGCGGAAGATGATGTTGTATCTGCGCAATTCGCTGGGCTTGCCGGCGGAGAGCGGATTTGTTCCGGCGGGGTTGCCTTCTTTTGATTCGACACGGGTGCGTGGGTACCATTATGATCCGGATCGTGCCCGCGCGCTGCTGGAGTCGGCGGGTTATCCCGATGGGAAAGGGATTGGGACGATCAGATTGCTGACGGTCCCCAATTATGGTGATTTCGCCAATTTTATCGCGCGGCAGCTCGAGGATGTCGGGTTGCATATCCAGGTGGAGGTTGTGCAGAAAAGCTTGTTGCTGGAGGAGACGGCGCAGTCGGAAGCATTGTTTTTTCGCGGCAGCTGGATCGCGGATTACCCGGATGCGGAAAATTATCTGAGCGTCTTCTATTCGAAAAATCCGGCGCCGCCTAACTACACCCGCTATAACGACCCGGCGTTTGACCTGCTGTATGAGCAGGCGCTTCGGGAGGGGAGTGATTCGATGAGGTATGTCTTGTATCGACAGATGGATCAGCGTGTCATGGATGCATCACCGGTCATTCCGCTGTGGTATGATGAAGTAGTGCACCTGATCAATCCGCGGGTAGTCGGACTGACGCCCAATGGGTTGAATTTATTGGAACTGCGGCGGGTGGATATTCGTTGATCATTCGTTCCGAAGACTATTCACGGGATTGGCCAGCGCGGCTTTTATGGATTGAGCGCTGACGGTCAGCAAGGTGATGGCCAATACGCCGGCTCCTGTCGCGGCGAAGATCCACCAGGGGATGCCGGAGTGGAAAGGGTATCGCTGCAGCCATTGATGCATAAGATAAAATCCCGCGGGCATGGCGATCAGGAGGGACAAGCCGGTCAGAGCGACAAATTCTTTGGAAAGCAATTGCCAGAGCTGAAAAACGCTAGCGCCAAGCACCTTTCGGATGCCGATCTCTTTGGTCCGCCGTTCGGCCATGAAGGAAGCCATGCCGAAGATGCCGAGGCCGCTGACAAAAAGGGCGAGAAGAGCGAAGGTCGCGGCCAGGCTGCCGATGCGTTCTTCCGCGGCGAATTTCTTTCCATATTCTTCATCGACAAATTGATAGTCGAAAAGCGTGTTGGGCAGGACGCTTTGGAAGGCTGTCTTGATGCGGCTTAGCGCGTCGGCCACGGAGCGCCCGGGTTTCATCCGGACGAACAGCCAGGTGTAGTCGTTGAGGGCGAAGTCTTCCGCGGGCATGTAGATGGTCCGGAAGGGGGGCTCATAGGGTGAGCCGGCGAGGACGTTCTTTACGACCCCGATCACGGTGTATTGGCGGCCGTTCCAGGAGGTGATTTTTTCGCCGATGGGGTTTTGCATTCCCATGAAGGAGGCGGCTGTTTCGTTGATCACGACAGCGGAGGAGTCGGTGGCAAAGTCTGCTGAAAAATCCCTGCCCCGGATTACCGTCCAACCGATCGTTTGGCCATAACCGCGGGATATGGCCAAAGTGGCGAATTCGCCGAGGGTGGAAGGGTTTTTCCGAGGCCAGCTGTAGCCGGCCAGGTAGTCGCCGTAATCGGTAGCAGCGGCGGAGGACCGGGTTGTTTCGACGACGGCGCCGGTCCGGAGCAATTCCTTGCGGAGAACAGGCAGCTTTTGAATGTCGGCGGGGTTTTTAAGGAGAAAAGACAATAGCCCTTCCCGGTTATAGCCAACTGGCCGGTCCTTCGCGAACGCGATCTGGCGGAAGACGACGATAGTGCCGATGATCAGGACGACACTGATCGTGAACTGGAGCACGACCAGGGTACGGCGGAAGGCGGTGGACTGACGGCTGGTTGTAGCCGTATTTTTGAGGACGCTGACCGGACGAAAGGAGGAAAGGTAAATGGCCGGATAGCTGCCGGCCAGCAGCGCGGTCAGGATGCAGAAGCCGATGGCGGCCAACCATAACCAGGGATCATTCCATTGAATGCCGATTTTTTTTCCAGCAAATGCCTCGAAAAAAGGCCGGGCCAGGATGACGAGGACGACTGCGAAGATCAATGAAAGCAAGGACATGAGCAGCGCTTCACCGAAGAACTGAGCGATGAGACGGCGGCGGCCGGAGCCGATGGTTTTGCGGATACCTACCTCTTTGGCCCGGCGTTCGCTGCGGGCGGTGCTAAGGTTCATGAAATTGATACAGGCGAGCAGCAGGACGAAGGCACCGATCGTGCCGAACAGCCAGACGAACTGGATTCGGCGCGGAGATTCATCATCGGTAGCGACCTCCGAATAAAGATGCCAGCGGCGCATGGGCTCCACCGCGACCTGCGGATGGTAGCCATCGTCTTTTTTGTCGCCGAGCTGATCCGTGATACTGTTCCGGATGCGGGCGGAAAGCTGTACAGGATCGGAATTGGGGGCGAGCTCGACATATATCTCCTCAATGCTGTAGCCCCAGTTGCCTACGGCATTTTGGACAAAATCGTGCGTATTTTTAAAGAGCTGCCAGCTGCCGATGAACTGGAGATCGCTGAATTGGGAATTGTCGGGCAGGTCCTGATAGACACCGCGGACACTGGCCGTCATTTTGATGTCGATCGTCAGGATCTTTCCGATGGGGTCGGTGTTGCCAAAAAGGGCTTTGGCGGTGGATGCGGACAAGAAAACGGAGGAAGGGTCCGACAAGGCGTTCGCCGATCCTTTCAGCATGGTCAAGGCGAGAATAGCCGGGCCGTCGGGCTCCATGAAATTTCCTTTTCGTTTCAGCTGTTTGTCGTGAAAGGCCAGCACGCGTTCCTGGATCCACCAGGTACGGGACAGCCGGGTAAAGTCGCTGCCATAGCGGGTTCGGAGCTTATCGGCGAGTGGGACCGGGGTGGCCGTGCTGACGTAGCTTATACCGTTGGGAGAATACGTGACCTGGATCCGGGCGATCCGATCGTAGTTCGGGTTGTATCTTTCATAGGAGCATTCATTATAGATCCAGGAGGCGATGAGGAGAACGATGGCCATTGCGACGGCAAGGCCGGCGATATTGATAACGGTGTGAAGCTTGTCACGGAGGAGATGGCGGACGGCCAGTCGAATATAATACCTTAACATAAATATTTCGAGGATTTTGAGGGAAGTATTCCGGGATGATGCAAACTTGGCGTAATTTCCATAGAACCTCCAAAAATAAATTGCCATGTTCAAAAACTATTTCCGGATCGCGGCGCGGATTCTCGCGCGGAATAAACTGTATACTCTAATTAATGTTTTGGGCCTGGCGCTGGGAGTGTGTGGCTGTATCGTTATTTGGCTGGTGGGCAGCTTTGAGATGAGCTTTGACAGGTTTCATCCGGACGGGGACCGGATCTACCGGGTGGTGGGAAATAATCAAGGGGTTACGATCCCGCCTATGCCGGAAGCGATGCGCAAACAGATCCCGGGGCTCGGGGCGGTGACGGCTGTCTATGACTTAGATGAAAGCTCCAAAGTAAAGGTGCCGATCGCGGGCAAGCCAGGCAAAGTATATGAGCCCCACATGGAGGGGCAAGAGGATTGGATAACCGGGATAGCGCTTGCCGATCAGAATTGGCCGAAGGTCTTCCCCTATCACTGGCTGGCGGGTAATCCAGCGGTGGCGCTCATGCAACCGTTTAGCGTGGTGCTGACGGAGCGCGCCGTTAAACACTATTTCGGCAATATGGCGCCTATCGATATTATAGGCCGCGAATTGATCTATGATGATTCACTGCATGTGCGGGTGACCGGAGTGGTCAGGGATTGGGCGGAGCATTCGGATCAGGCATTCACGGACCTCATTTCATTTGCAACGATCGATGTGAGCTTTTTGAAAAAGAAGCGGCATCTGGATGATTGGGTTATGCATATGGGTATGGGAAAATGGTTTTGGCCGAGCTGTTATGTCAAGCTGGACCGCGGCATAGCCACCGCGCAGATCGAGGTGCAGATGGACCGGATCATGGCGCTGCAGGTCAAATCCAATCCAGAACATCCGTTTCACTGGGCACTTCAACCGCTGGCCGATATCCATTTCAATAACGAATATAGCGACAACCGTCATAAAGCTAATTTACCCACTCTGTATGCGCTGACAGGGATCGCGCTTTTTATTTTGATCCTGGCGGTGGTGAACTTTGTGAATTTATCGACGGCGCAATCGTTGCAAAGGGCGAAGGAGATTGGGGTCCGGAAAGTGTTGGGGAGCGGCAGGAGAGGGTTGGTCGTGCAGTTCCTGGTTGAAACGGGAGTGCTGACGGCGGTAGCGGTGGTCGCGGCGGGTTTACTGGTTTGGCCGGTGATTCGATCTTTTCAGGACTATGTACCGAATGGAGTGGTTTTCGATCCGCTGGCACCGGGCAATATTGTGTTCCTTGCCGGGATCTGGTTTGCCGTTACTATGCTGGCGGGGTTTTATCCGGCGAGGGTGCTTGCGGGATATCAGCCGGTGCAGACTTTGAAGGGATCGGCGTCGGTCAAGGGAGGGGAGAAATGGTGGTTGCGTCGAAGCCTGATCGTCTTCCAGTTCACGATCTCGCTGGTCTTTATCATTTTAACGCTGGTGATCGGTAATCAGATCCGGTTTATGTTGAATACTGATTACGGGTTCAAGACGGATGCGGTCGTAACGGTTGCCGGACAATGGAATGATACGACGGGAAAGATCAAGGTGCTTGAGCAGAAGTTTAGCCAAATTCCAGGGATTGCGCATCTGGTCAGAGAAGAAGACCCGCCGGCCGGCTGGGGAAGAACGACGATGCAGATAACTTATAAGGGAAAAGCGATCGTGAATGTGGGATCGACCATGGAATTTGCCGATGAGCGATATGTCCCGTTCTATGGGATGCGGCTGGTAGCCGGCCGGAATATCAGAAATACCGACAGTCTCGCGGAATTTGTCATCAATGAAACGGCGGCAAAACAACTTGGGTTTGCCGGGCCGGCGGCGGCGGTGGGCCAGTTGCTTTACGTTAACGATAAGCCCTATCCGATCGTGGGGGTGGTGGCGGATTTCCATGAAGGCTCATTCCGGGAGACTGTTCAGCCAGCGACGATCGGAAACAGACCGCGCGAGGAAAACATGCTGGGGATACGGCTGGCCAGTGCCGGAAAGGGGGCGGACAACGTCAAAGCGACGTTGGATGCTATGGGGAAGATTTATAAGGAGATCTTCCCTAAAGAGTCCTTCCATCCCTATTTCATGGACGATCTGATCCGGGAGATGTATAATGAGGAGCAGAAGACGGCTTCGCTAGTGCGGGTCGCGATGGGGCTGGCGATCTTTATTTCCTGCATGGGATTATTCGGGTTGTCGCTCTTCACGGCCGAGCGGCGGGCAGGAGAGATCGGCATCCGGAAGGTGCTGGGAGCAACAACGGCGGATATTGCAGTGATGTTGAACCGGCAGTTTATCCGGCTGGTCTTGTTGGCGCTGGTGATGGCTTCGCCGGTTGCGTGGATACTCGTGCACCGGTGGTTGCAAGACTTCGCGTATCGGGTGCCGGTAGATTGGTGGGTGTTCGTGCTGGCGGGTTTGGGGGCGATCGGGTTGGCGGTGGCGACGGTCAGCTACCAGTCGATCCGGGCGGCGATGGCGAGTCCGGTAAAGAGTTTGAAGGCGGAGTAGCTTGCAAAATCTTGTTTTTTAGGTTACAACAGGAATGCGGAGATATTACGGAGAAAATACAAGACCGCAAAAGCCATTCTCAGCTTCCATGTGCAGCCCTGGTCAGAGTGACAAGCGACTGACTATTGCAGCTTGATCTTCAACTGTTCCTTGAACGCTTTTTCGAATTTCTCGACCTTCGGCCGGATGACCAGGTAGCAGTATGGCTGGGAGCTGTGGTTGTTGTAATAGTTCTGATGATAGTCTTCGGCGGGATAGAACACCGTGAAAGGCGTTATTTCGGTGACGATGGGTCTGTCGTATGCCTTGTTCTTTTCGAGTTCCGTCTTATAATGCTCGGCTTTCCTTTTCTGTTCTTCCGTATGATAAAATATGGCGCTGCGGTATTGGGTGCCCACGTCGTTACCCTGGCGGTTCAGGGTGGTAGGGTTGTGCGATTCCCAGAACACATGCAGCAATTCGTCGTAGCTGACAAGGGAGGGGTCATAAACGATATGAAGGCATTCGGCATGTCCGGTTTCCCCTGAACAAACATCTTCATAAGTCGGGTTCGGGACGGTGCCGCCCGAGTAACCGGAAGTCACCTGCAGTACTCCCTTTAATTCCTGGAAGATGGCTTCTGTACACCAAAAGCAGCCATTGCCGAAAGTGGCGATCTCTGTCTTCGCAGCCGAGGGGAAGGTCGAATTGGTCATTCTATTGTGGTTGTCCGGAACCTTTAACGTTGAAAATCCGAAAATAATGTGCCGGGGATTGCCAGGCGATAATGGATTTTTGTAAAGTAACTTTATAAGTTTACCTTTGCATTATGGAAAACATCTCAGCGGTCACGGATAGGGACATTGAGGTTGCGGCTGTTCTTCGGACCGTTATTCATCGGCTGGTCAAGCTTTTACGCCGGGAAACGAATGCGGAAGGCCAGCTATCGCTGACGGAAAGGTCAGTAATGGGTACCCTTTACCAGCAAGGGGAGCTGCCGCCATCGACCCTGGCGCAGCTTGAAAAGGTGACAAATCAATCTATGTCTCAGATTATCAATAATTTATTTGAAGCCGAGCTGATTGGTAAAACCCCTTCAGGCGAGGATAAGCGAAAAGTGTTATTGTCCCTTACGGCTAAAGGGAGACAATATGTGGAAGACAACCGACAGCGAAAACAGGAGTGGCTGGCGCATGCGCTTCATGAAAAAGTCAGCCCGGCGGAGAAGGATGTATTGATGGATGCGATGAAAATCTTGATCAAGATCATTGAAGAATAAATGAATTTACCTTCCTTCACAGCTTTCAGGAGCCGTAACTACCGGCTTTATTTTTGCGGGCAGTCCGTGTCCCTGATTGGGACCTGGATGCAGCGGACGGCTGTCAGCTGGGTAGTGTATACGTTGACGCGGTCGCCCTTTATGCTGGGGCTTTCGCTGTTCTGTACACAGTTCCCTTCTTTTGTCTTTTCGACTGTGGGCGGTGTCGTTTCCGACCGGTACAACCGGTTTAAGGTTTTAATGAGTACGCAGATTGCCTCTCTTGTCCAGTCCTTGCTGCTGGCCGTGTTGGTGCTGATCGGCCATTTTGAGGTGTGGGAGATACTCCTGATCAGCGTCCTGCTGGGGACGATCAACGCTTTCGACGTGCCCGCCCGGCAGGCGCTGGTGTATGAGATGGTGGATGATAAGAAGGACTTGCCCAATGCGCTGGCGTTGAATTCGATCATGGTCAATATAGCCAGGCTGGCGGGACCTGCGATCTCCGGCATTGTGCTGGCGAAAACGAGCGCTGGTGTATGCTTTCTGCTCAACGGCGTGAGTTTTCTGGCAGTGATCGCGTCACTCCTGTTGATGAAGCTGGCCCCCTATGTACCGAAGGAGCGGCGACAGGATGCGGTCGGGGAGCTGCGGGAGGGCTGGCGATACCTGGTGCGGACGCCAACGATCGCGCGGGTTATCCTGCTGTTGGCGGCGATGAGCCTGTTCGTAATCCCATTTTCGACGCTGTTGCCGATCTACGCCAAAGTCATTTTTCACGGGAATGCGGCCACATTCGGCATGATGAACAGCTTCCTCGGCCTCGGGGCGATTGGCGGGGCGCTGTATCTCACATCCGCCAATGCGCAGTCGATCAAGGCGCAGAAGAAGATCCTCGTGATAACGACGCTGGTTTTTGCGGCTGGGCTGATCCTATTCTCCCATACGACGGTGTTCCCCCTGTCGATGGTATTTGCAGTCGTTGCAGGTTTCGGGATGATGGCGCAGACAACCATGACAAATACGATCATTCAGACCTCCGTCGCGCCGGAAATGCGCGGCCGGGTCATCAGCTATTTTGCAATGGCTTATTTCGGGATGATGCCGGCGGGCAGCCTTCTGATCGGTACCGTATCCCAGTATGCGGGCGCTCCCAATACGGTCCTCGGGTCCGGGATCGTCGCGCTGATCGTGCTTGCCGTATTTTGGCGGTTCCTGACGAACCCGGGCGACGCGCCAATGAGAACACGTGAATCCAAATCGTCTTCCCAAATATCAAGCAATCAAACATGGAAACAAACAATCAAACTTTAGCCACGGCCTTGCTCATTATGGACATTCAGGAGGGTACTGTCGGCAGGGTATCTGACAGCCGGTCGCTTCTTGAGACCCTTGGGCGAGCCATTAAGGCTGCGCGGTCGGCTCAGATACCAGTGATCTATGTCGTGGTAGGGTTTCGGAAAGGGCTTCCGGAGTTCAGTTCGGCCACCACGAATAAGTCGTTCGGCGCCCTAAAAAACGCCGGTTTTCCCGGTATCGAGGAGCCGATCCAAGTTGATCCCGCCGTCGCGCCCCTGCCGGGAGAGATGATCGTGACGAAACGCCGGGTCAGTGCTTTTGCCGGCAGCGACCTGGAAGTTATCCTGCGCGGCCACAAGATTGAACACCTGGTGCTCGCCGGTATCTCCACGAGCGGAGTGGTGCTTTCGACGGTGCGTGAGGCCGCCGACAAAGATTACCGGTTGACCGTCCTGTCCGATGGCTGCGCCGATATGGATCCGGAGGTTCACACCGTCTTGCTGAACAAGGTATTCCCTCGCCAGGCAGACGTGCTTACGACCGCCGAATGGGCGGCCGCCGCAGGCAAATAACGGTGGCGCTCTCGGGCGATCTTTGTACTTTTGCCGACCGGTATGAAGATTTTTCCTGAGTCAGCCCTGGTACAACTGGAGTTCGATAAAATTGAGGCCTTGCTGGCGGAGCAATGCAATACGGACTATGCCCGCGGCAAGGCAACGGATCTTCGCATCCATACCCGCCGGGAATTTATCGAGCTGGAGCTGCAGCAGACCCACGAGTTCAAGTTGCTGTTGCAAAGCGGGCAGTATTTTCCGAATGACTACACGCTGAATCTTTCGCGCGAGTTGAAGCTGCTGGGTATCCCGGGGGCGGTCCTCTCGGGCGAGCAGTTCCTGCAAATCCGGCGGTTAGCGGAAAGCATGGGGAGTATCTTTCGCTGGTTCGACGCTGAGCGGCGGGAGGCTTATCCCGCCCTGGTACGCGTCATCGAGCCCACGCATTATGAAAAAGAGATCATCAAGGCAATCGATGAAGTGATGGATGAATCGGGCACGGTCCGGGACAATGCGTCGGAAGAGCTGGCCAATATCCGGCTGTCCCTGTTCCGGCGGCGGAATGAGCTTCGTCGACTATTTGACCGTGTCCTGTCCCGGCTTGCGAAGGCGGGATATGTAGCGGATATCGAAGAGTCCTTCCTCAACGGCCGGCGTGTCGTCGCCATCTTTGCCGAGCATAAGCGGCAGGTGAAAGGTATCCTCCATGGGGAAAGCGATACGCGGCGGACTTCTTTCGTCGAGCCGGAAGAGACGATAGAATTGAATAATGAGGTCTTTTCCCTGGAGCATGCGGAAAGCAAAGAGGTTCACCGCATCCTTCGGGAGCTGACGGCGAAGCTGGCGGAACATGCGCCATTGCTGCAGGTTTGGCACGATATCATCGGCGAGTATGATTTTATCCGGGCGAAGGCGAGGCTTGCGACCGATATGAACGGTAACTATCCGCAACTGCTGGATAAATCGCATGTGCTTCTCCGGCAGGCCTATCACCCCTTGCTCTATCTCTACAACCGTAAGAATCAAAAAACCACGGTACCGACGGATATTTCACTGAATGAGAAGAACCGGTTGCTGGTGATCTCCGGCCCCAATGCGGGCGGGAAGACGGTCACGATGAAGACGGTAGGTCTTTTGCAGCTGATGATTCAAAGTGGATTGTTAATTCCGGTGCATCCGGATTCAGAGCTTGGGATATTTAAGCAGTTGATGATCCACATCGGCGACACACAAAGCCTGGAGTTCGAGCTGAGCACCTATAGTTCGCATTTGAAGAACATGAAATATTTCATGGAGAATGCGAATGGCCGAACGCTTTTCTTTATCGACGAGCTGGGCAGCGGCAGCGATCCCAACCTGGGCGGGGCTTTTGCGGAAGTGATCCTGGAGGAGCTGGTGCGCAAGCATGCGTTCGGGATCGTCACGACGCACTATCTCAATTTGAAGGTAATGGCGGGAAAAACCCCGGGGATCATCAATGGGGCGATGGCATTTGACGAGACTAACCTTCAGCCTTTATACAAACTCATCATCGGCAAGCCCGGCAGCTCTTATACTTTCTCCATTGCCGAGCGGATCGGACTCGAGCCGCGGCTGATCCAGCGGGCCCGGACCCTGGTGGATGAGGATCATTTCCGGTTGGACAAGCTGCTGAATGCGACCGAGCAGGACCTCCGCGAGCTGGAGCGGCGGGAGAAGGAGCTGAACAAACTGATGAAGGAGAACGAAAAGCTGAAGAAGGAGATGGAAAGCCTGATCCACCGGGAGAGGCATGAGCAGCAGCTGGAATTGCTCAAGCATCAGAACAAGATCTCGGAGGACCGGATCGCCTATCTTAAGGAGATGGAGCGGAAGCTGCGGCAGATTGTGCTGGATTGGCGCAGGGCGGAGGACAAGAACGAGGTGATCCGGCAGATGCAGGCCCTGCTGTTCAAGCAAAAGGAGAAGCAGGTCAATGAGAAGGTCCGCAAGAAATTCGACGCGAAGTATACGGAGGTGGGCGGCAGCGCCCAGGTCGGCAATAAGGTAATGATGAAAAAGAATCACCAGGTCGGGACGGTGCGCGAGATCCGGGGTAAAAAGGCGATCGTGCAGGTGGGGCTGGTGCCCATTACCGTGGAACTGGCGGATCTGACAGTGGTGCAGGACCGGCCGCAGGAGGAAGGTGCGGAATAAGTCTGAAAATTCAAACGATCAGATATGAAGCATACATCTCTCTGGCTGGCGCTGGCGACGACAGCGCTTCTGGCAGCTTGCCATTCAAACGCGGTGAAAGAAGCGATCAGCTATCCGCAGGCGGCAACCGTCGATTCCGCCGACGTTTATTTTGGGACCCGGGTGGCCGACCCCTACCGATGGTTGGAAAATGATACGGCTGCCGCTACCAGGGCCTGGATCGGCGATGAGCGCAAGACAACGGACAGCTTTATGGCGCAAATCCCTTTCCGGGATGCGATCAAGAAAGAACTGACGTCGCTATATAACTACGCCCGGATGACCGCCCCGGAGAAGCATGGGGACTATTACTATTATTACAGGAATTCGGGGTTGCAAAACCAGAGCGTTTTTTATCGGAGCAAAAACCTGGCTGATTCATCGGGTGCCGAGGTGTTCCTGGATCCGAATTCCTTTTCGCAGGGCGGGGCGGTCACGTTGCAGGACGTGGTTTTTTCCCCGGATGGGTCTTTGGCCGCTTACCTGCTGTCGAATGGCGGGTC
>DASZJO010000168.1:0-18400 GCA_035948015.1 Puia sp.
TTCTTTGGAATTGATCAGTTCTTCGGGAACCCCGGCGTCGCCATTACTTCTTCGATCTGAAGCGTATGCCGGGCGGAATGTGCGGCCAGGAAGATGAGGCCCTGATAGCAATCGATGGTGCCGATCGGGCCGCCAGTCATAAAATGATCTTTCAGATCATCCTGTGTGGTTGTGATATAGTGGATGGTCGAATCACGCCGGTTGATAAAAGCTGCAAGTGCGGCATCCTCATTGGGGAATTGGGCGACTGGAACTAATTGCTCAGGTGCATGGAATTTGTGCGAACGGTCCGACAGCATCGTGATTATCTGATCCGCCGTGACTTTGACCTCAGCGCGCTTTTGCGGAGTCGCGGGCTGATTGTTAAAGCTCTGGACCCATTGCCAGATCATCGTTTCTGCGAGAGCGATATGCTCCGTGCATTGATAGATGGACCAACGGCTCGTGTCTGCCTTCCAGTTCAGCTGGTTTGCGCTGAGGCCTTTTACATCAGCCAGCAATTTCGCCTTCGTCTTTTGGTAATAGTCTACTGCATATTTCCGCTCATCGGACGTCAGGGGCTCGTACGCGAGCCGTATGGCAGTGGTGCTTAATACGGTCAGCAATAGGACCGGCAATAACAACTTCTTCATGATTTGGTGTTTTGATGTCGCCGAAGTTATATATAATATATAAATAAAGTGAAAACCTTTCCACCCCGATTTGATAATCTCCCCGCGATGGAATATTTTTGCGGCTCGAATAAATCGATCGAACTAAACCATTCAATATGAGACAAATCGCTTTCCGGGAGGCGCTGCGCGAGGCCATGAACGAAGAAATGCGGCGCGACGACCGCGTTTTTTTGATGGGAGAGGAAGTGGCTGAATATAACGGCGCCTACAAGGTAAGCCAGGGGATGCTGGATGAATTTGGCCCAAAGAGAGTGATTGACACCCCTATCTCCGAACTGGGCTTTACCGCCATAGCGGTAGGGGCGGCCCAGAACGGCCTCCGGCCCATCGTCGAGTACATGACCTGGAACTTTGCTGTCCTGGCCCTCGACCAGATTCTCAATACTGCCTCCAAAATGCTGGCAATGAGCGGAGGACAGGTTGGCTGTCCTATCGTTTTACGCGGGCCGAACGGTTCCGCCGGCCAGCTTGGCGCCCAGCACTCCACCGCTTTCGAAAGCTACTTTGCGAATATCCCCGGTATCAAGGTCGTCTCTACCAGCAATGGGTATGACGCCAAAGGACTGCTGAAACAGGCGATCCGCTATGAGGAAGACCCGGTGATCTTTATGGAAAGCGAAACCAGCTATGGCGAGAAATCCGAAGTGCCGGAGGAAGAATATTATATCGAACTCGGAAAAGCCGATATCAAAAAACCGGGAGTGGACGTCACCATCGTGTCCTATAACAAGATGATGAAGGTTGCCCTGGGCGCTGCCACCGAACTGGAGAAAGAGGGCATCAGCGCAGAGGTCATCGACCTCCGGACCATCCGTCCCCTGGACTGGATGACGATCCTGGAAAGTGTGAAGAAGACCAACCGGCTGGTGATTGTGGAAGAGCAATGGCCATTTGCTTCCATCTCCTCAGAAATCGGTTATCGCATCCAGAAAGAAGGTTTTGATTACCTCGATGCGCCGATCCGCCGGATAACGTCCGCGGACGCCCCGCTCCACTATGCACCCAACCTCGTCGCTCTGGCCCTCCCGGATGTGGCGCGAACGGTTCGCCTTGTCAAGGAAGTGATGTACCTGGTTAAATAATAAGAACCCGCCTGCGGCGGGTTCTTCACGTATAAGTATGTTCAAGCAATGGTTCTATTTCATTGCCTCCAGCGCCGAATTGAACAGCACCAGGAAGCCATATACACACCCCAACAGCACAACACCTAAAAGAGCCAAACGGAATAAAACTTTACCGGTGGGGATCGGACGGAGGTCAAATTCTTGCTTCGTCATAGGGACTATTTTGGATTAAAAAGGGTGGTTTTTAAATATAAATTGGATACCACTAAGATAATCACGACGGCTTGCTTTTGCAAGTTTTAGCCACTCAATTTGCCCATTTTCGTAACTCGTTGGTTTTGAATATATATTCAGGGGTCGCCACGATCCCCAGGCTCGAATCCGCCCGGTACCAGGGGTTAAGGTCGTCGCTGGGGTTCTTTACTATATGGATGTCCTGCGCCGGCATATAACTTTGCGCCAGCAGGAAAGCCCGGTGGCCCCGGCTATCCTCCGCTACATCGACTACCAGCATCGCATGACCCGGCGAGCCGCCCCGGATCATGACATCGCCCGGTTCGACACCATTCAGGGATCCATAGACCAGCTGTTTGACCAGCGTCCGCGTACTGCAATAAGTAAACACTTCACGTAAATATTTGTCAAACGATGCCCGCCCCTTGTCCGTGCGCTCCCCAAAATTCAATCGAACCCCGCGTTCCGTATAAAAGGTAATCGCTTCATACTGTCCCCGGCTATAAAGGTATTCCGCGCGTAGGCGCATTACCGCATCTGCACACTGCTGTAGGTCCTCATGTCCGACAGAGATGTCGAGGACTGCGAATTGCGCATCCTGGCTTGCTTTAGGCTTCCCGTTGTAAAGATATACGGTCTGGGTTCCTTTAAGCGCGACCGCCCGTAACCAGGTCCCAAACGACCCCGGCGTTGCGGTCAGCCGGTGATAGCCCGCGGGCAGCGGGATCGCGCCGATCGTCGGGTAGGGATTACCGCCGGTCCAGGCGGGCATACTGAACAACAGGGCAAACAATAAGACTCTCATCGTGGTTGGGGTTTGCTACCAGATACCCCGTGGACCGTATTCCATAAAAATTTTCCCTAAATTTGACCCTATGTCGAATATTCTCATCATTGACGACGAAAAGGCGATCCGTAAGACATTGAGCGAAATTCTTTCCTACGAAGGTTACAAGATTGACGAAGCGGGCGACGGGGAAGAGGGGCTCAAGAAAGTAAAGGAAAAAGAATATGATGTCATCCTCTGCGACATCAAGATGCCAAAGATCGACGGCATCGAATTCCTCGAGAAATCAAAAGAGGTCGTTCCCGATGTCCCGATCATTATGATCTCCGGTCACGGGACGATCGAAACCGCGGTCGAAGCGGTCAAAAAAGGGGCCTATGACTATATTTCAAAGCCGCCGGACCTCAACCGCCTGCTGATCACCATCCGCAACGCGATGGACAAGACCACGCTGGTCGCCGAGACCAAGGTCCTCAAACGCAAGTTCAGCAAGGTCCAGGAGATGGTCGGAGCCTCCGCACCGATCCACAAGATCAAGGAGACCATCGATAAGGTGGCGCCCACAGAGGCCCGCATTCTCGTTACCGGAGAGAACGGCGTGGGGAAGGAACTTGTCGCTCGTTGGGTCCACGAGAAGAGCAACCGCGCCACCGGGCCGCTCATCGAGGTCAACTGTGCTGCGATTCCCAGCGAACTGATCGAAAGCGAGCTGTTCGGTCATGAAAAAGGCTCCTTCACTTCGGCGGTCAAACAACGCATCGGCAAGTTCGAACAAGCCAACGGCGGTACCCTTTTCCTCGACGAGATCGGCGACATGAGCCTCACGGCGCAGGCCAAAGTGCTGCGCGCCCTGCAGGAAGGCAAGATCACCCGGGTGGGCGGCGACAAGGATATCAACGTGGATGTGCGCGTCATCGCCGCCACCAACAAAGACCTCCTCAAAGAGGTTGACGAGAAGACGTTCCGCCTCGACCTCTATCACCGGCTGAGCGTCATTATCATCCATGTCCCCAGCCTCAATGAACGGAAGGACGACATCCCCCTGCTGGTGGACAAATTCCTCGGCGATATCTGCGGCGACTATGGCATCGCCAAAAAAGCCATCGATGACGCCGCCCTCCAGGCCCTCCAGCAACATGACTGGACGGGCAATATCCGCGAGCTGCGCAACGTCGTCGAACGCCTGATCATCCTGTCGGGCCGGACCATCTCGCAGGATGATGTACAGAATTATGTTTTGCCAAAAAAGTAGGAAATTGGTAATATTTCGCCTGCCCCGGCGACTAAGCCATTAATAACCTAAATTTGTCCCGCTAAAAATTACGACTACATGAGTTCTCACCAGATAGCGATTTTATGTTTGATATCCCTGGTCCTCTTCATCCTACCCTCATTCGGCGCCTACCTCCTTTTCCCGAAAGCCAATAAACCCGCCTGGCAGGCCCTGATTCCCGTTTACAACACCTATTTGATGCTGCAGATCGCGGGGCGCCCCTTATACTGGTTCTTCCTTCAGTTCATCCCGGTAGTCGGTTGGTTCATTACGCTCGGCCTACTTGTAGAGTTCATAAAGGTATACGGCAAATTTAAATTCTACGAACACGCGTTGACTGTCTTTACCGGCGGTCTATACTTCATTTACGTCGGCCTGGACCCGAAAACGAAATTCATCGGCCCGGCGGAGGCGCGCAAGCACAAAAAGGGCGCCGCCCGGGAATGGATCGACGCCGGCGTCTTTGCCGTCGTGGCCGCTACCCTGATCCGCACCTTCGTATTCGAAGCTTATACCATCCCTACCGGTTCGATGGAAAAGACCCTCCTGATCAACGACTTCCTCTTTGTCAGCAAATTCAGCTATGGCCCGCGCATCCCGAATACGCCGCTGGCGATCCCTTTTGTGCACAATACGTTGCCGGTCACCAATTCAAAATCCTATGTCGAATGGGTCCACATCCCCTATACGCGCTGGTTCCCCAGCCCGGTGAAACGCGCGGACGTGGTCGTTTTTAACTTCCCGGCGGGAGATACTGTAATCAATAAGGACGAATACCAGTCTCTTGTTACCTACTATGACGTCATCCGGGACCTGGGCCGCGGCAATCTCGATTCCGGGCGCGAGGTGGTGCTGAGCCATCCGGATGACTATCCGCTCGTTTTCCGCCCGGTGGATAAGGAAGAGAATTATATCAAACGCTGCGTCGCCATTGCGGGGGATACGCTGCAGATCAGGAACCAGGTCATATATATCAACAGCCAGGCCCAACCTTTCCCGCCGGAGTCGGAGACCAATTACACCGTCACGACGAAAGGCCAGCCCCTTGATGAAAGCATCATGAAAGAGGATTACGATGTGGATATGAACCCGGACGCGAAAGAGGTCTATAATGTTGGTCCTCCCAATCAGTACGACATGCTGCTGACCTGGCGGGCAAAGGAAAAGATGCAACAAAGCGGTCTTGCGCAAAGCATCGTCGCGGATATCGACAGCGACAAGAAAGTATTTCCCTACTCGGACACCTATAACTGGTCGAAGGACAACTATGGTCCATTGTGGATCCCCGCCAAAGGAGCCACTCTAACCCTGACGCCGCTTAACTATCCCCTCTACGAACGCGCCATTCGCGTATATGAGCAGAACAAATTCGAAATGAGGGATGGCAAATTCTACCTCAATGATCAGCCGGTCACTCAGTACACATTTAAGATGAACTATTACTGGATGATGGGCGACAACCGCCACGGATCCCAGGATTCGCGGTATTGGGGATTTGTACCCGAAGACCACATCGTCGGCGAGGCAGCCCTCATCTGGATGAGCTGGAATAAGGGAGTCCGCTGGAGCCGGCTGTTTAAGAAGATCAGATAAAACACCCGCTATCGCTACCATGAAGATACCCGGCCTGCTCACGGCGATCCTGCTGCCTGCATACCTGCAGGCGCAAAAACCGACTGTCAAACCGCCTGTCAAGCCAAATCCCTTTACACAGATAGATGCCCGTGCCTTGCAGCTACCCGATTCGTCATCGCATACGGTCAGCGCGATCGCCGCTTACGTGAATGCCAACTTCACTACCTCTACGGAAAAAGCCCGCGCCATCTTCATCTGGATCGCGGGCAATATCCAATATGATATCGATAATATGTTTGCGATCGATTTCTATCAGGATTCGGCCGCGAAGGTAGCCAGGCCGCTTCAAACGCGCAAAGGGATTTGCGAAAACTACGCGGCCCTCTTTAGCGCCATCAGCAATGAGGCTGGTGTCCGATCCCTTGTGATCGAAGGGTATACCAAACAGCGGGGCTTTGTCGACTATATCCCTCATGCCTGGTGTGCGGCGCTGATCGACGGCAACTGGGTTTTCATAGACCCCACCTGGGGTTCGGGTTATGTCGATAAGGGGAAATTCGTCAGGAAGGTGAATGAGGACTGTTTCAAAGCAAACCCGGAAGCCTTTATCAAATCGCATATACCCTTTGACTATCTCTGGGAATTCCTGAACTATCCGGTCACCAACCAGGAATTCTATGAGGAGAAGACGGCGCCTGACAAAAGCAAGCCCTATTTCGATTTCCGGGATTCGATCGCAGCCTATGAAGCGATGAGCCATATCCAGCAGGAGACTGTGGAGGCTGTGCGGGTCGAGAAGAACGGCCTGCGTAACGGTATGGTCTTCGACTGGCTGCGGCACCTCAAACTCGACATCGAGAATGACCGCCAGAACCGGCTGATCGATGCTTATAACGGCGCCTTGCAGGATTTCAATTCCGCCGTCCGGCAATTCAACGTTTTCATCGAATACCGCAACCAGCAGTTCAAACCGGTGAAGCCCGACCCGGAGATCCAGCAAATGCTCGATACGGTGAATCATGTGCTGCAGACGCTCGGGACAAAGACTTCGGGTATCGTCCTGACGCCCGCTGATAGTCGCATCCAGCAGCCCCTGCAGCAGCTAAAGGGATCGATCGAAGACCTCGCGGGCAAAGTCAAAGAGCAGCAGGATTTTTTGACGGAATATTTCAGTAAAGGCAGGAGTGGGAGGAAGGCTATGTTTTATAAAACTACCTTATTCGGGAGGCCAATAAATTAACGTTATGCAACACAGGGAATTTCGGGTGACTTATGAGGAGTATGCGTCGGACGCGGAGTTGGCGTCCGGGGACCGGGGCCTGCTCAATACGGCCCGGGAAGCGACTGTCCATGCCTACGCACCTTACTCGAAATTTCGCGTCGGCGCCGCCGCCCGGCTGAACAACGGCGAGATCGTCACGGGAACAAACCAGGAGAATGCGTCCTTTCCCGCCGGCATTTGTGCAGAACGCGTACTATTGTCCGCCGCCGCGGCCCGCTTTCCCGGTATTCCCATTGCCACGATCGCTATCAGCTATTTCAACGAGCAAGGCCCGGCCGAACGACCTATTTCCCCTTGCGGCATCTGCCGCCAATCTTTGCAGGAATTCGAGACCCGGACCGGTCAACCGATCCGCCTGATCCTCGGTGGCCAGACAGGCCCGGTTTATGTCATTCCAGAGTCCGGGTCGCTGCTGCCGATCGCCTTTGCCGCCGATGATATGGAATAGTCCAGCTCCACATCGGTTTCCGCATATCCCACACAGGTCAGCACCAGCCCTTCAGCGAGATCCCTTTCGGTCAACACTTCGTTAACGGCCATCCGCACCCGCCCGCGGATGCAATGTGCCACGCAACTGGAACACCGGCCAGCCCGGCAGCTGTAGGGTAGGGGAACGCCCTGCCGGATTGCCGCCGTCAGGATGCTGTCAGGCCAGGTGACCACGAATTCATGGTCGACTGCGGCACGTACCCTGATGGTCTTTGGCGTGGCATCGAAAACGGGCGGAGCCGGCGGAATATGCCCCGTCGTGAAATGCTCCCGCCTGATCTCGTTATCCGGAAATCCTAATGTCCTTAGGGTGATCTGCACCATCCGCATAAAGTCCGGCGGTCCGCAAAGATAGAATCGAATGTCGCCGCCATCGGCCGCCGCGGTCACCCAAGCCGCCAATTTATCCTTCGTCAGCCGCCCGTCCCTCACTGTCAGCATTTCGGTCCAGTTCAAGGGCATCGCCTGCATTGCCGCACGGAACGGCGTCGACCCCACGTCATGTTGCTGTGTCAGCAGCAGTGGCCGCACCGGCAGGATCAAAGCCTGCTTAAGCAACGAAAATACCGGAACCACACCACTGCCTGCGGCAATAAAGACGAGATCGGTTATCACCTTGCCATTCTTATTCTCAGCTATATCGGTTAGCGTGAACCGCCCGGCCGGCGGCAGCGTCGTTAGCGCATCCCCGACCCGCAGATGATCCAGCAGATGCCGCGAGATCTCCCCGTTAGGGACCCGTTTCACCGTGATCGCGGGAAAGGCGTCGATGCCCGGCGCCGTGGAAAAAGAATAGCTGCGGCGAATTTCGTGGCCGTGGGAAGTGAACAACAAAGTCAGGAATTGCCCGGCTTGATAGGGGGCCGGCTCCCTGCTCCGGCGCTCCAGGGAGATGGTCTTCGTGCCGGCAGCCTCAGGCACGATCGCAGTTACCTGCCATATCCAGTTTTCCATGTATCTATCGACGTCGGATCGGTTAAAACAGCGTCTGCACTCCCCACTGCACTTTCGTTTCATGGTCGAGGAGCCATTTCTTTCGCCACAAACCGCCTCCGTAGCCAACCAGGTCCCGCTTCGACCCGATCACCCGATGACAGGGCACAACGACCACGATATTGTTCTTTCCGTTCGCCGCCGCCGCTGCCCGGATATTTTTGGTGTCACCCAACCGCCGCGAGAGCTCCAGGTAGCTGATCGTCTTCCCGAATGGGATCGCCATCAGCTCATTCCAAACCCGCTGCTGAAACTCGCTTCCCTCCTGGTAGATTGGAAAGTCGAACACCTTTCGCTGCCCCTGGAAATACTGGATCAGTTGTTCGATACATTGGATAACCACCGGTGTTACCGGACCACCGAGATCACGACCCCTGTAATCCTGCTCATCCAGCCTGTCGACAAACAATATCTCACTGATATAGGTATCCGTGCCACCCACACGCAACAGACCCAGAGGGGACTGGTAATACGTCGATGTGATTTGCACCGTGGTTGCCATATTCGAAGGGGTTAAATATCAGTCCCGGCAGGCCGCAGTTCCTCATCCAAGCCTCCAACCATTCTCCACCCGCCTGTCCGGCTGGACTAAAACTACTTCTTTTTTGTCAGTATACACACCCAGGACCAGGCATTCGCTGAAAAAATTAGCGATCTGCTTGGGCGGGAAATTGACCACCGCCAGCACTTGTCGCCCCACCAGTTCCTCCCGGCCATATAACCCGGTAATCTGGGCCGATGATTTCCTGATCCCGAGCGGCCCGAAATCGATCGTCAGCTGCCAGGCCGGCCGTTTTGCTTTGGGGAATTCGTTAACTTCGAGGATCGTTCCGACCCTGATGTCTACCTTTTCAAAATCGGGCCATTCGATCGTGGTTGAAGTCGCCATTAGCTCATTTATTTAATCAATTAAATATACTATTTTATGAAACGTACAGCAACGGCCGTATGGAACGGCTCCGGCAAAGACGGTAAAGGCAATCTGACTACTCAAAGCTCCACCCTCAACAAGACCCAGTACTCTTACAAATCGCGTTTTGAGGAAGGCGTTGGCACCAATCCGGAAGAGCTGATCGCCGCTGCGCATGCCGGATGCTTCGCGATGGCGCTGGCCTTTGGGTTGCAAGGCGCGGGGATCACCCCGGATACGCTCGATGTGACTGCCACGGTTACGCTGGACGTCAGCGGCGCCGCGCCGACCATCACCAGCTCCCACCTTGAACTGAAAGCAAAGATCCCCGGCATCACCAACGAGAAATTCCAGGAGTTTGCCAAAGGCGCCGAACAGGGCTGCCCCGTCAGTCGTGTACTCAAAGCGGACATCAGTCTCAATGCGACGTTGGTCAGCTAATTAAAAAATTATTAAAATCCAGCCCCGGCCAAATAGTGATGAGCGGGGGCTTTTTTATTCCTCAACTGCCGTAACTTCCCCTCTTAAATATCTACCGTTAATAAAGCAATTCGAATCACATGAGCACTAAAAAATCATCTAATACCTCACGCCGGGAATTTCTGCGTAACACCGCTGTGGCGTCATCCGCTTTCTTTATCGTACCCCGTCACGTGCTTGGCAGGGGGTTCGTCGCACCCAGCGACAAGCTCCAAATTGCGGCCATCGGCTGCGGTGGGAAGGGAACCAGCGATATCAAGGCTTTTTTTGCCAGTGGCAAAGCCGATATTGCCTATTTGTGCGACGTGGACGACCGGTCATCGGCACCAATCGTTAAGCAATTCAATAAAGCCAAATACTATAAGGATTTTCGTGAGATGCTCGACAAGGAACACAAGCATATCGATGCTGTTTCCGTCTCCATCCCCGACAACTGTCATGCCGTGGCTGCCATGGCTGCCATCATGCTGGGGAAACATGTCTATGTTCAAAAGCCTATGACCCACGATATCTATGAGGCTCGTATGCTAACGGAATCGGTCAAACGATATAAGGTAGTCGCTCAAATGGGCAACCAGGGCGCATCCAACGATGGCGTGCGCCTGATGCAGGAATGGTATAATGCCGGATTGATCGGCGATGCCACCGATATCCACGTCTGGACCAACAGGCCGGTATGGCCACAGGGCGGACCGACGCCCACCAGCACCGACCCCGCGCCGCCGGAACTGAATTGGGACCTGTGGCAGGGACCCGCAATGGCCGCTGAATATCACAAGGAATACCTGCCGTTTAACTGGCGCGGCTGGTGGACTTATGGCACCGGAGCCCTTGGCGACATGGGCTGCCACCTGATCGATCCCGCCTTTAAAACCGTCGGCCTTGGCTATCCTTCTGAAGTTGAATGCAGCGTCGCCACTCTCGTTGAGAAAATGTGGACCCCTGCCTATCACCCGGAAAGTTGTCCCGCAGCTTCCATTGTTAAGATGAAATTTCCCGGCAAGCCCGGCAAACCGGATGTTAACCTGCACTGGATGGATGGAGGGCTGCTTCCGGACCGCCCCGATGAACTGGGCCCCGACGAGATGATGGGTGACAGGAGCGGCTGCGGCGTGATCATCACCGGCACGAAAGGCAAAATGATGTGCGGGACCTATAGTGACAACCCGACCCTCCTTCCTACATCGCGGATGCAGGGGCTCAACGTCCCGCAGACGATCGCACGGGTACCCGGAGGGGCCGGAGGGCACTATGGCCAGTGGGTCGACGCCTGTATCGCCGGCTATGGTAAGAATGAGCTAAGTTCCCCCTTCGAATACGCGGGACCGTTGACCGAGACGATCCTCATGGGTAACCTTGCGCTGCGGAGCTGGAACGTTAAGGATGCGAATGGAAAGTTGTCCGGCCGCAAGAAACTGCTCTGGGATGCCGCCAACATGAAGATCACCAATTTTGACGACGCCAATCAGTTTGTGAAACGCAACTACCGCCAGGGCTGGAGCCTCGGCGTATAAAAGTCACAGAAAACCCGGCCGGCGCCGGGTTTTTCTTTTCTAATCATTTAGCAATTTCGCAAGCTCCAGCAGCTCCTTTTGCTTATATTGACTTTTCTCATCGTCAAAGCATTTGCTGAACTCCTCCAGCGCCGTCTGGATAATGCGGTTATGGGAAAGTGGTTTGAAATAGGAAGCGACCGGGGGTACCGACACACGCTTGAAATAATTCTCTACATCCTTATGCGAAAATACCTGCCCGCTCATCGGATCGATAAAGAACTCTATCCGCTGCTGAGGGCTCAGTTTCTCGGGGTTCTCATCGTAATAAGGTTTGATATACGCAAGGACGAATTGGCGAGGAATATTGATCGCCTTTACGGGAATATCGAGCAATTCGCTCAATAACAGATACAAGATCCCATTCGTGATCGCATTTCCACGCTTGGTCTCGATGAGTTTATTGATCAGGAATTCCTCCGGATGCTGATAGGCGACCTCCGTGCCTTTCAACCCGTAATAATTATAGAGGATGGATGTCAGCACATTTACCTGTTCCAACGGGGTCAGATAGCTGTTGAGCTCCAGCCAGATATTCCGGCGAAGCTTCTCGACCTCCTGCAATACCGGTGTGGTCACCAGTTCCGGATACTGGAATTTCGCTACCAGCAACGATGCGGTGAGCAGGTCCTGGTAACTGCTGCCTTTCCAGTGCTGAAAATCTTCCGTGAGGTCGTGATAGTGCAGTTTGTGGATCAGCAACTCAATACGCTCCTGCACATCATTGCTGATCGTATTCTCCCAGAGATTTTCCAAATTTGGGATAATTCCCCGTCCGTAGCTGACAATACGGCTACTGACGGAATCGAATACTTCCTGGTCAGGGTCATCAATCAGATGGAAAAGCGCTACTATTTCTTTGTTTTCCTGCATGGGGTTTGTCCTGGGATATACGGTTGGAAGATCGCCTAAGTTTATAAAACTTTGGTAAAATTCTTATCCACAATAACGGCCGGGATGTTCATTAAATTGTCTCACCCGCCGCAGCTTCAGCGTAGGCAGATCTCACCCGCCGTAGCCTCAGCGAAGGCAGATCTTACCCGCCACAGCGGTTTATCAGCCCCTCTTTTTCCGGGGTACTCTTTTGGGCGGATTGGCCTTGACATCCTCAATGATCGCCTTCACTTCTTCCAGCGTCAGATCGGCGGCGGTATCCAGCTTTTCTTTGGGTAGTTTGTAGTTACGGAGGCCTTGTTTGATATAGGCTCCATAGGGACCGCGAAGCAATTGGATCTTTTCTTTTTCAAAGACCTTGATCGTCCGTTGCTCTTTTGCCGCCCGCTTCTCCACGATCAGCGGCGTAGCCTGATCGTAGCTGATAGTATACGGATCGATATCCTTGCCGAGCGAATAGAATTTCCCGTCGTGCGCGATATACGGACCGAAGCGGCCGATATTCACCGTTACATCCTTGCCTTCGAACTCACCAAGGTTGCGGGGGAGCCGGAACAATTCCATTGCTTCATCGTACGTGATCGTCTCAATGCTTTGCGTATTCTTCAATTTTGCAAACCGCGGTTTCTCTTCATCATTTACATCGCCGATCTGCACCATCGGGCCATAACGCCCCATCCGCGCAGTCACCTTTTTACCGCTCCCGGCATCGACGCCCAGTTCCCGCTCCCCTCTGATGCGCTCCGCATTCTCGATCGTATTCTCCACATCTTTCTTGAACGGATTGTAGAAATCATCGATCATCTTGCTCCACACCATTTTCCCCTGCGCCACCTCATCGAACTCCTCCTCGATCCGCGCGGTAAAATGATAATCCATGATATCGTCGAAATACAGCTTGAGGAAATCCGTCACCACCAACCCCAGATCGGTTGGAAAAAGTTTGGACTTCTCCGCCCCCGTTGTCTCCTGCTCCTGCAACTTTTCGATCTTGTCATTTTTCATCAGCAATACCCGGAGGTCGCGCCGTACGCCTTCCTTGTCACGTTTTTCTACATACCCGCGCTTCAATATTGTCGAGATGGTCGGCGCATAGGTCGACGGCCTGCCGATCCCAAGCTCTTCAAGCTTTTTCACCAGTGACGCTTCCGTATAGCGCGGCAGCGGGCGTGTGAAACGTTCCATCGCTCTCATCTCCCGCAGCGGCAATTTCTGATGCACCGTCAGCGGCGGCAGCATCCCTTCCTGCCCTTCATCTTCCGATAAATCATCTTCATCCCGGTCTTCCCGGTACACTTTTAGAAATCCGTCGAATTTCAAGACCTCCCCCGTTGCAGTGAGTTCTTCGCCGTTGGTTGAAATCGCGATCTTTGCCGTCGTTTTCTCCAGTTCGGCATCCGCCATCTGGCTGGCCATTGTCCGCTTCCAGATCAGGTCATATAGACGGCGGCAGTCCGCGTCCTCCACCGTCAGACTGTTCATTTCCGTGGGCCGGATCGCCTCGTGCGCCTCCTGGGCAGATTCATTTTTGTTCTTAAAACGACGGGGCTGGATATACTTTTCACCATATTGGCCACGGATCTGGTTGCTGATCGCATCCATCGCCACGTCGCTCAGATTGACGCTGTCAGTACGCATATAGGTGATCTTACCGCTCTCATAAAGTTTCTGTGCCAAGACCATCGTCCTGGCCACCCCATAGCCGAGCTTCCTGCTGGCCTCCTGCTGAAGGGTAGAGGTAGTGAACGGCGCCGCAGGCGTCTTCTTGCCGGGCTTGACCTGGATATCCTTGACGGTGTAGGTGGCCCCGACACAGCTTTGAAGAAAAGTCTCCGCATTCTCTGCACTTGACTGCTTCTTACCCTCCGCCGGAAAAGTTACGATCTTGCCGCTGACATCCTTTGCCGTAAACAACGCCTCTATCTTAAAGGAGCTGGTCGGGACAAAGGCATTGATCTCCCGTTCCCGCTCGGCAATGATCCGCACTGCCACGCTCTGTACCCGCCCGGCGCTCAGGTTGTTCTTCATGCTCATTTTCCGCCAGAGTACCGGACTTAGCTCGAAACCAACGATCCGGTCCAGCACCCGGCGCGCCTGCTGGGCGTTTACCAAGTTCATATCCACTGTCCGCGGTCGCGTTACGGCCGACTGGATTGCCTGCCTGGTAATCTCGTGGAAAACGATCCTTTTGGTCGTTTCCGGATCCAGGCCCAGTACTTCACATAGGTGCCAGGATATGGCTTCCCCTTCCCTGTCCTCATCGGTCGCGAGCCATACCTCATCCGATTTCTTGGCTATTGACTTTAACTCTTTGACAATCTTCTCTTTATCGGCGGGTACAATATAGCGTGGGCGGTAATTGTCCTTGATGTCGATACCCATGTCATCCTTTTCCAGGTCCCGGATATGGCCGTAACAGCTCTTGACTTCGAAATCTTCCCCCAGGATCTTCTCAATTGTCTTTGCTTTTGCCGGTGACTCCACTATCAATAAATTCTTTGCCATGGCGCAATTTTACAGTATAACAGCCAGATTAAAAAATTAGTAGCCCTCCCGCCGATGTCGCCAGGAAATCCGCCGTCATATTTATTATTGTATACCAGCGATTTATGTGCCAGTATGGATCGAAAGTTATAAGTTTATGAATAGAAGGGGCCTCCGCAGCGTAAAAAACACTAATTTGAGCGCCGCAAAGTGAATCCCCCGATGCCTCCGTCCATTTATTCCCTGGGTGACTCCGCACTCACCCTCGAGCTGGGTAACTGCATTGACGAACAACTCAATACACAGGCGCTGGCCATCCATGACTGGCTGGGTGCGCATCCGCTGTCGGGGGTCATCGACAGGATCGTTGCCTACAGCTCCGTGTCTGTTTTTTATGACCCGGCACAGGTTTTGGACCGGAGGGCAATCTCTGAATGGCTGCTGGAAGCCTGGCAGGACACCATTGCTGCCCCGCCCCGCACAGAAGGTCGCCTGGTACGCATCCCGGTTTGCTACGAAAAGGAGTACGCGCCGGACCTCGAAGCGGTTGCCCGGCAAAAAGGATTGACGACTGAAGAACTGATAGACCTGCATTGCTCCTTCGACTACCTTATTTATATGATCGGCTTCCTGCCAGGATTTCCCTATATGGGAAAGATCGATCCCCGGCTGGAGATCTCCAGGAAAATGCGTCCGGCGCCCGTACTTGCAGGAGGTGTAGGAATTGCGGGTATTCAGACTGGGATCTATCCAGTGAACAGCCCGGGGGGTTGGCAGATCATCGGGAGGACCCCTATTTGCCTCTTTGACCGCAACGCTTACCCACCCATTCTTCTGCATACCGGCGATCGGGTCCGCTTCTATCCGGTTTCTGCAGCGGAATTTCTTGGCTGGGCTCCAACCCGGTAGCTGCGGTGTCCCTTTTTTCCTTACATTACACCCTCCGGTGATCTGCCCTCACGTCATTACTGCACCTCTAAACGTATACTATGTCTTTCTCCATTATTAAACCCGGTCTGCTGGATACCATTCAAGACCTGGGGAGGAATGGTTTCGCCAATTGGGGGATAGCGCCCGGCGGTGCGATGGACAGCTACGCAGCACAAGTGGCGAATTTGCTCGTAGGGAATAATCAATGTGAAGCTGTGATCGAGATCCATTTTCCCGGTCCGCAGATCCTTTTCGAACAGAACACTATGATCGCCATTACAGGTGCTGATTTTTCACCGACTGTCAACGATGAATTGATCCCGCGCTGGCAACCGATAGTAGTGCGGAAGAACACGGTGCTGCACTTTCCCTCCCATATCCAGGGCAGCCGTTGCTACCTCAGCGTACACGGCGGTTACTGTATGAAGAAATGGCTGAACAGCTATAGCACCAGCCTTAAGGCAGGGGTAGGAGGCTGGAACGGAATGCCGCTGAAGAAGGGCGACGAGCTTCCTTTCAACGAGAACAGCATTTATTTTGCAGGCTTGCTGAAAAGCGAGGAAAGTAATTTTGAAGTCCTTCCCTGGCGGGTAAATACCGAGAAGGTCTATCAGTATCCGCACGAGATCGGCGTCATCCCCGGCCGCGAATGGCCCTTACTTTCGGACGCTGCCCAGGCAGCATTCGTCGAAAATAATTTTCTTATTCACCCTTCATCTGACCGCATGGGCTATCAGCTAAAGGGCGGCTCCCTCACGCTCGACCAACCGCTCGAACTGGTCAGCTCCGCCGTGAGCTTCGGAACCATCCAGTTGCTTCCCGACGGTCAGCTGATCATCCTCATGGCCGATCATCAGACAACGGGCGGCTATCCCCGCATCGCCCACGTCATCACCGCCCATCTGCCCAAGCTTGCCCAGCTGCGGCCCTCCGATACCATCCAGTTCAAATGGACCGATACGGAGGAAGCTGAACAGCTGCTGATCGGGCGGAAGAAGGAGCTCCATATCCTGCAGCGGTCCTGCCTCGATCATCTCAACGAAGTGGTGTGCTGACGGTCGACCTCAATTGCGATATGGGCGAAGGCATGCCCACCGACAGCGCCGTTTATCCCTTTATAAGTTCCACGAACATCGCCTGCGGCGGCCACGCCGGAGATGCCGATACCATGCGCCGCAGCATTGAATTGGCGCTTCAATATGGCGTGGCCATCGGCGCGCACCCTTCCTATCCGGACAAGGCTGATTTCGGCCGCACAGATATTCTTGAATCGCAACCCGGCAGAAGCGACCGGCCCTTCCTTTTCAGCGCGCTGGCTTCGGCTCTCACCGAACAGATCATCACGCTGCGGTCCATCTGTCATGAAATGGGCGCCCGCCTCCGGCATGTCAAACCGCATGGCGCCCTCTACAACCGCGCTGCAAAAGACCTTGCGGTAAGCACCGTCATCTGCGAGGCGGTCGCCAGTGTCGATCCCGCCTTAATTATTTATGGTTTCAGCGGCAGCCGGACCCGCGAAGCCGCCGCCAACGCCGGTCTCCGTTTCGTCAACGAAGTATTTGCCGATCGCACCTATCAGCCGGACGGCAGTCTGACGCCGCGAACCGAACCCAATGCGCTGATACATGACCCATCGTCCATGTTGGAACAGGTACTGATGATGGTGCAAGGACATCATGTCCGATCCTCCGCCCAAACCCTCATCCCCATAACGGCCGAAACGATCTGCCTCCACGGTGACGGCGACCACGCTGTTAAATTTGCAACAATTCTTCACGGCGAGCTGGAACGGAATGGAATTAAAGTAGCCGTTCCATAGTTTTACCACCAGCTGTATGATCTCCATCCATCCCCGACTATTCCATATCAGCGAAGCCGGCGATATCGAACGATTCGATCCCCGCCCATCTCCCTCGCATTTCGACGCGATCACGGGCGACGTGGTATTCGCCATCGCCGGTCATTTGCTTCACAACTACCTGCTGCCCCGCGACTGTCCCCGGGTGACCTGCTATGCCAATGCCGGCACGACACCGCAAGACCGCGATCGCTTCCTCGGCATGTCAGGCGCCTCCCACGTGATCGCGATTGAGAGCGACTGGTTCCATCGGGTCAATACTACTGTTCTTTACCGCTACGAATTCCCGGCCTCCACCTTCCTCCTTCTCGATGAGACGGCCGGCTATTATATTTCGTATGAACCCGTCATCCCTCTGGCCGTCCGCCGGATCGACAATATCTTCGAAGAGCTCCTGAATCTTGAATACATCGAGCTCCACATCCTGCCGGAATTGCGTAAACTCGGCGAAGCTGTCGTGGCGTCAACTTTGTCCTATTCCCTTATCCGGATGCGCAACGCAAAGCCGCAGTCACATCCGCCTGCTGGCTCCCCCTTTTAGCATTTCCTTTGCAATTTCCTGACGTTTTTCGCGTTCTTTGCGTGTTCCCGCTTCGATCCAACGAGAGATTTTCTAACCTCCGACTTACACAGTCTCTTAACAAACTTCTATGGCAACGACCGACAACGGCCGGCTCCAAAGCGGCTATACCTATGATTCTTTTACCGGTATCGGCACGCGGGAAAAAAAGCCCCCGGATTCTCACTTTCTCTGGTGGTGCGCCGGCGCCTACCAGGACCTCCTCAAGGAATGCCCTTCCGAACAGACAAAATACGCCGGGCTAGGCGGCGTCCTGCTGGCGACCTTTGTGCTGGCCGCCCTTTCGGCGGGCTACGCGATCTACAGCGTCTTCAACGAACCGGTCTGGGCAATCCTGTTT
>DASZJO010000169.1:0-16662 GCA_035948015.1 Puia sp.
CCGCTGTTGTTGACATAAGATACCGTGGCAGTGCTCGAGTTGAGCACGCTCAAAGGTACCGTTTCAGTAGTCAGCCAATCATTGTAGCTGTTCATCACCGTATCCCCTACTACCGTCCCATTCACGGCCAACTGCGCCGTCCTCGTGTCATCGGCAGTCCCGACCATCCCGAACCGGATACTGGCATTCGGTCCGCTGGTATAGACGAACAGATTGGATTTGCCGTCCTGCAAGGGAACACCGGGATAAATGGCGCTCGAGCTCCAGAACTCCCCCATGTCGTACGCTGACGAATACAAAGCCTCTCCCACCATCTGAGCATAGCCCGGATTTATTTGCGCACGGAAATAGGTGCCCGTGGTATACATGAAATACGTCTCGGTTGGAAGACCCGACCCGCCGGGATTATTCGGGGCATTCAGGTAGTGGAAAGTATTGCCCGTAGAATTGACAGTCAGGAAATAGACTGCCGTATCTGTCTCCAGGCTCGTATGCTGCGTATGCTGATAAACGGGATTCCTGTATAACTGCGCATCCGGTACTCCGTCGTTCATCTGGCCCCAAAACTCGATATAATCGCTGCTGCCCATCGTCCCGCTTGCCGCTGTCGTATAGATGGGCACCTCCTTGCCGTTCCGGAACAATTGGAAATTCTGTACCGGCACATTCCCCAATCCGGCATTTGCCAGCACCGGCTGAGGGATCCGGTATAACCCGTTCGAGCCTACCTTGAATTTGTAATAGGTATTGCTGTAATTGATCCACTCATTGTTGTAAGGCTGAGCGGATAACTCCAGGCCAAACAGTAAGAAGATAATCGTAAAAAAGTTTTTCATACCATTCTGTTTTATTCGGGTCATCGCGCCGGCACCCCCTTCTTCGCCTTATTCCTCAGGTCGACCCTCAACGAAAAAACATTTGTATATAAGGGATAGGACTGATTTGCCAGATTAGTGAACGCATAGTCGATCTGCACATCTCCCACTTTAAAACCTGCACCTATACTTGGCTGGTAGATCCATATCTTCCGCGTATTGGTCGTATCGCGATCATCTAACACCTGCTGGAAATTGTCGATACCGGCCCGCACAAAGAACACATTCCTGAACGATAACTCCAACCCCAGCCGCGGGTCAAGACTGATCGGATTGCTGCTTACGACTGTATTCCGGCGACCGTCAAACGTCGCATCGATATCCGCTTCCACCAGCAAACTCAATTTTTTGTCTATCGGGATACTGTACGAACCGCCGAAAATAAGCTGCGGAGCCGTCAACTCGAGCGACTTCCCCGGTATCATGTTCTCGGTCTCATAAAAGACCTCCTGCACCGCCTGATCGAGACTGAATGACCAGGCATTGAACGTCGTCGTGATATCCTTACCAACGACGCCGATCTTCCAACGGTTGCCAATGAGCTGCATCGCCGCATCGAAACCAAACCCCCACGCATGTCCAAAAGGCCCCGCCTGTTGATAAATGATCTTGGCATTTCCTCCGAAATTGAACAGGTTCCCGTTGTGTAATTTGTTTTGCTGGGCCAGCGTCAGGATCAATGCATAGTCGGCGGAGGAGAAAGTGGTTATATTCGATAAATTCACCGACCCGTCCGGCTGGATCAGGAATAGCGTGTTCGGAATATCGTCAACGGCAAACCGAAGCAGCGTGATCCCCAACGTACGCTTGTTGTCCTTCATCGGGATCACCAGGTTCCCGAAATCGTATTTGCCGATCCCCGCAAAATACTCGGAATGCATCAGACTCAGCTGCGGCACATCCCGCACATTTGCAAGCGCAGCCGGATTCCAGTAGCCCGCCGTGCCGTCCGTTACCGACGCTACCTGCGCATTACCCATGGCCATCCCCCGCGCCCCGGCGCCAATATTGAGGAACTCATTGGAATACTGAGTGAATTGAGCGGAAACGGACAGCTGAGGCAAGGATCCAACGAGGATCAACAAGGAGTATATGCATATCTTACCCCGCATTCTTTTCAACATAAGCCAACGGTTATGGGTTTTTGGCGGATATCCAGAAATAACGGGCTTTTCACCACATTATTGTACCCCAAAACTCCCATTTTCAGGCGTTATTCGCTCCCTGCCACCCTACTTCCAAATCACCCATCTCAGGCACAAATTCCTACCCCCCCGCCTTAGTCCAAAATCCCCTAATTTGCGCCCAAATTCCCAAGCTCGAAGATGAACCTGATCGAACAACTAAAATGGCGCGGCATGATCCAGGATATCATGCCCGGAACGGAACAACAATTGACCAAAGAAATGACCACGGGCTATATCGGATTTGATCCGACCTCCGATAGCCTCCATATCGGCAGCCTGGTACCTATCCTCCTCCTGGTACATTTGCAAAAGGCTGGTCATAAGCCAGTTGCACTCGTTGGCGGCGCCACCGGGATGGTCGGCGACCCCAGCGGCAAGAGCGAAGAACGCAACCTCCTCAGTGAAGAAGTCCTAAACCACAACCTGACCTGCATCAAACGACAGCTCGAAAAATACCTCGACTTCAACCCAACTCTCCCAAATGCCGCCGAATTGGTCAATAACTACGACTGGTTCCGCAATATGCGGTTCCTCGATTTCATCCGGGATATCGGCAAACATATTACCGTAAATTATATGTCTGCGAAAGACAGCGTCAAGAAGCGACTGGAAGGCGAGAACGGTATGTCATTCACTGAATTCACCTATCAATTAGTCCAGGGATACGACTTTTACTGGCTCTATACAAATAAGAACTGCCGACTCCAGATGGGCGGCAGCGACCAGTGGGGCAATATCACCACCGGCACCGAACTCATCCGCCGCAAGTCCGCCGGCGAAGCCTTCGCCTTCACCTGCCCCCTCCTGACCAAAGCCGACGGCGGCAAATTCGGAAAGACCGAAAAAGGCAACATCTGGCTCGACCCCGAAAAGACCTCCCCGTACGAGTTCTACCAATTTTGGCTGAATGCCTCGGATGACGACGCCGAAAAATGGATCCGCATCTTCACCTTCCTGGACCAAAATGAAATAAATAATTTGCTTGAGGAACACAGAGGAAATGAAAACCTGCGCCTCTTGCAGAGGAGATTGGCCGAGAAAGTAACTATTTTCGTACACGACGACGAAGCATTCAGGAAAGCTAAAGACGCCTCGGAATTTCTTTTTAATCCAAATGCCAATGGAAAAATTCTTCGTACTATAGACGAAAGGACTTTTTTGGATATTTTCCAATCAATTCCAACACACTATATCAACAAAGATAAAATCGTCAGATCCTTACCGATCGTTGATTTCCTGGTCGAAACAAAAATTCTTGCCAGTAAGGGTGAAGCAAGGAAACTCATTGAAAATGGCGGAATTAGCGTTAACAGATGGAAGGTTCCGGACATTAATTATCAAGTTAACACTAACGATATTGTACAAACAAAATACATCACAGTTCAAAAAGGTAAGAAAAATCACTATTTGGTCAACTTGACCTAATTGCTAATTAACTCTACAACGCCGGACTCTGCTGATACGTCCTCAGGTGCATTCTCCGAACTGCGTATTCGCCCGCGCATTCCTTTGCGTTATACTTCGACGCATCTTCATCCTTATGAAACGACTCTTGCTTGAACCCCCTCCCCGCATGGCATTGCTGCATCTGCTTCAATCAAGTAACAACCTCCTGCGAATCATGGCTCGTCAGCCCGCGGATAATATTGCTTTCGGCCAACCATATCCAGCCTGATGTTCTCCAACTACAAATGTAAGGCCATCTGATTCTTCCAAAAAGCAATACGAGATCAGTAATATATTATAGATAAGCAATATTATTGATCTAATTCAGCAATTTTTACAATATTTATATAATATATTACCGATTTACCTATTTATCTCCAAAAATTATCTATATTTGCAATAAAACAGTAATGTATTACCGATGACACGAGCGGAAATAGGCCAATTAATTACCAAACGAAGAGAATTATTACGACTTCGCCAGGAAGATTTATCAGAAATGAGTGGCCTTGCAATCAAAACCATTCACCTTATTGAGACGGGATCAGGTAACCCTTCGGTGACAACAATAGAGAAGATCGCAACAGTCCTGGGCTTGGAACTAACACTGCAGGTTAAGAAAAATAGCTAATGGCAAAAGCTGAGATATACAACAACGGCATAATGGCAGGCCATCTTGAAAAAAAGGGACCTAATGACTATCACTTTTCATATACGAATGAATATTATACAAGCCCCGCTTTTCCGCCGATAAGCTTGACGCTTCCAAAAACGCGCCAGTCATACCAAAGCCCTACCCTGTTTTCGTTTTTTGCCGGACTGTTGGCAGAGGGGATTAACAAAGACATTCAATGCCGGCTGCTTAGGATTGACGAACGCGATGATTTTACCCGTCTCCTAAAAACCGCTGATGAAGATACGATTGGGGGAATCACAGTTAAAGAAATTATGGATTAAAGATGCAATGCCCCGGATGCCATAAAACGGATACAGAAGGCTATTGTAATGAATGCCGAAAACGACTTTTTGATGGTCATCGAGTGCACCCGACCCTGCCTTTTAGCGCGCCTAAGGCTGATAACCTCGCACTGTTCCAGGAAAAAACGAAACATTTATCCATATCGGGTGTCCAATTAAAATACTCGGTTAAAAGGGAAGGAAAGGAGTTGAACCTGACTGAAAGAGGAGGACAATATATACTCAAGCCGATTCCACCCTCCACGCAACTGATCGATCGGGAGCAAGCACCCGAAAATGAGCATTTGACCATGCAAATGGCAACTCAGTTATTCGATATTCATACGGCTGCCAATGGCTTGATCTATTTTAATGACGGCACACCAGCCTACTTGACAAAACGTTTTGACCTGCGGACCGAAGGCGGCAAATACCAACAGGAAGACATGGCCCAACTGAGCGGCCGAACCCGCTTCACCCACGGTGAAGATTTTAAATATAGCGGCACCTATGAGGAGATAGGCCGGCTGATCAGAAACAACGTCGCTGCCTACATGCCCGCCCTCGAGCAATTCTTTCGGACAGTCGTATTTAACTACTTATTTTCCAATGGCGATGCCCATCTAAAAAATTTCTCTCTAATCCAAACCGCAATGGGAGATTATACGCTAGCCCCAGCTTATGACTTAATGTGTACTGTCCTCCATACTCCCTTGGAATCGGATACAGCTCTGGACTTATACGACGGATCGATGAACGACCCTTTTTATGCATCCTTCGGGTACTACGGGCAAAGGGGGTTTCGACTGTTAGCAGATAAAATAGGCATTATCCCTATACGGAGAGATCGAATAATGACTCAGTTGCTTTCTTCAACACTCCAGGTTGAAGATATCATAAGAAATTCCTTTCTAAATGAAAAGGCTAAAGCTGATTATCTCTTTGCGTATAAGGATAAAATTTTTCGAATGGGCATGACGAAAGATATGATTGGCAAAGTGATTAACCCGAAATATCCCGGGGTGTATGCCCCTACGGAAAACCCTATTAAATTAACATTACTTGATGGAAAGACATTAATTGGATATTTCAATCCAATAGCCAACTCAGATGAATTAGAGAAGGAAAATAAATACAGCTTTGTAGAGATACATAATTCCACAAATTATCGAACTAACCAAGATCCAAAATATATAACAACAATGGAGGGAGACCTACTTACCAAAATTGAATACACAACCCCCTAACTCAACAACGCCGGGCTCTGCCTATACGTCTTCAGCACCAACTCCCCAAACAACGTATTCGCCCACGCAAACCATTTACGCGTATACTTCGACGCATCATCCTTATGAAATGACTCATGCATGAACCCCGTCCCCGCATGACAGTGCTGCAACATCTTCAGACACCCCGCGATCTCCTGCGAATCATGACTGGTCAACCCCCGCACAATAATGCTGATCGGCCAAACCATATCCAGCCCTGCATGCGGCCCGCCGATCCCTTCACCCGCAGTCCCCTTGAAAAAGAACGGATTCGACTCGCTCCACAACATCCGCCGCGTATTCTGATAGACCATATATCCCCGCTTGTCACTGTTCAACACCGACAGATCGCCGGTAAAATGCGTTGACTGCAAATAGGGCAGCGCCAGCAAACTCGGAACATTGGCATCATCCATCATCGTATGATTCCCAAACCCATCTGCCTCATAGGCAAAGACCTCTCCAAAGACCGGATGCGTGATGACGGCATGCTCATTCAACGCATTTACCAGGTCCGTCTCCAGCGCAAATGCAGGGCCATCCAGTTCCTTCCCGACTCCCAAAGTCTGAAGCAGCGTCCGCAGATTCCGCATGCTGCTCAACGCAAACAGATTCGAAGGGATTAGGAAAGGATAGATCGTCGCATCATCACTCGGGCGGAACATAGAATGGATCAAACCGACTTTCTTCGTAGGATATCCATAGCCCCCCAGCGGAACGCCATCGGTAGCCCAGCTGGTCACACGCTGGAACGAATACGGTCCATGGCCATCCTTGCGCTGCTGCTCCCTGAACGTCTGCAGGATTTTACCCATCGCCGCCAGCCAGTCTGCATCGAACGGCGAAGTATCACCGGTCGCCTCCCAATACCCATAAGCCAGCCGGATCGGATAACACAGGCTGTCGATCTCCCACTTGCGCTCATGTATCCCCGGCTTCATATCGGTGACATCCGTTTTTTTCCACTCACTAACCCGGCTTGCATCCTTATAAAACGCATTTGCATAAGGATCCCGCAGGATACAAATGACCTGCCGGTGGATCACCCCGCGGATCAGTTGCTGCAAATCCTTATCCTCCTTACACAGCGACAGATACGGCCATACCTGCGCACTGCTGTCCCTTAACCACATGGCATCGATATCCCCCGTAATGACATACGTGTCCGGCTTGCCGCCCGCCATCGAAAAATTTACCGTCGTATCCAACGTGTTTGGAAAACAATTCTCGAATAGCCACCCGATCTCTTTATTGCCGATATTCTCCCTCACTTCCCGAATGATCTTTTCCACTGCCTGACTCTTGAATTTCCGCTTCCCTTCCGGTATCCGCACCACGGGGAAATCCGCGGCGGCCAAGCCAACGCCACCGGTGGCCGCATCCCGGCCCGCTCCCTTCCATCGCCCTCCTGCCATCATCGCCGCCCCCGCCATTGCGCTTTGTTGAAGAAATTTTCTTCTTCGCATAGATTTATCTTATTTTAAAAAATTCTCCGTTTCGTCCATTGCCTCCTTTTGCCGTTTCCACCCGTCCTTTGCCACATAGAACACCACGACTCCGCAGGCTGCAAGGAACAATCCTAGTAAGGCCGCAAGCCCCGTCAGACACCAGATGAGCAGCCAGATCGCGATGGAAAGAATGACGGGTACCGGATAAAGCCACATGCGGAACGGCAGCCCCTCGGTTCCCTTTCGTCTTCGAAGCAGTACCACGCCCACCGCCTGGGCCACGAATTGCACCAATATCCGCATCGCCAGTATCGCATTGATTGCATCGGCCAACTTCAACAGCAAACTGAAAAAGAAACCCAACCCGGCAACAAAAAGCAGGGACACATAGGGAAAATCTTTTTTCGGATGCAGCCGCGCAAAGACCGGGAAGAAATTACCATCCGCCGCCGCCGCGTAGGGCACCCGCGAATACCCGAGCACCACGGCAAACAAAGAGGCGAAAGCGATCCACAAGACCAATAAGGTCGCCAGCCGTGCCGCCCGAATTCCGTAGATCCGTTCCATAAAGAGACTGATCACAAACTTCGAATGGCGGGCCTCCTGCCAGGGAATGACCCCGACGACGCTCCAGTTCATGGCGAGATACATGACGGAAATACAAACTATTGAAATAAAAATACTTCTCGGAATATTTTTTCCCGGATTCTTGATCTCCCCTCCCAGATGACAAACGTTGTAATACCCCAGATAGCAATAGATCGTCTTTACAGAAGCGTGGCCCGCCAGCAACGCAAAAGCCATAGTGAACGAATCTCCCGGGCCAGGCAAGGGAGAGTATGCCACGTGCTGATGTGTAAAACCGCTGAAGATGATCAGCCCGATCGTAAGGATCACCCCGGACCATAGCAAAACCGAGATCTTCCCGATCGCCCGGATATTCCGGTAAAGTAAGGCCGTGATCAGGATGACCACAACCCCGGAAACCGCCTTATACTCCCAACTGCTGAGCGGCACCAAATATCCAAAATATTGGGAAAATCCTATCGCGCCCGACGCCACCACAAGCGAAGACTGAAGACAGGTCTGCCAAACGAAAAGGAACGACATCAAGGGTCCTCCTTTCTTCCCATAGGCTTCTTTCAGAAAATTGTAGCTTCCCCCTGCCAGCGGATACGCCGCCCCCAGCTCGCTCCAGATCATTCCATCAACGAATGCTGTGATCGCGCCAAACACCCAGGCCCAAAGGAACAAATTGCTGCCGACCTGTTCGATGACGAGCGACAGGCTGATAAACGGCCCTATCCCCACCATGTCGATCATATTGATCGACGTAGCCTGTAGTAAACTGATTTCTCTCTTCATGTGTAGCTTAGGCCTTGGCAAACTCCGAAATTCCCGCGATCAGCTTGTCAAGGTCCTTGGTGGTCGTATATACATTAGGGGTTATCCGCACTCCCTCAATCTTCTCCCAGACCAGGCTGGTCGAATGTATCTTGTAATTATCGAAAAGATAGTTATCCAGTTGTGACGCCGTCTTGCCCTGTATTCGTACTACCCCGATCGCACACCCGAATCCCGGCTTTAGGGAAGTGTATAGCTTTACTTTGGGGATGTCTTTTACCGCGGTCATCCAATAATTCTTCAGATAGAACAACCGCTTTTCCTTTCGTGCCGCGCCGATCATATCATAAAACCCGACGGCCTTCCCGATCGCCTGCTCGATAAAGAACGGTCGTGTGCCTAAGTTCTCGAACTTTCGGATATCCGGCGACTTCGGGTCCCCCGCGGCAAAAAGTGGATAGAGCCCGCCAATCTTTTCCTTCTTCACGTATATCATGCCCGTGCCGATACAGGCCGCCATCCATTTATGCAGGCTGGTTCCAAAATAGTCGGCCCCAAGGGAGGGGATAGAATATTCGAAATGGGCAAAGCTATGCGCTCCGTCAACCAGTACCTCGATGCCCCTGGTATGCGCGGCGTCAGCGATCTTACGGGCAGGGACGATCTGCCCGGTCCAGTTGTATACATGCGTTACATGAACAACCTTGGTTCGTGAAGTGAATGCATTGACATACTGCGCGGTCATATACTCGTTATCTTCGCTCGGCAGGTCCATGTCTACCCAAACCAATTTGATCCCCTCCCGCTGCTCCCGCTGCTTCCACGCATTGATACAGTTGGGATAGTCATATTTACATACCACCACCTCATCCCCCGCCTTCAGGTTCAGCCCGAAGATCACGGTCTCCAATGCTTCTGAGGCATTCCGGTTGATGGCGATCTCTTCCGCCGAACAGCCCGAGATCCTCGCCAGATCTTTCCGGAGGGGCTCACGACCCTGATCGAGGATCCGCCACATATAATAGCTGGGAGCTTCGTTGGAATAGTCAAAGTAACGCTTCATCGCATCCTGGACAACTTTCGGCGACGGCGATACTCCTCCATTGTTTAGATTGATCACCTCAGGGCTAACCGTAAAAGACTGCTGAACATAATACCAAAAGTCTTCATCCTCCGTCAGCTCGTGGGCCGGACGGCGATCCGCGGCCGCCATGGCCTTGTTCAAATTGCGGCTCCATGCTGGTTGGGTGATCGACGATAAAAATGTCGTGGCGGAAAAAGCGCCTAAAGCATCCAGAAAGGTACGCCGGTTGTAAGCAGCCATTTGTGTAGCGGTTTGAGGGTTGAAGATAAGCAAAAAAAGCGGTGTATCTTCGCCCCGAATGAAGTATTACATCATCGCCGGTGAAGCGTCCGGCGACCTTCACGGCAGCAACCTGATAAGAGAACTAAAAAAACAGGACCCCGCTACCACCGTCCGCTGCTGGGGCGGAGATCTCATGCAACAGGCCGGCGGCGAACTGGTCAAACACTACAAGGAGCTTGCGTTTATGGGGTTCGCCGAAGTCCTGATGAACCTTCGAACCATCTTCCGCAACCTCGACTTCTGCAAACAGGATATCCTCCAATACCGGCCGGACGCGCTTATCCTCATCGACTATCCCGGATTTAATATGCGCATCGCAAAATGGGCCCGCAAAGAGGGCCTTCGTGTCATCTATTATATTTCACCTCAGGTCTGGGCCTGGAAAGAAGGCCGGGTCCGTCAGCTCCGTGCTACCGTAGACAAAATGCTCGTCATCCTGCCCTTCGAAAAAGCATTCTATGAAAAATGGAACTATGAGGTGGAATACGTCGGGCACCCGTTGGTCGAAGAGATCGACAGCTTTCGCGCAAATCCGCCAGTTGCCCGGGCCCCGGCCCTTCATACTTCGCAGCCGATGATCGCGCTTCTCCCAGGCAGCCGTAAACAGGAGATCTTGAAAAAGCTTCCCATTATGTTGGAGACCAGCCGCCACTTCCCCAATTATCAGTTTGTCGTCGCCCAGGCACCCGGCCAGGAACCTTCTTTTTATGATAACCTGACCGCCGCCTACCCCAATGTGGTCTCCGTTCGCAATCAAACCTATGCCCTGCTATTGCAGGCGAATGCCGCCTGCGTCACGTCCGGCACCGCTACGCTCGAAACGGCGCTATTCGGCGTTCCGGAAGTTGTCTGCTACAAGGGCAGCCCCATCTCCTACCAGATCGCCCGCCGCCTGATCAAGGTTAAGTATATCTCCCTTGTCAACCTCATCATGGATAAACTGGTCGTGAAAGAACTGATCCAGGACGAACTGACCCCTGATAACCTCCGCCGTGAACTCGAAGAGCTGCTAAACAACCCGTCCCGCCAAACGCAGCTACGCGAAGACTACCTCGCCCTCCACGACATCCTCAGCCAGGGCGGTCACGCTTCCGCCAACGCAGCCGCCAGCATCCTCCGGTTTATGAATGCTCCGCAGGCCGCGACCAACGCTCAATGACGTTTGAAAACGAAAAGCTTCAATAGCAGGATGATGATCCCCGCCAGGAACATAAAGATCGATATCCGGTTGATCCCATGCATATATCGCATCCATTGCGTATTCGGCGCATTCGGATCCCGCTTCTTAATATAAAAGTATTCCCCTATCTGTCTCCAAACTCCCATAGATAACCATTAGTCAACCAAAGGTACCTAAGACCGCCGATTTTTGAATTGTTTACTCCAAAATCTACTATATTTGCACCCCGCTCCCAGAACTCCGGAGAGCGCAGTATCATCAGGGGAATTAGCTCAGCTGGCTAGAGCGCTTGCATGGCATGCAAGAGGTCGTCGGTTCGACTCCGATATTCTCCACCACACTCGAAATGAAAACCTATTTTATCTCCGGGATCGGCGCCGACTATCGGCTCTTCACCCACATCCGCCTCCCCGAAGGATTTGAGACGCACTATATCCAATGGATCCCGCCTGAAAAAAATGAAACGCTCCCCGCCTACGCCCGCCGGCTGACCGCGCAGATCGATACCAGCAAACCCTATAACCTTATCGGCTTTTCTCTCGGCGGAATCATGGCCATCGAGATTGCCAAATTATTCCCGCCAGCCTGCACGATCCTGATCAGCAGCATCCCGGTCTCCTCCAACCTCCCGCCTTATTACCGCCGCGCCCACCGTCTCCAGTTGCAGAGGCTCGCGACCCCAACCCTCATGAAAGCCCTTGCCTCCTTCAAACACCTGGTAACGATGCGGTCACGCGACAACTACAAGCTCATGCGCGAAGTCATCTGGGATGGGGATGACCGTTTTATTGCCTGGGCCATGGACGCCGTGGTTGAATGGCAGAATGACGCCATCCCGCAACATCTTTTCCATATCCATGGGGCCTGGGACGAAATTTTCCCGATCAAATTCACCAAACCCACACACATTGTCCCCAGGGCAGGCCACAACCTGACCCTAAGCCACGCCCCTGTTATTAATAGCCTCCTTCAGGAAATTCTCCCAACTCCCGCCTACTCCAGTTCCATTTAACCCCCCGGTCCCTATTTTCCCCCTTTCAGCTAAAACCGGACAGGAAGTGCAGCGAAACCGGACGGTCGTAAAACCAAACAAAGATCTAATTTACTGATTATCAACTAAATAATATTATGGCACCACGCTGGCATTCTCCAAACTGCCCGCAGGGAACAACAAATCACCCCCGCCGGATCTTCAAATGACAACCATTTTTTCGACAATAACAGGCGCCAAGGCAACATACTCATTACGTTTTAACGCACTCATCACGTTTTTCTGCCGCTCAAACCAGTATTTGGCCATTGGTAGTACTATGTATTGTAAAGTACCTTCCTTTAACCTTATCTTTGTTATGTCAACAAGCAGAAAACAAAATCTCTCAAACATTAAAAACTAAGTATATGAAACTCTTCAACATCAAACTCAGCCAGGCTCTCGTAAATGGGACCAAGAAATTCGCTGTTGTGGCCGCCCTGCTTTTAACAGTAGGTATCGGCACCAGCTTCGCCACCCCCGCCGGCAACGGCAATGACATCGTCATCGCATCCTTCCACAAGGAATTCCGCACCGCAAACGTCCTGGCAGTGGAAAACAAAAAGGATTACACCAAAGTGACCTTCAACCTGAATGGCATTGTGATGTTCGCCTACTATTCGGAAAATGGTGACCTGATTGCCGTCGTCCGCAACATTCTCTCCACCCAGCTGCCCATCCGCCTCCTCATGGATCTGAAGCAAAACCACGCCGACTACTGGATCACAGACCTTTTTGAAATGGACAGCAATGGCCAGACTATCTACTTCGTGTCAATGGAAAACACCGATATGAAGATCACCCTCCGGTCCGGAAACTCTACCAGCTGGGAAACGTATCATAAGGAAAGCAAAGAAACCAATCACCTGTAATCGACGACTTTAGCATAGAGTATCGCAGTTACCGTATCCATCCGGGCCCCGCTTCCGCGGGGCCTTTTGTTGCCCCTGTCTCGTCCCACCCAATACCTCCGCCCTCCCCCGAAGGCCCCCCGAGAACCTCGGCCCCCTCGCCCCCCAGCCACGCTCCAACCCAACTCCCTAATACAATGACCTATCCCCCCTTTCCCTCCACAGCTCGAAAACATCCTCCGCCCCCTTATCCCACCCAAGCTCAAAAACAATCTTCCTCTCCCCCTCCGGCACCTCTATCTCCCGGTAAATGAACTCGTCATCAAACCCGGCCGCCGCCGCCTGCTGCCTCGTGGCCGCATACACCACGCGCGAAGGCCTCGCCCAATAGATCGCCCCCAGGCACATCGGACAAGGCTCACACGACGCATAAACGACACACCCCGTCAGCTGGAAATGACCCAACCGCGAACAAGCATCACGGATCGCCACAATTTCCGCATGCGCTGTAGGGTCATTGGTCGACGTTACCCCATTATTGCCCTTCCCAACCACTTCCCCTTCCCGGACAATCACACACCCAAAAGGCCCACCCCTGCCCTCTTCCACCCCGCGCCGGGCGAGCGCGATCGCCTGCTGTAAATATTCTCTGTCCTGCTCCGTTATCATGTGACAAATTTACTCGCCCGAGAAAAAAATTCCACAGATTTCCTCACCAAAATGCCCCATCCTCCCTTTTTCCCAGCCTATATGAAGCTGGACCACCGTTTGCGGGAGTATTTAGGCTTTTAATAGGATATTGGATTTTAGCAACGGCCTGGATTTCAATCTGGGCTTCTTTTTTTAATCTAATGTCTTGGCCTTTGGCCAACGGACCTGTAGTCCGTTTTAGTATATTTGGGCATCTAAACGATCCTCCTTCAGTGCAGACCCGAATTCTTTCCATCGCCTTGTTTGCCTTAACCTTCTCCCTGAACGCCCAATCGCAGGACTCCCTCCTCGCTCGCCTGGATCAGGCCATCGAAGGCTCCCCCCGCTACGATTCCGCCAAACTCCGCGAGATCGAAAACCTGAAGAGAACACTCGCCGCCACGGCGACCAGCGACCTGCCCGCATTGTACGCCGGCTATGCTGCACTCTTCGAAGAATACAAAGTCTTTAACTACGACTCCGCCTTTTCCTATGCCCGCCAACTCCAGGCCACAGCCCTCAGCATCGGTGACCCGACCCGCATCCTCTCCGCCCGCCTCCACCTTGGCTTTTGTCTCCTCTCCGCCGGCCTGTTCAAAGAAACCCTCGATTCCCTGAATAAGATCCGGGTCCGGGGCGCACCCGATAGCCTCCAGGCAGAATACTACGCCCTGATCGGCCGCTACTACTATGACCTGGGAGATTTTGATAACGATGGGTATAACACCCCGGACTATATTCGAAAAGGGAATGGCTACATGGACTCCGCACTAAACCTCTATCCGCCGGGCACCTTCAACTACGGCTATTACACCGGCCTCCGCCAGATAAAAGCAGGTGAACGCAGTCGCGCCTTGTCCGTATTCTGGCAGCTGCTCGCCCGCCCCGATCTCACCCTTCATCAACTGGCAGTAACCACCTCCACCCTGAGCGACATCTATATCAATAAGGGCCAGCCCGACACCGCCATCGTTCTGCTCATCCGCGCCGCCATCGCCGATATCCAGTCCTCCACGAAAGAAACGGCAGCCATCTTCAATCTCGCCCAACTGCTGTATAAGAAAGGAGACGTGCGCAACGCCAGTTCCTATATCGAAATCGCCATCCGCGACGCCATCTTCTATGGCGCCCGCCAACGGAAAGTGCAGGTCAGCGCGATCCTCCCCCTTATCGAAGGAGAGAAGATCACCAGGGTGGAAGAACAGAAGGCCATCTTCGTCACCTGGTCCATCATCGCCACCATCCTGCTGCTGGCCGTCATCGCCCTCGTGATCGTCGTCCTGCGCCAGGTCAACCGCCTGCAGACCGCCCAACGCATCATTACCGAAGCCCATATAAAGGAACAAGCCGCCAACCTACGCCTGGTAGAAGCCAATTATAAACTCTCCGAAGCCAATAAGATCAAGGAAGAATATATCGGATATTTCTTCAACGCCGACTCCGAATCGTTTGACAAGATCGGACAATTCAAAAAAGCGCTCGAACAGAAGATCGCCTACCGCAAATGGGATGACGTCATCACGCTGGTCAATAACACCAACCTTAAAAAGGAAAAGGAAGAGCTCCTTGGGAATTTCGACAAAGTATTCCTCAAGCTCTTCCCCGATTTCATCCAACGATTTAATGACCTGTTCCGCGAAGAAGATAAGATCCAACTAAAAGATAACGAACTCCTCAACACCGACCTCCGCATCTTCGCGCTGATCCGCATGGGCATCCACGAACATGAAAAGATCGCCCGCATCCTCGAATATTCCGTCAACACCATCAACACCTACAAAACCCGGATCAAAAACAAATCCACCGTCCCCAACGACGAATTCGAACAACGGATCATGGAGATCAGGACCACTTAACTTTTTTGAGTAGATTTGGTAATTCTTACTTTTGAAAATCATCGACAAAAGAAATATTTGTGATCATCAAAAGTATAATTTATGAAACTTCTACTTACACTCCTTTCCGGCGTGTTCCTTATTGCTTTTCTTCCCAGCCCTGCTCAATCACAAGAAAGACCCTTTACGACAGAGAATGTTGAGCCCTTTCTTCCCGAAGTCAGGCGGGCGAATAAGCAAATCGCCTTTTTTCATCCCGATATGAGCACGCCTGCAGGTCTTTCAATGGTCAGAGCGGTATTTGGGGCACCGGGTGGCAAGACGATCCTGCAGCCGCAGGACAAATTTATTCACGGCGAAGGCGGTAAAATCCGGATTAGGATCTTTCGACCGGACACGATCAGGGCCGTCCTCTTTGATATACATGGAGGCGGCCTTGTTGCCGGTAGACCCGAGAGCACCGATTCCTTAAATGATGCCATTGCACGATATTGCAAGGTGGCGGTCGTAAGCATCGATTATCGCCTCGCACCTGAAAACGCTTTCCCAGCGGCGCTTCTGGATTGCGACAGTCTTGCGGTCTGGTTGCTGAGGAATGCCCAAATCGAATTTGGCACGAATAAACTCATCCTCTCGGGATACTCCGCTGGTGCCTACCTGGCGGCACTGACATTGCTGGATATCAGAGATAAGTTTCATGGCATCGATAAAGTCATAGGCATAAATTTCTTGTACGGAGTCTTCGATCTAAGTGGAACTCCATCCGCGAGACAGGTCGGACGCAATAGCCTGATCATCGATTCTGCATTTATGAACCAGGATAGGCAAGCGGTCTTCCCGGGCAAAAGCGCCGAAGATCTGAGGAGCCCTTCATATTCGCCTTTATATGCTAATTTAAAGGGCCTGCCTTCGGCTTTATTTTCGGTTGGGACACTCGATCCGCTTATTGACGACACCAATTTTATGTCGGACCGATGGGAAGCGGCGGGCAATTCAGCAAATCTATACGTTTACCCTGAGTGTCCACATGGATTTAACCTTCAAAAAACCCAGCTCGCAAGGCTTGCAAATAAGCGGGTGGGCGATTGGATCAATGGAATCCTAAATGGAAAGTAATTCTTCCCTCAAATAATCCTACATCGGCACGATACTCACCGCCGCCCCTCCCCCCGGCGCCAGCTTCAG
>DASZJO010000170.1:0-13662 GCA_035948015.1 Puia sp.
GGGGGGGGCGATGGACCTTGTGGCGAGTGCTCGGAATATTATCGTGGCGATGCAACATACGAATCCGAAAGGTGAGTCGAAGTTGTTGCCGGCTTGCACGTTGCCCCTGACGGGGGTAAAATGCGTGAGGAAGATAGTGACGGACCTGGCGGTGCTGGATGTGACCCCGGAGGGTTTTCTATTGTTGGAGCGGGCGCCGGGGGTGTCGGTAGAGGAGATAAAGGCGAAAACGGCAGGTCGGCTGGTGGTGAAAGGTGAGGTAAAGGAAATGCGGCTCGACTAAGAGACAAACATGCGGCCGCATTCATGAGCACCGGTGGAAAGGCATCGAGAGGGCGAATAAATGGAGGGGGTTAATCGATGAGGTTGTTCTTGACCGCAAAGAATACAAGGCCGGCGGTGTTCTTGGCGCCGAACCGTTCCATGAGGCGGTCTTTAATGGCTTCCACGGTGCGTGGACTGACATCTATTTTTTGGGCGATCTCCTGCGCCGTAAATTCCATGCAGATATAACGAACGACCTCACGTTCGCGTTCGTTGAGGGTGATTTCAGTGTTGAGGCTGGGGATGATTTTGGTCCGCACGTGGGACTTCTTCAGCAGGATACGATTGACAAAGTTGTTAAGGTAGTAGCCTTTGGTGGCCACCTCGATAATGGCGCGTTTGATTTCCGACGGATCTGCGCTTTTGAGGAGGTAGCCGTTGGCGCCGATCTCCATCATGTGGCTGACGAAGCGTTCGTCTTCGTACATGGTTAGCGCAATAATATGGATGGAGGGGAATTGTTTGGCGATGATCTTCGTGGTTTCGATACCATCTTTCTGAGGCATCCGGAGGTCCATAAGTACGACGTCCGGTTCTGATGCGGCGAGGCCGTCGAGGAGCTCCTGGCCGTTCTCTGCTTCCTGTACGAATTTAATGGCGCTATACGGACGCAGGGACAGGATCACTCCTTTCCGGAAAATCTTGTGGTCATCGGCAATGGCAACTTTAATAACTCCCATAGGCTAACTATTTGGTCTGCTAGTCCGATAGGTCAGACTTCAACGGTTTGCGGGAATCCGCTAATTTTCGTTGGGGCGGATTTTCCGCACATTATACGTAACGCTTGCGATCTCAATATATTATTGACCTTTGGCCAGGGGCTGAAAATTGCAGAATAAAGATACATACAATTCATCCTGATCTACAAGATTTTTGAATGGTCAGGGGCCACTCGCCGAAAGTGCAATCATTTGCAGTTTTCTCAGCCGGATTCAGGCATAGTCATTTCGTCCTTAATTAGTTCGATTGTGACCTTATAGTAGGTCTGGGACATGTCTTTCTCGAAAAAGATCTGGCCGTGAAGGACTTTAAGGCGGCTTTGGATATTTTTGAGGCCGAGGCCTACATTACTCTTATTCAGCTTGTTAAAGTCGGTTTGGGTAATTCCTCGTCCATCATGGTGGAGGCGGATAAAGAATTTGTTACCGCTGGTATTCTGGGTTAAGTGGATGAAACTGGCATTGCTGTGCTTGAGGATATTATTGACCAGTTCCTGGATGACCCGGAAGATGATCAACTCGTTTTCGGCCTGGAGCCGTTCGCGGTAGTCATGGAAGCGGGAACTGGCGTTCATACTGCCGGAGCCGCTGATCTTCTGGAATAGGTCATTTACGGCAGATTCGAGCCCAAAATTCTTCAACGTTGGAGGCATCAGGGAATGGCTGATATTGCGGATAAGCTGGATGGTATCGTCGATGATCTGCTTGGCGTTGTAGATGCTTTGCAGCTGGGTAGTCTTGTCGAGGTTGACGAGGTTCTCGTTGAGGTAAAGCCGGGCGGTGGCGAGTAAGGGACCGGCATCGTCGTGGAGGTCAGCAGCGATCCGCTGGCGCTCTTCTTCCTGGAGCCGGATGCTGGCGTTGAGGAGGAGTTTCTGCTGGTCCTGTTCCATGCGCTGGAGCCTCAACTGATAGCGGATGACCTTTCGTTGGTGAAAGATGATGAAGACAATTAACCCGATAGTGAGGGCAAGCATCCCAATGGTGCCAAAGAACAGCACAAGGGAGACGCGACTATCTGGGTTAGTGACTTCTAGGAGTATCATGGGCGGGTCTGTCGACGGACGGTTAGGTTAGGGTTTATAATTGGGTCAATGGGGTTTTATATATCGGGGTTAAGGTCTTCGATGGGATATGGGTTTTTACTACTCTTTTTCATTACAAACGAGATGGAGATGAGTATATTCTTCAAAATTTCAAAGAAATTATTGATTGTCCAGTATTTATCGTGCTCTGCCTGCGTAAAATTCCGGGCATAAATGAAGAGGAAAAGCGTAGAGGAAAAATATAGAAAAAATGCAATCGTGACCCAAAATTTCTTGGTATTATAAACAAACATGACTTTGGGGTCATTAATTTGTTCGTATAGCATTAATATACAATACGATATGATAATGATAGCTTCCACCGAGGCGGGGATGGAGTCAAAGCTTTCCTGTTCTTTGGTAAAATTGATGATGGCGACAGGGTAGAAGATGAGGGCGCCGAGGATCGCCAAATATTTTAGCGTTTTTCCCTGGAGAGAGGTATAGGTAAAATAGGAGATGATAGTAAATTCCAGGATGGTGAAACCTGAGTCATGGACATAATCGGGGATGGGCAGATGCAGTTGTCTGAAAAAAAAATCTTCCGTCAGCCAGGAGAAGCAGCAATAAAAAAATATCACCCCGAGGCCCTCACCCCGGTTCCGTTTCAGGAAAATGAGGTAAAAGACTATGGGTAATATTTCCGAAAAAAATGCTTTATCCGCCAGCAATGCCTTGTTTTTTACTCAAATATAAAAGGCATTGTCTTATAATCCAAGCAAATCGGTTATTTGCCGGGAATTACTTACCGCCCCAGGTAAAGCCGGTCCGGTCGGCCATAATTCCGTCAGCGATGGTCAGGGCGCCGTTTTCCATCACAACGGCCCTTCTAATAATGTCTTTGCCGTCGGCGTCCATTCCAACATACACCAATGTCTTTTTTCCATCTTCATTCAGGCCATAATAAAATTGCATGGCGACGCATCCGGGTTGGGCCAGGATCTGGTCGATGATATTGCGACCGATATGGTAACCTCTGATTTCTCCAGGGTAAGCTTCCTGGTAGGCTTTGATGAATTCGGCAGCGAGCTCGTGGCTAATTTCTTCTCCTACAGCAGCGTAGTCTTTCTTGGTAGTTAACTCTTTTTGCATCATAACAAGTGAGTTTTTAGAGGTTGTCAATGTTAGTTTGTAAGGCTAAGTAACCCCTAAAAAAAAAACTGGCCAATGGCCAAAAATGATGGTAAAATGCGTTAAATTGCCTGTAATTCAAGTCTGTATTGAATTTGACGGGTTTTTACGAGGGGGTTTACCTGGTAAAAATAGAGTAGTTTCACGCGGGGAAAATAGTATTTTTACTATCGATAAATACGTAAATTTAGCTGGGGGAATTACTAAGACATAAAATCCACAATTGCGCCGGTCTTTGTGGATAAGTGTGGGGAGTTGCGGTGGATATGTGTTGCGGCCGGTGGATAATTGGTGTATTTGTAATTTAATCCTTGAATTTTCGTTGTAGGTTTCGGTTCGGTATTTTTCTATTTTATATTCGTTATTTTATTGTTCTTTCCAATGTGTTGGCGGGGGAAGATAGGTGCGTTTGTAATTTGCCGGGGGTTGGGAGAAGGCGGATTTTCAGTTTGTAGATCGGAGGAGATGGATGTCGTGGCGTCTTATCGTGGAAAGTGGGGAGAAGGGAAGTTGACTGATATTGGATTTTAATATTCGGTTTTTAGGATATTGAAATCTTTTATTGGACGTTAAACGGGGACATGGATGGTTTGAGTGAGATCCATATCAATCAACTTCCGGTATAAAGTTAAGAAGGGGTTAAATGCCGGACAAGAGCAGAACTGCCCGATTATTGAGTTGCGGAAATTACTGTCAGGGATCGCAAAAATTCAATATGTTTTTGGTATTTCTCCGTATATTTTTGAGGATGCCGGAAACGTTGCGACGTTGACCCTTCGAAAACTGAGTGAAAAGTCAATTTATAACCAAAATTTTGAGGCCTATCCCTATTAATTTTACAAACCTGCCGGTATGACTGCTGAACTCGTAATCAAGGTATCGATTGCTGACGATCATAAGATCTTCCGTGACGGTATAAAAATGGCGCTGAAAAATAAGGAATACCTAAGAATTTTATGGGAGGCTGAAGATGGGAAAGACCTGGTACACAAAATGCAGATCAAACGCCCGGATGTCTTATTGATGGATATCCGGATGCCGGAGGTGGACGGGATCAATGCTATCGGCTTGTTGAGGAAGGAATACGAGGATGTGAAAATAATCGTATTGACGATGTATGACGATCAGGAGATGATCTCGAAAATGATGGAAATGGGGGCAAATGCGTACCTGACCAAGACGACGGATCCGGATGAGATCTACCAGGCGATCCTAACCTGTATGAATGATGATTTCTATTTCAACGACCTGGTCAATAAAGCTGTTCTTTCGAAGTTGCAGACGAAGCGGCAGGTCCGGCAATTCTACCCCAGCCCGATCAAATTCTCCGAGAAGGAAATCCGCATTTTGAAGTTGCTGGCAGAGGATAAGACTACGGAGGAGATTTCGAAAGAGGTATTTCTGAGCACACGGACGATCGAAACTATCCGGCAGAATATGAAGACGAAGATCGGTGCCAAGACGATCGCGGGGCTGATCATGTATGCGATGCGGAATAAGATTATCGATTGATCATCAGAAATCCAAAGTGACTACTCCGCTCTTGATGGCATAAATAGCCAATCCTACCCTGCTCTTTACGTTAAGTTTGATAAAGAGCGATTCCCGGTAATTATCCACTGTTCTTGGGCTGATCTTCATAATGATGGCGATTTCTTTATAGGTCATATCGGTACTGGCCAATTTCAGAAAAGTAAGCTCGTTCTCATTCAGGCCGATCCGCTCTGCCGGGTTACCCGACATGTCCTTTTTAACAAGATTGACAAGCTTACCTGCGGAATGATGAGAATAGAAGTAGCCGGCGGTCATGACGGACTGAATAGCCAGCTTCAGTTCGCCAGGATGGATGTCCTTTTTCAAAAAGCCTCTGGCTCCTGCCTGAAGCATCCGGAGAAGGCTTATTTCCGAATCGTACATGGTCAGAACTAGTACGTAGATTTCAGGATAGTGCGTCCTCAGGTACTTGGCCGTCTCATATCCATCCATTTTCGGCATGTTAAGATCAAGGATCACCAGGTCCGGCAGGAGATCGGATTCCATTTTATCCAGTAATTCTCTGCCATTGGCCGCTAGCAGAACGACCCTGCAATTCTCAAAACCGTTGATAACGACAGCAAGGGAATCGCGTAGCAGAACATGATCATCGGCCATGGCTATTTTTACAGGCTGGTCTTTCATATTAGTTATAACGGTTTAATAGGGAACAGTCAGCAGGACCGTAGTACCTACGCCCCGACTGCTCCTGATGTTAAATGTAGCTCCAATCAGGCTGGCTCTTTTAGTCATGTTGGATATCCCGTAGGATTGGCGGCCCGGGGGAATGGACGTATCAAATCCTTTTCCATTGTCCGCCAGCGAAAGGGTCAAATGACTTTCCCCATAAATTAACCGGATGCTGACCTTGAATGCCGCCGAATGACGGATGATGTTATTGATGGCCTCCTGGATGATCCGTAGGGTAAAAATTTCTTTCTGTTCATCCAGGAACCGGGTTTCCCCGGTGACCTCATAGCTGACTTCCACCAATTCAAGCCTTCTTAAGTGCATGATCTGCAGATCAATAGCGGCCAACAGGCCGTTGTCGCGGACCAGATCGGAGTTGAGGCTTCTGGAGAGGTCGCGGAGATCGTCGAGGGCTTTGGTCATCAGGTCGGCAGAGTGGCCGATCTTTTCTTTGACCAGATTCAACTGATTAAAATCAAGGGTATTAAGCTGCAATTTGGCCAGTGAGATGAATTGCCCGATATTATCGTGAATATCGCGGGAGACGTATTGGAAGGTCTGTTCCTGGATCTCCAACTGGGTTTTTAAAAGTTCCTTTTCAGCATTCGTCTTTATAGCCTCCAACTGAATGACAAAAGACATTTGTCTTTTCCGGTATGCAAAAAGGATGATCAGGATAAAGGCCAATAGCAGTAGGATCATAAAGGTCGCAACGACGAATATGATCATGATCACCGTGTTGCCATTTGGATTATTCATCACTGGTTCGAATTTCCGGACTGCATAGATAGGCCCTGATCAACATTATAAAGAGAATACCGTACAAGATGTCGTTCAAAGAGTAGGCGGCCTCAGCGTAGCGGCCAAGAAAATCGAATGTCAACTGCAGCGGGATGCTGCAGGCATTTAGAAAAAGGATAGCGGTGATGACCCAGAACGAGGGTTGATCCTTCAATGGCTTCGGATTTACTGTCAGGAAAAGTTCGTAGAAGTAAATCAGGCAGGGAGGGACCAAAAAGACAGAATCAAGGATAAAGATCGACACCGCCATTCGATGTATCATAATCAATACGGTCAGGATAAGTAAAAACAATAAACCATTGATCCTGATGATCCGCCTTCGTAAGGGAGAGCCGACATAATGCAAGATAAAGAAGTTGCAAATAACAAATTCGAACACTGCGAAACTCCCATAGGTAATCCTCAGGATAAAGGTTTGATAGAAGTCAAACTTAGGGTAGACGAAACTAAAATAAGCAACCATCGATTCCGCCAGTGAAAATGCAATATAATAGGTGAAAATACGAAGACTCCGATGTCGCTGATAATACCGGATGCTGGCCACTAAAGCTGCCACGGCCAGGAACATCATGATGCCCACGCAGTAAAAGTTCAGTGACAGGAAGCTGAGAAATTTCACTGATGGCGTTTTGCGCAAAAATTACGGAATCCATATGACACCGTGAAATCACCCTCCTTTCCGGGGAAATTTACCCTGCAATCAGGTGCGGATTCCCATTCCGGGCTCATTGGGCTTAAATATCTTTGGACAGCTCTGATTCTATCATTTACCATTACCTATCCGTTCTAGACTCTGGATGGAACCCCCGGTGCGATTCCCTGGTCGGCAGACCTGGTCAATTATTGCACTTGGGGTCTCCGTCAGTCATTGAAAAAGCCTGCTTCGCTGCGCTTTCAACAAACCGTTCGCGCAGAGAAACAGGCAAAAGACTTCTAAACCAGAGGAGAGTAGGGATTTGATGCATACCATGACTGCATCACTTCACCTGGATATTGGATCAACTGGTTTCCTGGATATTGGATCAAAGGTTTCATAGAATGATGGGCCAGGTTCATTGGATAACGGTCAATAATAAGGCAGGATCTATAGGATATTGAATCTAAAAACGGCGAAAAAAGTTGATTGACTATTGGATTTTGCTTGGTTTCATAAGATATTGAAAATCGTTTTGGACGGTTCTAGGACATTGGACGATCTGAGGTGCTAATCCTGTCAATCAACTTGTAAAACAAAGTTAAATGTGAATAACTATGTGGACAAGCGCACAATTGCCCGATTTTGCTTGTTCAGTTTTTACCGCCATTTTAGTAGAATACCTAATTCCTTATGCGTATAAATTCCGCTATGATATCGGAAAAAAACCACTTATCTTCGTAAAAACTTGTGGGAAACGTAGATTCCGAATTTCGATTGTTGCGTAGATTTCCTATAGTAAGTGTTGCAAATTTTGCGTCTTTTTGTAGGATGTTTGACAGTCGTCCTAACTGTCCCTCGTAAACTGGGCGGAGCCCATTAGCACTTTACGACCGAAGGGGAACCGAGCGAAGCGAAGGTTCCGGCCGAGGAGGTCCGTGGCGAAGCAGGACCGACGAAGGTCAAGTGCCGACATTAATGAGTAATGAGACAGAACCGAGCGAAGCGAAGGTTCCGAACGAGATTCCAACAGTGTTGGAATCGAAGTTCATATTTTGCGGAGCAATTTTTTGTCGAATTTCTTTAAACACTAAAATCGTATGAAAAGACCAGAACCCGGCCAGCCGATTAAAGTTGCTATTGCGGATGATCATGCCCTATTCAGGGCCGGCGTGAAAACAGCCCTTGCCGTAAAGAAGGATGTGGAACTGATCGCGGAAGCGGATAATGGCATGCAATTGTTGAATCTCCTCAAACATTTGGAACCCGATGTGATTTTACTGGATATTCAAATGCCCATTATGGATGGCATTCAAACCCTTCCTGAAATCCGCAAGGTTCACCCGCAGGTAAAGGTCATTATTTTGTCCATGCACAATGACCATTCTATGATCTCGAAGCTGATGGAGATCGGGGCAAATTCCTACCTGACGAAAAATTCCGATTCGGAGACGATCTACCAGGCCATTAAGACCTGCTATGAGCAGGAGTTCTTCTTTAATGAGCTGACAAATAAAGCTTTATTAACCGGGCTTCGGACAAAGCGGCCGGAGATCGGCACGGCACAGGACGTTAACCTGACCGAGAAGGAGTTGACGGTGTTGAAGCTGATGTGCGAGGAAAAGACGACAAAGGAGATCGCGGATATTGTGGATATTTCGCCGCGGACGGTGGAGGCGATCCGGGACAAGCTCAAAACGAAGACTGGTGCCAAATCGATGGCCGGTCTGGTCATGTATGCGGTGAAGAACGGAATCATCGAGCAGCGGTAATTGTCGCGGGACCTTCCGCGGAGCAAATGAAGAATTTCTATGTTCCTGAATTTTAATGGGGAAGTCCGGGAGGACGCGGCGGCGCTATTACGGGCTGATAACCGCGGTTTCCGGTATGGCGACGGCCTTTTCGAGACCATGCTGGTGAGGCAGGGGAAGGTGCGGCTGGGCAGGTATCATTTTGAGCGGCTTGTCGACGGGATGCGATTGTTGCGGCTGGAATTTCCACGACCATTCGGTCTGGATCCGCTGGAGGGGCAGATCGGAGAGCTTTGTGTGCAAAACGGGCACGATGGGGCGCCGGTTCGCGCACGTTTGACGGTGTTTCGGGGAGCTCCCGGGTTGTATAATGAGTTAGACAGGAAGGCATGGTACTGCATTCAGGTAGCGGTCTTTTCGGACGCGGGATGGAGGGAAGAGGGGTTGGCGCTGGGTGTCTTTTCGGACGGGCGGAAGGCCTGCGACAGCTACTCGGGGATCAAGTCCAATAGCTATCAGTTGTCGACCCTTGGGGGGATGTTTGCGACAGAGAAGGGTTTGGATGATTGTTTGCTGTTGAACGCCCATGGGCGGGTGGCAGAGACGACCATCGCGAATATCTGGTGGGTCAGGAATGGCCGGATATTTACGCCTCCGCTTTCGGAGGGTTGTGTGGCGGGGGTAATGCGGCGCTTTTTATTGGAGGCGCTGCCTGCGGCAGGCTATGAGGTACTGGAGGAGCCGATCGGGCCTGATGAGCTGTTAAATATGGAAGAGGTATTCATTTCCAATGCAATACGGGGAGTGCAGTGGGTGCGGAATCTTGGGGGGCGAAACTTTGGCTGCAAGGTGTCGGAGGAGATATATCGCAAAATAATAAGTAAAATTTAGGGTCGCGCCGGTGAACGATTTTAGGGTCGTGCTAATGGACGATCGAGAGCTGTGTCAGTTCTTTCGCGTGCATGCGGGCGAATGTGCGTAGAAGCGTATGGATGGCATTTTCGCCGTCGGTGCCCAGGGTGAGGCTATGGTTATTGACATAGAGGTCGATATGCCGGCGCATGACGGTTTCATCCATTTCTTGTGCGTGGGTTCTCACGTAATCTGGCAGTTGGGGGTAGTGCGCGAAAGCATGTTCGAGGCTTTTGCGGATGAGGCGATTGACTTTGGCGGCGAGGGTTGAGCCGTTGAGGTGGGCGGGGGCTGGCAGGCTGGAGGCAGCAGGGTTTGGGGTGGCAAGGTTCGGGGCAGCAGGGTTCGGGGTGGCAAGGTTCGGGGCGGCCAGGTCGCGGCGGAAGATGATGCCGCCGAGGGGGATGGGTGCGCTTGTCTTTTCCTCCCAGAACTCTCCAAGGTCCAGGAGTTTGGCCAGGCCTCTCTTTTGATAGGTGAAGCGATTTTCGTGGATGATCACGCCGCAATCGACCTTTTCCGCTAGCACAGCCTCTTCGATGTCGGAGAAGATCATAAATCGTTTGTTCCGGGCGGTTGGGAAGGCGAGGGAGAATAGCAGGTGGGCGGTGGTTCGTTCTCCCGGGATGGCGATAGTCGCGGACTCTATATCGGTCAGGGATATATGTTGTTTAGCGATAAGCAAGGGGCCGACACCTTTACCAAGGGCTCCGCCGGCATCGAGGAGCAGGTAGCGATCCATAATGAGGGGTAGTGTACCATAGCTAATTTTGGATATATCAAGCCGTCCCTGAAGCGCCCATTGGTTGAGGGTTTCTACATCTTCCAGCACGACGTCGAAGTCGAGGCCTTCGGTGTCTATCTTTTTGTTGACGAGGGCATCGAATATGAAGGTGTCATTGGGGCAGGGACTAAAACCGAGGGTGAGGCTCATGAGGCATCGTTGTTGGCGTTAAGAATGCTGTTGTCTTCGTGATTCAGCTCTTGTAACAAACGGACCAGCCGATCGTTCAGTCGTTGGATTGCCAGTGAGATATTCCATTTGGATTTATCGCGAATGCCGATATCATTGGATATGGATCTGATCTGAAGGAAGGTGATCCGTTCCTGAAGGCCGACATAGTGGAGTGCACCGCCTTCCATGGATTCGACGACGGCGGATGATTTCTCCCGGTGCCAGGCGATGCGGTCGGGGTGGGTACTTATCTCGTTTACGGTGACGGAGCTGACCAATTCGAGGCCGGTCAGGTTAAGCAGCGACCGATATGGGTTAATGAGGCGGCCGACGGTAAATGGAGGTTGGTTGGGGTCTGCGAGTCCGAGGTCGAAGAGGGTCCTGAATTGTCCATCTTCCCACACGCCGAGATCGGCGAGTGTTTCGTCGCGAACGGCAAGTACATACCCGCGAGGCTTGCCGGTGAAGGAGCCGGCGATACCGGCTTGAATGATCAGGTCGGGGCGGTCTCTGTCAATTTGTCGCATAAGAGACCAGGTGGTAGGCAGGTTACCGACACCGGTTATGAGGGTGGAGATGCGGTGGGGAGGTGCGGCCGTTAGGTCGGTGCGGCGGTTCAGCAGGATATCGAGTGTGGGCTGAATTTCAACTGTCGTAGCGGCGGCCAGTAAGATATGCATATGCAAATATCGGAATCCTTGACTTTTTTCTGCGATGCATTACCTTTGCGTCCTTGCCGGTGGCAGGGCTGAAGCTCAATGAGCGTTTGCCGGTGGCAAAGCTTCACCGGCACAATAATTTGTAATATGGTGTATTTGACGCGGGTGGAGCATTTTAATGCGGCGCACAAGCTTTATAATCCGGGGTGGAGCAGGGAGAGGAATGAGGAAGTGTTTGGCAAGTGTGCCAATGAGAATTGGCATGGGCATAATTATGAGCTGTATGTAACGATAAAGGGGGAGCCGGACCCTGACACGGGATTTCTGTTCGATGCGAAGCGGTTGAGCGGAATCATCCGGGAGCATGTCATCGAGAAGCTGGACCACAAGAATTTGAATATCGAGGTTGATTTTTTGCAGGGGAAGATGTGCTCTACGGAGAACCTGGTGATCGGAATCTGGCAGCAGTTGGCGCCGCACATCCCGTCATGGGTCCGGTTGCATGGAATAAAGTTGCTTGAGACACCCAGGATCTTTGTGGAGTATTTTGGAGAATAATCGGAACCAGGAGGTAGAGGGAGTCGGCGCGAATGATGATTATACGTGAATGATGATTATAACGGAGGGATACATGTATGAAAGAAGCGAGTAAGAAATTGGCGGCGAAAGTGGCGGTCTTTCGCCGGGAGCATTTCAATGCGGCGCATCGCATTTTCAATCCGGCGTGGGACGATGCGAAAAATGCGGAGGTGTTTGGAAAATGCAGTAACCCGAATTATCACGGGCACAACTATGAGTTGGTCGTGAAAGTCACGGGCGTACCTGATCCGGATACGGGCTATGTAATGGATATGAAACTTTTGTCGGGGATCACCAGGGAAGAGGTCCTGGAAAAATTCGATCATCGGAATCTCAACCTGGATACGGCGTATTTCCGGGACCTGAATCCGACCGCGGAGCACATAGCGATGGTTATCTATGATCTGTTGCGGGCCAGGATCGACCCGGCGTTGGACCTGCAGGTGAGGTTGTATGAGACGGATAGGAATTTTGTGGAGTATCCCGCATGAAATCAATAAAATAATCGGCATTATGGCGTATAGGAAAATTGAACAGTATGATGAAGAAGTAACGGCTGCGTTGACGGGGAACTACCGGCATTCATTGGATTTGCTGGGGGAGGACTCCGGCAGAGAGGGTTTGCTGAAAACGCCTGAACGGGTGGCTAAAGCGATGCAGTTCCTCACGCAGGGGTACGGAATGGATGCGCATGCTATTTTGAATTCTGCAAAATTCCATGAAGAAGTGAGCGAGATGATCCTGGTGAAGGATATCGAGTTGTACAGTCTTTGCGAGCATCATATGTTGCCCTTCTTTGGCAAGGCGCATGTCGCCTATATTCCCAACGGATGGATCACCGGATTGAGCAAGATCGCGAGGGTAGTGGATGTCTATTCCCGGCGGTTGCAGGTGCAGGAGCGGTTGACGACGGAGATCCTGCATGCAATTAAAGAAACCTTGCAACCTCTGGGCGTTGCGGTCGTTATTGAGGCGTCGCATCTTTGCATGATGATGCGAGGCGTTCAGAAACAAAATTCGGTAACGACGACTTCGGCCTTTTGGGGTGAGTTTGAAAAGAATGAGACCCGGAGTGAATTTACCAAGCTGATCTCTTCCAACCTTCATTAAAACGGGGTGGAACCCCGTTGGCCAGAAAAAAAAGAACGTATATTTGCGCAGCCGTTATGCCGGCCGGAGGTCTCCGGGCTTTGCTCGATTGAACGAGGCCGGAACCAGTGCCGGTGTAAACTAAACCCGAAGCAGAATGAAGCATGCATACGTGTTCCCGGGACAGGGATCGCAGTTTCCCGGTATGGGTAAAAGTCTCTATGAGAATAGCGCCTTTGCCAAAAAATTGTTCGAGCAGGCCAATGATATTCTTTCCTTTCGCATTTCCGACACAATGTTTACCGGAACGGAGGAGGAATTGAGGCAAACGAGGGTGACGCAGCCCGCCATCTTTTTACATTCAGTCATAGCCTTTAAAGGGGTAGAGAATAACAGGCCGGATATGGTGGCAGGTCATTCGCTTGGCGAGTTTTCCGCGCTTGTAGCTTGCGGTGGGCTAAGCTTTGAGGATGGGCTACTGCTGGTGTCGGCGCGTGCGCAGGCCATGCAAAAGGCTTGTGAGGCCAACCCTTCGGCTATGGCTGCGGTATTGGGGCTGGAGGATGAGAAAGTGGAGACGATCTGCGCCGAGGTTCAGAAGCGGACGGGTGAGGTCGTGGTGCCGGCCAATTATAACTGTCCGGGTCAGGTAGTGATCAGCGGTTCGGTCACCGGGGTAGAGAGGGCCTGTGAGGAGATGAAGGCGGCCGGTGCGAAGCGGGCGGTGATGTTGGCCGTCGGTGGGGCTTTTCATTCGCCGTTGATGGCGTCGGCGCGGGATGAGCTGTGGTCGGCAATCG
>DASZJO010000171.1:0-4141 GCA_035948015.1 Puia sp.
TTGAGAATAGTAAATACAGCTTTTTTGATCTCACCGGTATAGCCGGTGCCGGCCAATACGATAAGCCGGTGGCGGAAGGAGATTACCACAGCGGTTGAGCTGCGGGTGCCGCATTCGGCGGCGTTGAGGGAGAGGCCGGGCGCCGCGAGGATTTGCCAATCGGGGCGGAAGTCCTCCAGTTCGTCGTCTGTGGGCCGAAGGAACATATTATAGGCGAAGAGATTGCCGCTGGGGGTCTCGTTGATGATCCGGATATTATTCCGGTGACGGGGGTCTGCGCAAACGTAACAATCGCGTACGAAGAGTTCCGGGGCGCGGTTAAGCCAGGCAGTTACGGCGGTAAAGACACGATGGAAATGGGCCGGGTCGATCGGTTGGTTAAAGTCATTCCAGTGGACGGCGCCTGACGTGATCTCATCTTTTACGATGTAGCGGTCTTTTGGGCTGCGACCGGTGAAGGCACCTGTACGGATAACCAATGCACCGGTATCGCCCAGCACGGCTTCTTTCCGGCGTATGCAATGCCGGGCGAGTTCGTCAGGTGGTAGTTGGTAGTGGATGGTATCGGAGATACGCAGACCGAGACGGTGAAGACTGTCTGTCGGGAGTGCAATGACAGGCGCTGACATAAGAGCAATCGTTTGTTTCGGCAAAGCTAAATTTATTTTTTTCATTAGCAAGCCGTCAAAGGGGGGTCGAATTTGATATTATCAAATTTTGGGGCCGGTTAATTAAAAGATGACTAATGGCTAACGAACGTTAGTTTGATGGTGTCGGAATAAAACGCCTAATTGATAATCATTCAATAAATTTGTTCCCTTCAGATTGCGGAGGCGAGCGGGAGAGTGAGGTGGGAAAGGGGGGTGGAGGCGGAGCGGGAGGGTGAGGTGGGAAGGGGGGGTGGTAAAACGATTTTGAGGTCGGAGAGGGGAGGGATGGCGCGTAGACGGGGGAGATGCAGGGGCTTGGCACGATGGGGTCGGTCATGGGATGGAGGGAACGGGAAAGGGAAGGAGAAGGTTGGGCAAAAGAAAATGGCGACTAATGAAATATTATCCTGAAATCCCGGAATTATTCATCGAGAACAGGGCCCGGTTTGCCGCCGCGCTTGAGCCGGGTTCCATCGCCATTTTTGTCAGCAACGACGATATGCCTTCCAACGGAGATGCGTATTATCCATTCCGGCAAAGCAGCGATCTATTCTGGTTGTCGGGTATAGTACAGGAAGACAGCATGGTTATCTTGTTCCCGGAGCATCCGGATCCGCGATACCGGGAAGTGTTGGTATTGGTGAGGCCGAATGAGGTCAAGGAGAAATGGGACGGGAGGCGATTGCGTGCAGAAGAGGGTAAGAAGATATCAGGAATTGGCACGGTGTTGTGGTTGGACAGTCTGGATTCCCTGCTGCAGCAATGGATATTTATGGCGGATCACATTTACCTGGGGTCGAATGAAAACGATCGACGGAGCGGGCCCCTGATCACGCGGCAGTACCGGTATATCGAGGAGATAAAGGAGCGATTCCCCCTGCATTCTTACCGGCGTTCGGCCCGCATCCTGCGGGGGCTCCGGGCGGTGAAAACGGCGCGGGAGGTGACGCTGATGCAAGAGGCGGCGGATATCACGGGCGCGGTGTTCGGGCATTTGTTGTCTTTCATCCGGCCCGGCGTGATGGAATACGAGGTCGAGGCAGAGATCTGGCGGGGGTTCCTGTCGCGGCGGTCGACTGGTCCTGCTTATGAGAGCATAGTCGCCTCCGGTGACCGGGCGAGGACACTGCACTATATTTCGAATAACGGTGAGTGCAGGGGAGGGGAGTTGGTGTTGATGGATTTCGGTGCGTCTTATGGAGGATATAATGCAGACATGACGAGGACGGTGCCCGTAAACGGCCGGTTTTCGGCGCGTCAGAAGGAAGTGTATGACGCGGTGCTTTCGCTGCATCGGCATGCGAAAGGGTTGTTGAAGCCAGGGATCAGTCTGGCCGATTATCACAAAAAGATGGGAGAACAGGCGACCGAGGTTTTCATCGGGATCGGGTTGCTGACGGAGGCGGATGTCAGGGACCAGACACCGGACAGTCCGGCGTATATGAAATATATGTATCATGGGGTGTCGCATCATTTGGGGATCGACGTGCATGATCTGGGGCCGCGGATTGAGCCGTTGGAGGAGGGGATGATGCTTACGGTCGAGCCGGGCGTTTATATAGCGGAGGAGCAGATGGGGATCCGGATAGAGAATGATGTTTGGATAAAGGCGACGGGGAATGTCGATCTGATGGAGAAGGTGCCGATCACGACGGAGGAGATAGAAGGGATGATGAATAAGCGATAATGAGTAAATAAAATCCTAATTTGCCGAAATGAAGATTATACCCAATCTGTTCACTTTATTGAATTTGCTATTTGGCTGTCTCGCGGTGATCCTCATCTTACAGAATGGTATTATGGCGCTGGACAATTCTGATGGGACGCAGTACATTGGGATGCCGGAGCGGACGCAGGTAGCGTCTGCCTTTATAGGGTTGGCCGCGCTGGTGGATTTCCTGGATGGCTTGGTTGCGCGGTTATTCAAGGCGACCAGCCCGTTGGGGAGAGAGCTGGATTCGCTGGCCGATGTGGTTAGTTTCGGCGTGGCGCCGGGGATGATCTTGTATCAACTGCTACGGTATAGCTGGGAAGCGCAGCCTAATGGGCTGAATGTGTCTACTGGCTGGCTGCTGCCGGCCATGCTGATCCCCTGTGCGGCGGCCTATCGGTTGGCGCGTTTCAACATCGATGATGCGCAGCAATATGGGTTCAGAGGCGTTCCGACCCCGGCGGCGGGTTTGCTGATCGCATCTCTGCCATTGATCGAGTGGTATACGCATAACGATGCTGTGAGGGATGCACTGCGAAACAGATGGGTATTGTACGGGTTGATATTGGTGGTAGCCTGGCTGATGATCAGCAATCTTCCTTTGATGGCCTTGAAATTTAACAATTCTTCGGTGCGGAGCAATATGCCGAAGCTGATCCTGCTGGCGCTGGCAGTTATAGCGGCTATCTTCTTGCAGTGGCTGGCGGTGCCGGTGGTGTTCGTTGTGTACATTATTGTATCTTTGGCGTTCGGATCGGAGATCCGGGGGCCCAAACATAAAAATCGAACCACATGAATTTTTCTGTTCAGGTAAAAGTTATGCCATTGAGGGAGTTGCTGGATCCGCAAGGTAAGGCGGTGATGGGCGGGCTTCAGAGTTTGGGGCTGCGCAATGTTCAGGATGTCAGAATCGGGAAGAGCATTTACCTGCAGATCGAGGCGAGTTCGGCCGAGGAAGCGCGACAGGTGGCAGAAGAGGCGGGCCGCAAGTTGCTGGCCAATCCGGTCATGGAATATTTTGAGATCAATGTAAATTAACGCGTTGTTTTGCTCTATATAGTTCCTTCTCCCATAGGTAATCTGCAGGATATTACGCTTAGAGCTTTGGAGGTGCTGAAGAAGGTGGACCTGGTCCTGGCGGAGGATACCCGGAATTCCGCCCGGCTGTTAAATCATTACCAGATCATCAAACCGCTCTCGCCGTATCATCAACACAATGAACACAAGATCCTGCATCATTTGGCTGACCAACTGCTACAGGGAAAAAAGATGGCATTGATCACGGATGCCGGGACTCCGGGGGTTTCGGATCCGGCATTTCTGTTGGTCAGGGAGTGTATCCGGATCGGGATCGGGGTAGAGTGTCTGCCGGGAGCGACGGCCTTTGTTCCGGCGCTTGTCAACAGCGGGCTACCGATGAACCGATTCGTGTTTGAAGGATTCCTGCCGCCGAGGAAGGGGCGGCAGACGGTGCTCAGGCAGCTGGCTACGGAGGAGCGGACGATGGTATTCTATGAGTCGCCGCTTCGGTTGGTGAAGACAATGACGGAGATGATGGAATATTTTGGCGAGGATCGAAATTGCAGTGTAAGCCGGGAGTTAACGAAGGTGTTTGAGGAAAACCGTCGGGGTACCTTGAAGGTGGTCTGCGAACATTTCGGGGAGAAGGGGGTGAAGGGGGAGGTGGTGCTGGTCGTGGAGGGCGCAAGGGCGCGGAGCCGCCGGGTCCGGACGGAGGAGGAGGAGGAGTTGGGACGGACGGGGAGGGTGGGGACAGAGG
>DASZJO010000172.1:0-21669 GCA_035948015.1 Puia sp.
GCGATCACCGGCAACATCTCTCCGATAATCAGATCGATATATCCCCCATGATTTTCCCGGAATTCCGGCGGATAAGTATGCGCGCCAAGGAATGTCGACTTAACGGTAACCGCAGAACGCTCCTTCAGTCGTTTGATCACCCGCAGCATCTTGAGTTCGGATTCTACCGTTAATCCATAACCGCTTTTGATCTCGATCGCTCCCGTCCCCAGCCGCATCACTTCCTGCAGTCGCTTCCAGGCCTCTTCAAAAAGCCGGTCTTCCGACACGGCGGCCACCCGCCGCGCCGAATTCAAAATGCCACCGCCCCGCGCCGCGATCTCCGCATAGCTCAGCCCCCGGATCTTATCCACGAATTCCCCCTCCCGGCTGCCGGCGAAGACCAGGTGAGTATGGCTGTCACACCAGGCAGGCAGCACCAGCCGCCCCATGGCGTCGATCGCTTGCCCCTCTACCGCCAGCCCGCCCATGCCCGCGCCATCCGTCGATGCGCTCCGTTCTCCGATCATCCGGGCTAACGCTTCCGGCATTTCCGACATCGCCCCATAATCTGCGATCTCATCGTCCTCGATCAGCACCCAGGCATCATCGACACACGGCAGCTCCGCCAGCTCGGGACCCCGCAGCAGCCGCGATTCGCGCCTTGCATTCACCAATTGTTTAATGTTGTAGATCAACCTCGAAGAACCCATGCCCCAAGATACTTATTTCCCCCACCCTCTACAAAAAATCCGCCTTATCCAGCTTGCGGCCGATCCGGCAAGCCGCATTGATCAGCCCGACATGACTATAGGTCTGCGGAAAATTACCCCACTGCGACCCGTCCGGCGTGGCGTCTTCACTGAAGATGCCCAGGTGATTGCCAAAGGTCAGCAGCTGGTCCAGATGCCGGATCGCATCGTCGATCCGCCCTACACAGGCCAGAGCATCGACATACCAGAAAGCGCAAACCAAAAAGGTGCTTTCGGGGAAACCGATATCATCATAATGTTTGTACCGGTAAAACAGGCCGTTGTCCGTGAGCAATTCCTTTTCCAGCGCGGCAATATGGTCCGATGCTTTCTCCGAACGATGGTCCAGGTAGTCCATCGTAATCATGGTGAGGGTGCTGGCATCGAGGTTCATCGATCCTATCGCCTGCGTGTACAGCTTTCGGGCAGGGTCATACGCTTTCTCGATCAGCCCGCCGGCGGCCGCCGACAACTGCCGCGCCTTGTTCATCAACTTCACATCACCGAAACGTCCGGCGATCTTCAACGCCGCCTTGGCCCCGGCCCAATGGAACAGCAGCGTATACGTGTGCACCTGGACCTCCTTGCGGAACTCCCATAACCCCGAGTCGGGCATCGATAACGTCCGTTCGATCTGGTCCAGGAGCCACGGAACGATCTTATGATAGCTGTTCTTCCGCCCGAAGATGAGTCGCTTATCGGTGTAGAGGGGCAGCAGGCTGACCAGCAGCTGGCCATAGACGTCATGCTGGGACTGGATATAAGCCTTATTCCCGATCCTTACCGGCTGATTGCCCATATAACCCGGCAGGTCAAGCGTCACCTCGTACAGCTTCTTTTCACCAGCGATCGAATACATGGGCTGGAGGGAATCCGTCGCATTGTGCAGGATATTGTACAGGAAATCGAAATATTTCTCCAGCTCTTCAAAATGCCCGATCTGGTTGAAAGCCTGCAGCGTGTAGTGTGAATCCCGGAACCAGCAGTACCGGTAATCCCAGTTGCGCGTGCTGTCGTGGAACTCCGGCAGACTCGTCGTACCGGACGCGATGATCGCCCCTGTATCCTCGAACTGGTGCATCTTCATTACCAGAGCCGACCGGATGATCTCCTCCTGGTAGAGGTCGGGAAGATAAGAGCTCTTGACCCAGGACTGCCAGTCTTCGGTCGTCTTGTAGAGAAACTCCTCTGCCGTCTCCTTGAGCGGCGCTTCCAGCGGTTCTCCATAGGTAAGCACCAGGTACCGGTTCTGATCCAGAATAAGGGACTTTTCCTTTAGAACATACGTGAGCGGGATATCCGTGGTAAGGCGGACCTGCTGATCCAGATTCAAATACCGGATATGATTGCTTCCGATGACCGCATCCGGTATAACCTTTCCATAATCCCCTCTCGGCTGACAGCTTATCGTGATCGCAGGCTCACCTTCGAGCAATTCCACTTTCCGCACCAGCATCAGGGGCCGGAATTGCCGCTCGTAGATGCGAATGCGGGGCGCAAAATCCTTTACGACGAATTTCCCGTCCCGGCAGGTGAACTCGGTACATAGCACATTGGTATTGGGAATATAGTATTGACGGACCCGGAATTCTTCCCCGGTTGGCCGGATGCAAAAATGACCGCCATTGTCCTCGTCCAGCAGTGAACCGAACAGAAAACTGCTGTCAAACCTTGGCATGCACATCCACTTGACATCCGCCCGAAGATCGATATAAGCCAGATAGGTGCAGTTGCCAATTACACCCATGTTGTATTTGTGAACCGCCATGTCGTTGATTGATTTTCCACTTCCTTCTCCGCGCCGTCCGGCGCCGGTGGCTGGACAAGCGAATTCAGCATCGGCACCACCCGCTGCTGCGACAGGATCGTATACTGAGCGGCGGAAGCGCCGCTGTTGACCTTGATCGTATAAGCCTCACCCTGCAGGGCCTTGAACATATCCTCGTCGGTCGTATCGTCACCGACGCATAATACAAAATCGGGGTCCTGCTCATTGACGATCTTCAACGCCGTTGCACCTTTATCGAATCCCGCAATCCTGACCTCCACCACTTTGTTTCCGTCGATCACCTGCAGGCTCGTATTCTGGGTCAGCTGCGATAAGGTATTGAGGAGCTCCCGGGATCTCGAGAAGCCAAGCCCGGTCTGCGTATTCCGGTAGTGCCAGGCGATCGTGTTTGCCTTTTCCTCTACAAAAGACCCGGCGCACCGCAATACGAAGAGCTGCATGACCCGGCGGATTTCGTCCTTCCAGAGGTCAGATACCGAGACCAGCTGCTGCCAGGTCCCATTCCGGATCTTGAAGCTCGCGCCATGCTCCGCCACCAGCGTGATGGGGTAACTCCCGAGCCAGCGATCGAGGGAGGGCATATCCCGCCCGCTGATGATCACAACATGATTTTTCGGATCCGCCGCCAGCCGGGTAAGCAAGTCCCGCACCGCGCCATCAGGCGCGGCCTCCGACGGTATGCGCGTGAATGGCACTAACGTTCCGTCATAATCCAACAGCAAACAACGGTTCTTCGAGCCATGATAGTGGCGGTATACCATCGCAAAGGCCTTCTCGTCCAGCAATTTTACGGTTTGCCTCCGCTGCTCCAGCTTGACCTGCGCCAGCTGGTCCATAAAGTCATTCACCCATCTGAACACATCGTATTCCTGCAACCGCCGCTGCATCAGCGTGATCCGGTTCCGTTGCTCATACAGCGGCATGGCCAGGGCCCGGGTGATCGAAGACGCCACATCGAAAGTATCTGTTGGGTTGACCAGGATCGCCTCGCTCAACTCGCTGGCGGCGCCGGCAAACTCACTCAGGATCAACACCCCTTTGCCCGTGCTGCTGGCTACGTATTCCTTGGCCACAAGATTCATCCCATCCCGCAGGGGCGTGATCAACGCCACGTCGGCGACCTGGTAAAGTGCCACCAGCTCTTGAAAAGACAAATGCGCATACCGGTAAAGGACCGGCTGCCAGCTGATCGTGGAGAACCGGCCATTGATCGTTCCGATCTTTTCCTCGATTTGCTTCTTTCGTTCGCTGTAGGCCGGGATGGTGCTTCTGGACGGAACGATGTTCAGGATGAAGACCACCTTCTCCCGCCATTCGGGATACCGGTCCAGGAAATATTCGAATCCGGCCAACCGTTGCATGAGGCCCTTGGTGTAATCCAGCCGGTCAACGGAAAAAATGATCTTTTTGTCTTCCAGATTTTGACGAGCCTTATCCCGGATTTCCTCCACCCCGGGATCGGTGGCCGCCGAATGGAACTTGTTATAGTCGATCCCGATAGGGAACAGATCGATCCGGACAAGGCGGTCCTGGTACTGAAGGTTGTGAAAATAGCTTTCGACCCCGAGTATCATTTTTACCGACTGCAAAAAATGCTGGACATAGTCATACGTGTGGAATCCGATCAGGTCGGCTCCCATGACGCCATGTAACAGCATTTTCTTCCACTCCGTAGGCATCAGCCGGAATATTTCGTAAGAAGGGAAAGGGATATGCAGAAAGAAGCCGATCGTCGCATCAGGCTTTTTCGATCTTATCAGGTGTGGAAGGAGCATCAGCTGATAGTCATGGACCCAAACCTGGTCGCCGGGTTCGATCAGCGGGATGATCTTCTCCGCAAAAAGCTGATTGACCTGCACATAGGCATCAAAATAGCGGCTTTCATAGGTCGCCAACGTGGAAAAGTAATGGAATAAGGGCCAAAGTACCGAATTGGCAAACCCATTATAAAAATCCTCATATACATCTTTTTCCACAAAGACCGGCAAAACCTCGAAATCCGGCTTGTCAGCAGGAGACGCCCGAACTTGTTCCCAATCTTCCTGTGGAAAATCCGCCACACCCATCCACATTTTTCCCGTCAGATCAGCCCTTTGCGCCGCTGCATTCTCGAAATAACTCTTTATGGCGGACACCAGCCCACCCGAGCTTTGTCGGATGCTCACCTTATCCCCCTCCTTGTCGAGGGATAAAGGAAGCCGGCTGGAAATAATGATTAAACGACCCATATAGGTGGAGATCTTGGTGCTTGCCCTCCCCTATTCAACAATAGGGCCAATAAAAACGCAGCGGACCCCGAACAAAAAAAGGCCCCGGGAACGGGACCTCTTCAGCTAGAACGAAGTAAATGGTTTGAATGATTTCAGGCTCTGCGCGAACTATCGGGCGCAAGAAAACCCTACCAACCAAACATACTGCATTTTTTTGTCCCCCTTGATCAAACTTGATACTCGCGTTGATTTGACCGATCAGCGTGTCAAACCGGGGCATAAGTGTGTAGGTTAAATTCGACATTTACCCTCGTAGCCGGCTATCCAGATCCAGTCCATGGGCTTTGGCCGTGTCCCTGGCAAGTTCGTAACCGGCATCCGCATGGCGGATAACCCCCATTCCAGGGTCATTGCGCAATACCCGGCTTAGCCTCACTGCGGCCTCGGTCGTCCCGTCTGCCACAATGACCATTCCGGCATGGATACTATAACCCATGCCTACCCCGCCGCCATGGTGGAGGCTCACCCAACTGGCGCCGCCGGCGGTATTGACGAGTGCGTTGAGGACCGGCCAGTCGGCAACCGCGTCACTGCCATCGAGCATCGCTTCCGTTTCCCTGTTGGGAGACGCTACCGAACCCGTATCGAGATGGTCGCGGCCTATAACGATCGGCGCCTTGACCTTGCCCGTACGAACTAATTCATTGAATGCCAAGCCCGCTTTCTCCCGTTCGCCTTGCCCAAGCCAGCAGATCCGCGCCGGAAGCCCCTGGAAAGCGATCTTCTCGCGCGCCAGCTTCAACCAGCGCTGCAGGGAGCCGTTCTGCGGGAAAAGCTCGGCAATGACCACATCCGTCACCGCGATATCGGCCGGATCGCCGCTGAGAGCTGCCCACCTGAAGGGTCCCTTTCCTTCGCAAAACAAGGGCCTTATGTAGGCCGGGACAAACCCGGGGAAATCAAACGCATTCGCCAACCCCTTTTCCTGCGCCCTCGCCCTGAGATTATTACCGTAATCAAACGTCACCGCGCCCCGCCTCTGCAATTCCAGCATACACTCGACATGCCGGTACATCGACCGGTAGGCATGCTCGATATATTGTTGTGGATTGTCCTGCCTGAGTACCTTCGCCTGTTCATAGGAAAGTTCATGCGGCCAGTAGCCGATCAACGGATCATGGGCCGATGTCTGATCGGTCAGCGTATCAGGAATGGAGTTTCGGGAAATCAACCGCTCAAGGAGATCGACCGCATTGCAACGAACACCGATAGAAAGGACCTCTCCCCGGCGCCGGGCCTCCTCCGCTCTATCGATCGCCGCATCGATATCATCCATTTTCATGTCCAGGTACCGCGTATCCAGCCGCTTGTCAATCCGCCATTCCTCCACTTCCGCGATGAGCGCAACGCCTTCATTCATTGTGATCGCCAGCGGCTGCGCTCCGCCCATTCCCCCCAACCCCGCCGTTACATTGAGCGTGCCCCTCAACGTGCCGCCGAAATGTTTCGCCGCCGCGGCGGCATACGTCTCATAGGTGCCCTGGACGATACCCTGTGAGCCGATATAGATCCAGGACCCCGCCGTCATCTGCCCGTACATCATCAAACCTTTTTTCTCCAGCTCATCGAAATGCTCCCAATCGGCCCATTTTGGCACCAGCTGGGAGTTGGATAACAATACCCGCGGCGCATCGGGATGTGTGCGCAGGATGCCTACCGGTTTGCCGCTTTGGATAAGCAAGGTCTCATCATTCCCGAGGTCTTTCAACGCCCGGATGATCCGATCCAGCGACTCGAAATTCCGCGCGGCCTTTCCACGGCCCCCGTACACGATAAGCTCGTCGGGCCTTTCGGCCACCGCCGGATCCAGATTGTTCAGGAGCATCCGCAGCGCGGCCTCCTGGATCCAACCTTTGCACTGCATGGCCGTGCCCGTTGGTGTCTTATACCGGACCGGGTCGTATCGTTGGTAAGAAATGGCGCTCATATAGTTTTTATTAAAGGCAGAATTCATCAAACCCGGCATTCATCCTGGTTTTGAAGCCGCCCGCAATTTCATTGCAATAGTTTACAAAAGAAAAATCATGGATGACCGCATGCATCTGCAGGATGTCCTCCGCAAAGATCCGATCTTCGCTGGCAAAACCGACGAATCGTCGAACATAATCGTGCGCCGCCTCCAGGATCGCGCTGCTCCTGAGCGGCCGCCTGAATTCAATAGCCTGGCAGGCGCTCATTAGCTCGATCGCCAAAATATATTCCAGGTTATCCAATACCTGGTTAACCTTTCTTCCGCTGATACTGCCCATGCTGACATGGTCCTCCTGTCCGAGCGACGTGGGGATACTGTCCGCGCTGGCAGGAAAGCAAAGCGTCTTGTTCTCGGTGACCAGCGCCGCCGTCGTGTATTGCGGGATCATGAACCCGCTGTTGAGCCCGACATTGTTCATCAATAGCAACGGTAACCCCCACTTGCCTTCCAATAAAAGATAACACCTCCGATCCGAAATATTCCCCACCTCCGCGGCGGCGACACAGGCATAGTCCAGCGGCAAGGCAAGCGGCTGGCCATGGAAATTGCCACCGCTGATCACATCCCCCTCTTCGAGGATGACAGGATTATCCGTTACAGAATTGAGTTCGATCTCCGTCAACTCTCGCAGATGAAGCCAGGCATTCCGGGATGCACCATGTACCTGCGGCATACAACGGAGCGAATACGGATCCTGTACCCGGCCGCAATCGACGTGGCTCTGCATGATCGCGCTATCCTTTAGCAGATACCGCAGCCGCTGCGCTACCAGCCTGTTGCCGGCAAACGGCCGCAGCCGGTGCAGCCGCTCGTCAAACGGCGCCTTGGTCCCCGTCAACGCTTCCAGGCTCATCGCCCCAATGATATCGGCCGCCTCAAGACAATAATGAAGCCGCTGGACAGCCTTTACGGCAAAGGCCAAAATGAACTGTGTCCCATTGATTAGCGCAAGCCCTTCCTTGGGTCCGAGCGACACGGGAGAAAGCCCGTACTCCTCCAGGACCCCGCGCGTGGCCCGGCGCACCCCCCGATGGTAGACCTCGCCAAGCCCGATCAACGGCAGAAAAAGATGCGACAAAGGCGCCAGATCGCCCGATGCGCCCACCGACCCCTTCTCAGGAACAACCGGGATGATGTCTTCGGTTAGATGCCAAAGTATCCGGTCCAGGGTCTTTAGCTGGACCCCGGAATAACCCTGGGCCAGCGCGTGCACCTTGGTGATGAGCATGATCCGGGCGATCTCCAAAGGAACAGGATCCCCCACACCCACACTATGGCTTTGAAGGATCTTGTATTGGAGCGTTCGGGTATCTGCCTCAGAGATCTTCGTATTGGCCAGGATGCCAAAACCAGTGTTGATCCCGTATACCGACTCCTGACGACTGACGATATCCGTCACCTTCTGTTCGCTTGACTGGACTTTCCGAACGACCTCCGGCGGCAATGTCCCCCGCTCCGAACCGCCCGCCAACGCAAGCACCGTCCCGATATTCAATACATCCCGACCATACGCAAAATTAGTCTGAACCATACCTGCCATTTCCATTCAAAAATAATGGTTTCCCGCCGTCCGACCTCAAACAGGCAGCCCCGGCAAAAAATCCTTATTTCAACAACCTCCGCAAAAATTCCTGCCGCCGCCGGCTGGCCACCTCGATCGTACTGCCATCTTCCAGCGTGACATACCCTCCCCGGCCTTTATTATATTTTTCTATCTTGAAAAGATTGATGATATGGGAATTATGGATGCGGCAAAACAACGCCTCCGGTAGGATATCCTCATAATCCTTGATCGTTCGCGTGGCAGTTATCACCTCCCCATTGTCCATCAGGATTTGCGTATAGCTGCTTTTTGCTTCCAATCGGACGACCTCCTTGAGATTGATAAAGATGAGCCCGTCGACGGTAGGAACCGCCATCTTCTGCTGCGCCAGACCGAATGTTCCCATATTGTCGAGGAATACCTGCATTTGATCGATGATATTCCTTTGCTGTGACCGCTCCGATACCCGCTGGACCGCACTAACCAGCTCATCTATATCCACCGGCTTAAGGAGGTAATCCACCGCGCTGTATTTAAAAGCCCGGATCGCATAGTTGTCGAATGCCGTTACGAAAACGACCTGGAATGTAACCGGCCGTAGCTGGTTGAGCAGATCGAAGGCATTGCCCTGCATCATTTCGATATCCAAAAATAACAGATCGGGACGGGTGGCCTGGATCACCGCAAGTGCGGTCTCCACACCTTCCGCCGTGCCAACCACGTCGACCTGGGGACAATATGTCTCCAGCAATTTTCGCAGTACCAGGATACTGTCGGTCTCGTCATCGATCAGGACCGTACGAATCATTAGTTTTCTTTTTGACTTAGATTAAGATTGTCAAATACCCTGAATTGCATTACCACCCGCGTACCGGTGGGCTCGCCTTCATCATCCCTCAGATCGATCACCTGAACCCGAATGTCTCCCCCGTATGCCGTGTTTATCATCCGGATCCTGTCAGCCGTCATTGTCATTCCCCTGCTCTGGTATTCAATGTGTTCCACTGTTTTGTATCTTGCTGATCTCTCCCGGCCGATACCATTGTCTTCCACAATGACCGTGAGCGCGCACTGCTCCGCCGGATCCTGTCGGATGCGGAGCCAGATATCTCCCCTCCCGCCTTTTTTATGGCGAAGTCCATGTCGGATGCTGTTCTCCAAATATGGCTGGATCAGCATGGGCGGGATATAACAGGAACTTTGCAGGATCTGCGGATCTACGTCGATCGAATACTCCATTTTCTCCTTGAACCGGAGCTTTTCCAGGGCCAGATAAGCCGAAAGATAATCGATCTCATCCTTTAACCTGATAAAGGCGAGGGAGGAGTTGTGGAGAGTGAGCCGGATCAGCTTGGCCAGGCCGGTAATATATTTGTTAGCAGACTGAATGTCCTGGTCGACAATATATTGCTGCACCGAAGTCAGGCAATTGAAGATAAAGTGAGGGTTCATTTGTGACTGTAACGCCATCCGCTCGACTTCCACCATCTTCCTGTTCAATTGCTCCTTTTCCTGCTGCCGCCGCCGGATCGTTCGTACCCGCAAGTTGGCAAGGCCCCAGGTCGCAAGCGCAAAAACGACTACGACCAGCACTTCGAACCAGGTCGTCAGCCAAAACGGCGCGACGACCTCAAAACGCTGCCGCAGCAGCTCACTGCCGATCCCAAATTTATTGATGGCCAACAGCTGAAATTCATATTTGCCCGCCGGTAGAATGGGATATTCGAGCAACGTTTGCCCGGTCGTCCGCCAAACACTGTCCAATCCGATCATGCGGTACCGGTAAGTGATTTCGCCAACCGACCGGTAAGATATCCCTACGAATCCGAATTGGATATTCCGGTCGGCAAACGGAACAATAAGGGCCGCTGTGTCAGCTGTCCGGTCCTTTCCGCCGTTCACAACCGAAAGCAGGTACAGTCGGCACCCTTCCCGGGTCATCCCCTTTGACTGATCGAAATAGCTGAGCCCCGCCGGCGTGCCGACATAGACCATCTGACTATCCTCCAGCACCACGTTGACGATATCCGAACCCAGTCCGTCGTTGAAAGTATATCGGGTTATCGGGTATCCCGGCTTTTCCAGTGCGATCCGGTTCAACCCCTTGTCCGTCCCCGCCCACAACGTCCACCGGTATAGGTACAGGTTCCGGCAGATATCGCTGGCCAGCCCGCTGCGTTTGTTGATGACGGCAACCACACTGTCATGACGGTAACCGATAATCCCTTCGCCATAGGACCCGATCCATACTATCCCATCTTCCGCCCGGGCAATGGCCGATATCCGTTGGCGTAAGAATGGAATATGCTCTCCCAAATAATCGACTGACCGGTTTCCGTCAAGCCTGTATAACCCGTGCAGCGTGCCTACGTAGATCGTGTCCTGATAATAGTAGACCACCGTCGATCGCTCCCGCCAAAGGGTATCGATAACCCTGCGTAACGGCTTATCATAGAGGTAGACCCCTTTTGATGTGGCAAGGATCAGCTGGCGATCGCCCTTTCTGACGACCGATTTCACCCCCATCGGCGATTCACTGGGCGGAGCGGGTTTCAGCCGGCTGGCGAGGGACCAGGTATTGTCCCCGGCAAAAATGGCGGTCTCCCGATCTATGGTGTCGATGAACAGGACGCGGCTCCGGCTATCGGTGCTTTGACTTAAATTCCCGACGATATCTAACCCCGGAACAGACAATAAGTAGACCTGGTGATGGTCGTTACCCACCCATAGGTCCCGGCCAACCTTGTTGATCGAGTGTACCGCCGTCTGGGCCGCGTCCCCCGTCGGAATAGTCTTGGTCCTGAATTCATCCGAGCTGAGCCGGTATATACCCTGCCCCAGCGTCGTGAACCACAAGTTGCCGTCCCTATCCCGAAATATCCGGGAGATCGGTTTGCCCGGCAGAAAATGCCTGTCCTTGCCTGTGTGAATATTGTACTCAATACTGCCCGATTGAGTATCGAAGTACAACAGACTGTCCTCCAGTATCTTGACACTGATCGACTTTAAACTCAGGTCCTTGAACGGCACGCCTTGAACCCGGCCCGTCCAAAGAGACCGGATCTGGAATTGATTCTGATCGGCGGTGGAGACGAAGTAGCTCGGGCTTAGCGCCAGAAAATTCTGATGCTGCATCATAATGCTTACCTTGACCGCCGGCCCGAACCCTTGATCCGTCAGCCGGACGACCTCCTCCTCAGCCTGGATAAGGAAATGCCCGGTCGGGTCGAGACCTGCCGCGAACGATTCGCTGATCGGCCGGTTTCCGATACTATCGTATGACCGTACCTTCCCATCCGGCATCACCACATGGATTGCAGAGATTTCCTGGATCAGAAGATTGCCGGCCGAATCCTCCAAAAAGCTTTCGACATTGTTCCGCAAATGGATGCCGCTGAGCATCGAATCATTATCCTGGTTGTGAATCCGGCCCCGGAAGTAATAACAGACGGACTTACGGAAAGGCGCCATCCACACCCGTCCCTTCGAATCGCCAAACATCTCCAGCACCTCGATATCAGGTAACCCATCCGCTACCGTGAAATTCTTGAAATGTGTCCCATCGAAACGGCTTACGCCCGTCTCGGTCGCAGCCCATAGGAATCCCTCTCTGTCCTGTGTAATCGAATACACCGTCGACCCCGCCAACCCTTCCGTAATATCATAGTGCGTATAACTGTATTCCTGAGCAAACGCGGGATCAGGCAATAGCAATCGGATCAGCCACATCAGGAAGAGGTATCTTTTCATACGATCCGATAAAAATAACGGTTTATTTGAGCAATCGCTGCAGAAAAGCCTCCCGGCGCCGGCTGGCTACCTCAATGAAGCTGTCGTCATCCATCGTCACATATCCTCCTCTCCCTTTCTGATACGATTTGATCATGTTCAGACTAATGATATGGGAATGGTGAATGCGGAAAAAGAGCGTATCCGGCAACAGGTCCTCGTATTCTTTGATCCCTACGGTCGCTGTTACTCGGTTCCTCCCCCGCAAATGGATAACCGTATAGGACCCCTGAGCTTCCAGCCTGATGATCTCCCGGAGGAATACGAAGGAGAGCCCGTTGGCCGTCGGTATCGCGATCTTCCTATCCCCGGTATCAACGCTGCCCATGCTTTCCAGCATTCCTTTGATACGATCTAACATGCTGTCTTGCAAATTCTTGCGCGGAATTTTATCCACAGCGGACCGCAGTTCCCGGATATTCACCGGCTTTAGCAGGTAGTCAATGGCACTGTACCTGAAGGCCCGCACAGCATGGTTGTCGAATGCCGTTACGAAGATGATATGGAATTGGATCGTTCGCAGCCGATTGAGCAGATCGAACGCATTCCCCTGGTTCATTTCGATATCCATGAAGACCAGATCCGGCTGGGTGTCATGAATGAGCGCCGCGCCTGTTTCCACGCCATCCGCCGTTCCGACCACCTTGATCTGCGGACAATAGTTCTCCAGGAGCGTTTGGAGAATGCGGTTGCCGTCAGGTTCATCATCGATTAGAATGGTGCGTATCAAAGGTAGCATACTGAAAATGAGGGATAAGCCGACTAAAGATAGGAGAATTTTGGAATTTTAGAAAGCGGCATGAGAAAACTCGGGAACTATGACAGTTACTTTAGTGCCGTCCGGGCAGCCGTTGGTCATCCTATCCTCCATACTCACCCGGACATATACGCCATACACCGCCCCGAGAATGCTGATCCGGCTGGCAGTCATGGATATCCCCTTGGATTGGTATTCGATATGTTCCTTCGTCTTATATTCCATCGCCTTTTCCCGCCCGATGCCATTGTCTTCCACGATGATGACCAGATCACTTCCCTCTTTCCTTATCATAATCCGGATGAACCCATCTCCTCCCGGCTTGTTTCGCAAGCCATGCCGCATGGCATTTTCCACATAGGGCTGTATCAGCATTGGCGGCAGCACGGTATTGAACTGGTCGATCACCGGATCCAGCTCGATATAATAATTCATCTTTTCCTTAAAACGCATCTTCTCAAGCACCAGATAGTCGGACAAATATTCGATCTCCTCCTCCAGCGAAATGAAGGACCTTGACGAATGATTCAGCGTAGCTCGGATCAGCCTGGCAAATCCGGAGACATATTCGTTCGTCTGCATCATATCCTGGTCGAACATGAATTGCTGAATGGAATTGAGACAATTGAAAATAAAGTGCGGATTCATCTGCGCTTGCAGCGCTTTGTTTTCCATTTCTGCCCGTTGCCTGACCAGTTCCTCTCTTTCGTTTTGCTGCTTCCGGATATTCCGGATCCGTCGACTGACAAGCAGCCAGGTCAGCAAGACCACGATCGCAAACGCCAACCCCCTGAACCAGACCGCTTCCCAAAAAGGCATCTCTACCCGGAACGGCAGCGAAAGCATCTTGCTTTGGACGCCGAATTTATTGATTGCCTGCATCTGAAAAGTATATCCTCCCGAAGGAAGGGAAGGATAGTCGAGAAAGGTCGCATTGGTTTCCCGCCACATGCTGTCCAGGCCCAGCATCCGGTACCGGTAAAGGATATTGCCTGCCGACCGGTAAGAAATACCGACATAATCTAAACGGATATCCTTGGTCCGATAGGATAAAGAAAGATTTGCGGTATCACCGATCCTGTCCCTGCCTGAATTGACTAGCCCCACCAATCGCAGTCTGCAGGGTTCGCCGGTCTGGACTTTGTTTGCATTAAAGAAGCTGAGCCCGACCGGAGTGCCCGCATAGATCAAAGAATCGTCGGCATACAACGTGTTGATCATATCCGATCCCAAACCGTCTTCAGCGGTATATCGGGTGACCGGATACCCGGGCTTATCCAGTTGGATCGCATTCAATCCTTTATCCGTTCCCACCCATAATATCTGTCCCTTGACCAGGAGCGTGCGGCAGATATCACTGGTCAACCCCTGCTTTTGGGTGATCGACGCTACCAGTGAATCATTTCGGATCCCGACAATCCCGGCATCATCATAGGACGATACCCAAAGCGTTCCATCAGTGGCGAGCGCAATGGAAGAAATTCTCTTTCTCAGGAACGCGATCCTATTCCCCAAAAAAATCACCGACCGGTCGGGGTTGACACGGTACAGACCGGTCATCGTTCCGAAATAGATGACATCCCGGTTTGTAAAGCCGGTAGTCGACCGTTCCCTGCAAAGTGTGTCGGTAACCGAGCCCGATTTTAAATTGAAGATCACGACTCCGGAAGCATTTCCGATCATCAACTCGTCTGTGTTCAACCTGCACGCCCATTTTGTGGCTAGTTGAAAATTAGCAATGAAACGGAGAGTGTTGGTCATCAATGAAACGCCATAGCCGGAACAGAATATCATCCCGTGCCGGAAGGTATCAATCAATATCACCCGGTCTTTTCCTTCCGGCAAAAATTTCACCCGGTCATTGATCTTGAATTCCGGCATAGAAATTTGAAAAAGCTGGTTGTGATCCGTTCCTATCCAAGCCGAGCTCCCCATCCGGAATATTGAACATACAGAGGAGAACTGCTGAGTCTCTGAGCCGAATGTCTTGGTTCGGAATTCTTCTGAATTCAGCCGGTAGATACCGTGATTTAGTGTCGTAAACCACAAGTTCCTATCCCGGTCGCAAAATGCCCTCGAGACCTGGATACCTGGTAAAAATAGTCGTTGAGTACCGGTTTCCGGATCAGTCTGAATGGTGCCCGCAATTTCATTGAAATATAAGTGGCCATCATCCGGCGTCGAATAGCTGACATGTAAATTGTGCGTTGTGTCTTCAAGGTGATACAAGACTTTTCCCGATTCGAAAGATCTAAATTCGGTCATCGTATGCGATGGGTGCCAGATCACCCCACGACTATTCATAGAAATATAAAGTGGCCCTTCATTGAAGATGGAAATTGGTCTGAAAAAGGAGAACGAATCCGAGAAGTTCCAGATATTCCGTCCTTCCTGGACCAGGAAATGTCCGCTTGAACTGCGACAGATCGCAGTACAATTGTGAATAGGGGCGCCATTGATCGAGTCATAATTCCTGACCATCCCGCGTACCGATACAAGATGAAGTCCCGCCCGTTCCTCGATCAGCACATTTCCGTGAGCATCCTCCGCAAACCCCTCAATATTCCCTTTCAGTGCGATCCGGCTTAACATCGTATCATTCCCCGGGTGATAGATCTTCCCGCGGTAGTAATAGCAGACCGATTTTTTGAATGGCGCCATCCATACCCGGCCTTTGGAATCGCCAAAGATCTGAAGGACCTCAATATCCGGCAATCCGTCGACCGTCGTGAAATTCTTAAAATGTGTCCCGTCGAAACGGCTCACCCCCGTCTCCGTGCCAACCCATATAAATCCGTCCGCATCCTGGGTGATACAATATGCCGTCGTCCCGGCCAGACCATCCGTGATGTCATAGTGCGAGTAGCTGTACTCCTGGGAGAAAGCGGGGTAGTAAACAAAGGCAGTGAACAACAATAATAAAATTGCAGCGCATCTCATAGCACCTTATAAAAATAAGGTTTATTTCTGAGGATAGCCCCGGTCCTGCAGATCACAAAACCTACATTCCGGCAATATCCCCGGAATTGCGTGAAGGAATAGCGCAGATCCTTCTTCCCGCCAATCCGCGACAACAGAATGCCTAAGCCAAAGACAGGGATCTCCGCCACATAGCACAACAACTGGAAAAGGAACCACCCCACCCCGTACTGCTTCCGGATCCGAACAAAATTAGACAGCAGGATTTGCAGCCCCTTCCGGTCATACAGGTTGTAATAACCCTTCCCCGAGGACCCAAAACTTTCATTCGCCGAAGCCCCCTGGAAATGGACAACGCGGAACTGTCCGTAAAGGGCCAGTTTCCCCAGTTTCCTCAGCCTGCTGCACCACTCGATCTCTTCCGCATACAGAAAAAAATCCTCATCCATCATCCCTGCCAGCGCGATAGCATCTTTCTTAACCATCAGAAAGGCGCCGTTGATCCAATCGACCTCCACCAGCGACCGGGCATCCGGAACGTTCGGTACCTTCGCGCCAGACGCCTTACCCGCTCTTTTGACCAGCGCACCCACATACGGAAGCGGCAACAGATTGTTCAACCCGCCGCGGACAAAATAACTGCCCGAGATCTGCGGCGTCCCATCGGGGTTGACGAGCTGGACACCGCATGCCACATATGTCGAACCTGCGAATGCCCGGTAACATCCTTCTATTGCCCCGTCCTCCACCAGCGTATCCGAGTTGATCAGCAATATCACCTCGCCTGCTGACTGCCGGATGCCTTCGTTGTTGGCCCTGGCAAAACCGGCATTGTATTCCATCTGGATCCACCGGACCGCCGGAAAGACTGGACAGATGATCTCCCGGCTACCATCCCCCGACGCATTGTCCACCACGATCACTTCGAACAGACCGGCATCGGTCTGGGCATAGATGGTCCGCAAACAGTCGATGACCATCTGCGGCGTCCGATAATTCACTATGATGATGGACAGCTTGATCAAGGGCGATTCTTCTTTTTTGAAAAAGGAAATCCCAATAAGGCCGCCATACCCGCCGCACTCACCGTCACCGTATGCATCAACTTCATCGCCGGAACATAGAAGACGACCACCACCGCCTGCCATCGGGAAAAGGACCAGACCTTTTCAAGATACAGCCGGTACTTTTTTGTATTGTTTTTCCTTACCGCATTGAACACGGCAAATTTCCGGTAAAGCAGCATCAGCTGTTCTTTCGGGAGCTTCTTCTCCAACCCCGAAAGCTGCCGCTCGATCATGATCTTGGCCAGGTCATTGACCACGTCACCCTGCGTCGACGTCAGGGAGGATTCATGCTCCCGGTAAAAATACAAATCATAGCGGGGCAAATAGCTGAAATTGAATTTCAGAAAGGCCCGCATGAAAAAATCGTAGTCCTCGATCAGAAAAGCGCCGGGGTTATAACCTTTATTCGCGAAGAAGATCTCGCTCTTATACAGGAAACAGGCCCCGCAGCCAAGCCATTCGGTGAATCCGTCGTAAATATTGTTGAACTTTCTGATCCCCGTCACCCGATCCTGATCATCTATCAGCGTATAGTCCGTATAGACGAGGTCGGTCTCCGAATGCGCCGCGAACTCCCGGACAAGGACGTCCAACGCCTCGGGGGCAAAATAGTTGTCATCGGAGGTCCAGGTATGATACCTGCCCCGGGCCTCTTCAAAACCCGTATTCAGCGAAAGTGGAAGTTTTTTATTGAACGTATTGTGAATGACTCTCACCCTGGCATCCGTTTCCGAATAACCATCGGCTATTTGTCCGGTGTCATCCGTGGAGCAATCATTGACGATGATCAGCTCGAAATCACGGAACGTCTGGGCCAAACAGCTGTCCACCGATTTTTTCAGATAGCGGGCGCCGTTATAGGTCGGCAGGACGATCGAGATCAACGGCGTTGCCATACACGGTCATTTAAAAGGATGTCGACAATTTTATTGGCGCTCTTTCCATCTCCGTAAGGATTTACCGCCCTGGCCATCCGGTCATATTCCGCCGGGTCATCCAGCAACCGCCGGGCATGCAGCAGTATCCTCTCCCTCGATGTTCCGACCAGCACCGCCGTACCCGCCTCGATCCCTTCCGTCCGCTCCGTGACGTCCCGGATCACAAGTACAGGTTTTCCAAGCGCCGGCGCCTCCTCCTGGATGCCGCCTGAATCGGTGATCACCAGGTAACAATGGTCGAGCAACCAGATCATCGTCGCATAATCGACCGGCGGGATCAGATGGATTGTGGGGACACCCCCGAGCCGGGCATACACCACATCCTTAATGTTCGGATTGAGATGTACCGGGTAGATGATTGCGACGTCAGGATAGGCCTTTGCCAGTTCCAGCAGCGCATTACAGATCTCCTCGAACGGCCGGCCAAAACTTTCCCTCCGGTGCCCTGTGACAAGGATCAGCCTATGCCCGAGCGGAATATCCGGGATGCCCGCAGGATGCCGTTGAACCCGCCGTACTTTCTCTACCCCATACAACAACGCATCGATAACCGTATTCCCGACCTGCCGGATCGTCCCGCTTACCCGCTCCTGCCGGAGGTTCTCCGTTGCCAGTGCAGTAGGCGTCAGGTGGAGATCAGCCATTGCGCTGATCAGTTTTCGGTTGATCTCTTCCGGAAAGGGCGAATATTTATTGTGACTCCGTAATCCCGCTTCGACATGCGCAATACTAACCTTGGAATAAAAGGCGGCCAGTGCTCCCGCGAACGCGCTGGTGGTATCTCCCTGCACCAACACAAGGTCGGGTTCCCAGTCCCGAAGCACTGCCTGCAGTAAGGTCAGACAACGGGCCGTAATATCGTATAAGGTCTGGTTCGGCTGCATAAGCTCCAGGTCATAATCCCCGACAATCTCAAAAAACTGCATCACCTGGTCGAGCATTTCCCGGTGCTGCCCGGTGAGACAAATCCTGACGTCCAGCCGATCCGGATGCTGCCGGCAGGCATTGATGATGGGCGCCATCTTGATCGCCTCAGGTCTCGTCCCGAATATGAATAACAATTTCATGTTATGATAACTCCACTAGGGTTTTGTGATCCGATCCAGTAAAGTCTTTCCAGCGGCCGGATCGTACAAAGTTATGGCCCGCTCATGCGCCCTGATCCCGATCTCCCCCCAATGGTCCTTCGCCTGCCAGGCCCGCTCCAAAGCTACATCGAGCGCATGCTCCGTGGCCGCCTCGGCGATGAATCCCGATCGTCCGTCTTCGATCCACTCCCTCACCCCACCGACATCTGTTGCCACACATGGCCTGCCGCACAGCATTGCCTCAACGATCGCCAGCGGCATGCCTTCCATATGCGAAGGCATCACCAGCAAATGATTTTCGCTCCACACGCTGCGGATATCGCCTACCCGTCCGTGGAAGACTACCCGTTGCACCAGCCCGTAATAATTTACCAACTCCTGCAAATACTCCCTGTTGGGTCCATCTCCGTAAATGTTCACTACCCACGCCCGCTCTCTCCATTTCGACGATCGCAGGACTGCAAGGAGAATATCCTGCCCTTTGTGAGCGACCATCAGATTTCCCACCACCGCCAGCCGCGGAGTTGGGTCACCCGGAACGGGAAGCATAGCCGTCCCGGTCATATTGACCGGATTCCGGATCACTGCGGCATTGGGAATATCGTGACAGAGCTGGCGCTCGGCCGTAACCCTGCTTCGCTGCGAGATAAAATACACTTCCGTTGCCCGTTGATAGGCCCTGCGGATCGTCTCCCGTTCCGATCGGGATAGCCCGCGACCATGATCCGAGTTCAAATGCCCGATCAGGTAGAACCTCGCAGGATTCCTCTCCAATGCCTTCAGCAATGCGCCTTCCCTGGCCACCGAATAGCAAGTGCCGTTATAGAGTACTATATCCGGCCGGTGCCGAAATACCGCCGCGAGCGGATCACGAACCTTTTTGCGGATGAAATTGATCCCCATTCGCCACATTTGCTCCCGCACGCCGATACCCGCCGGAAAATAGCCGGGCCGCTGATAAAGATGTGCGCCCATGCCAAGCAATGTCTGGTATCTCGGATGTTCGAAACCGAAATCATAGGACAAATGGATCACCTCATGACCCTGGGCAATCGCCCGCACCGCCATATCGTACCATAGCTCTTCGCTTCCACCCCACGGCTCCCGGATCATGGAGATGATCGCTATTTTCATGAGACAGGCCCCCGCTTTTTGCACACGATAATATTATTGAGATACAGGTCCCTGCTGTCGGGCAATATCTTGCTTAGCAACAGGGCCCAGAGGTTCAGGCTCGTATAGGTGAGGAACCGGAAAGCTGATCTAACCCCCGGGATCCGCCGGAATACCGGCGAGATATGCTGGTGAATATACATGATCCAAAGCTGAATGACCGTTTCTACACTGTTGCCCGTCTTTTCCTGCATGACCATCTCAAACCCATGTTCGTTCATCAGATAGCGTAACCCATAAGAGCTATAACGGGCAAAGTCATTGGGTACTTCATGCTCGCAAATGGCGAAAGGACAAGTCACCAGGATTAGCCCCCCCGGCTTGAGCACCCGGTTAAGCTCCTCCAACACTTCGGGCAGGTTGAAGACGTGCTCGAACACTTCGCTGCTGAATATGCAGTCAAAACTGAAATCCTCAAACGGGACGCGCTTGCCGTCATAGAAGACATCGATCTGCTCATTGACATGCGGATGACCGGGATTCTCAAAATCAAGCCCGATATATTCATCGACCCTGAACAGCGACCGGTAAGGCTTCGACCCACAGCCGAAATCCAGTAACCTCCCGGTCATAGCCGTCGTGTGCCGCGCGATTCCTTTGAGCAACCGGTTCCGGGTCAGATACGCCGGAGAGGTGATCGGTGGATCGAACTCGTATGGCAGTTGCCCCTTCTTCATCCCGCTGATTTGATAGCAATTCTTCCGGTTTCGTCGATCCGGTTCAGCAATATCGGCTGTGGATGCTGACCAAAATATTCGTCGACCGCCGCCCGCGCACCCTGCCAATGTCCGTAGTCATCCAGGATCAGCACCCCAGCCTTGTTCAACAACGGAAAAAGATGCAGGAGCTCATGGCGTGTAGATTCATACCAATCGGTATCCAGCCGAAGGATTGCAATCTCGCCCGGAAGTGTTCCGGGGATCGTGTCTTCCACCTTTCCGCGCACATAATGGACCTTTGTCTCCGGATAGCCGATCGCCTTCATCCCTTCCTTTACTGTATCCAAGGCCGAATAGGCCCAGATCGGGTTCTTCTCTTTATCCGTATTCACAGCCAGCAGTCCACTCGCCGCCTCTCCCATCCTTGTCTTATCCAGTTCGCCGGGCTCGGACATGCCCTCAAAGGTATCATACAAGAATAGCTCGCGCGTGGTATCCCCTTGCCGAAGCAAGGTCTCCGCCGCCGCCATCATGCTTCCCCCTTTCCAAACACCGCACTCCACAATCGCTCCGGAGATTTTATTCCGACCGATATATTTTACCGCCTCAATTAGCGAATAGATCCGCTCCGGGCTGGTCATCGTGCGGTCTTTCACCTTTTGATATATTTCCCGGTGCATCGGATCAAAATCGGCAGGTAATGGAACATCGGCGCCGGCTCTTACGATATTATATCCCAGTTTCCTGATCCCTTTGATCAGCCATTTCTTCATGAATGCAATAATTTAACGTGCAATATACTCTTTATTAACGCTTTCCCTTAGAGCCGCGATGAATTTTTCAAGACCCAAACGATGCCTGGCGGTAAGCGGATAAGTAAGGTATCGCGTGAAATAATCCTGCAGGTTAAAAAGGGAATAGGGGTTATCCCGCACTACCTGGCCGATCTCCGCTACCCCCATCCGATTCGCTTC
>DASZJO010000173.1:0-14242 GCA_035948015.1 Puia sp.
GCAGGAAACAAGGCATTTGGTCATGAGCGACCAGGAAGCGGTTATTTCACCCCCCTGGAGTCTCCATTTTGGTGTCGGCACGGCCAGCTATGGATTTATATGGGGTATGGCAGGAGAAAATAAAGAATTTACTGATATGGACCCCGTTCCTATAGCAGAAATAAAATGATAGGGCCGGCCTTCAATTTAGCAGGGTGATAGAGGTGGCACCAATCATTGTCACTAGTTTTCGTTCCCCCTGCGGAAGCCGATTCGGGGTCGTGGTTCAGCCGGAGGACTAAGCAACTTATTCAATGCCCTTAGGATCATCTGAATCTCGTCTTCGTGCCTATTCATCTTGTTGTCTTGCTGGAGCAAGGTTTTCTCTATCTGTTCCAGTTTGATCAAGATATCTTTGTGAGTTGAGATCAGTTCACGCATCCTGGTGAACACCCTTATGACCAAAATATTTACCGCAATAGCTCTTTCACTATTCAGGATACAAGATAACATGGTAACTCCTTGTTCTGTAAAACAAAAGGGCGCATACCTTAAACCTTGCCTGTCCTCCCTGGAGGTCACAAATTGTGACCTCCAATTGTCCAGTTCTTCTTCGGTCATTTCGAACATAAAGTCCGGAGGAAACCGATCCATATTCCTTCGTACGGCCTGTTTCAATACCTTCGTCTCAACACCATATAAGTCTGCGAGGTCCCTATCCAGCATCACTTTCTGTCCCCGGATAAGATAAATCTTGTCGATAATAGCTTCTTCTGCCAATGCAAATGGTCTAGTTTCCTTTGCCATAAAATAGGTTTTTAGGTATAGCAATTCGCTTTGCCCTTATGAATACACATTTCAGTTGTTGTTGGATAAATCGTTCTGGAGGAGGCAGAAGGCCTTCAAAATTAGAAAAATAAATTTTTCATCCGTTGAAAACTTTTTGCTGCCGTTATTGGTATCAATAACCCCGATTGGATTCAAACCCAATTTCACTGATTATTAGACAGGTGTAGATAGAAGTTCGAAGAAGGCAAAATGTTCAAACACAAAAAAACCCGCTACCAGAGCGGGCTTCAAAAATTAAACTTCAAAAAGTGACCCCGCAAGGATTCAAACCTTGAACCGCCTGATCCGTAGTCAGGTACTCTATTCAGTTGAGCTACGGGGCCGAGCCTGGCGGAGATGCAGGAAATACAATCCCGCCAAGGGGCTGCAAATATAGAAAAATTTCAGAAATATTTGAGAATTAATTTCTTTCCAGGTAAATTCAGTTATGGCTTTCCTGAGATCATTTTCGATCGATACGGAGCGGCAACATCCGTGGCCGTTCAATATCCCGGCGGTTAAATTTGCCAGGCAGATCGAGTTGAATGAAAAGGTCACCATCTTCATTGGCGACAACGGATGCGGAAAGTCTACCTTGCTGGAGACCATTGCTTGTCGGGTGGGTATTCCGCTGATTGGGGGGCATGCCGGGGCATCGGCGAGCATGGAGGCGGCGAGAGCTTTGCAGCCCTTTCTGAAAATCGATTGGAAAAGGGAGACGACCAAGGGGTTCTTCTTCCGGGCGGAGGATTTCAGTGATTTTCTCAATGCAGTGGAAAAGGAGAAGATGAAGATCGGCATGGATCTTCAGGGGTTGCAGGGGAAAGTAGATAATGCGATCATTCAGCGGCTCAGTGACAGCATGAACTATGCTCTCCACGAGACACGAAAGCAATATGGTTCGGACCTGCAGGCTTTTAGCCACGGCGAAGCGTTCCTGACCATTCTACAAACAAGAATATTGGATAAAGGCATCTACCTGTTGGATGAACCCGAGGCGGCATTATCGCCGCTGAAGCAGCTGTCGTTGATCGCCTTTATCCTCGAGGTATTGAAGAACGGGAATACCCAATTCATTTTAGCAACGCATTCTCCAATCCTGATGGGCATCCCGGATGCGACAATCTATGAGATCAGGGAGGATGGGATGCAATCCGTAGCTTATCGGGAGTCCGACCATTACCGGATCACGAAGACCTTTCTTGACAACCCGGAATCTTACTTACGGCACCTGAAGTAGGATGGCGGCGCAGTTGTATGTGTCGAGGTTGACATGGTTTCGGGGCAGGGGCGGGGGGGCCTATTCGTAGATCTTGCCGGCGGTGCGTTCGACGAGGGTTTTGGGGAGGAGCCAGGCGAGGGTGGCGCCGAGTTTGTTGACGAAGCCGGTGATGACTTCGGTTCTGCCGGCGAGCATGGCGCGGGTGGCGAGGAGGGCGACGGATTCGGGGGACATGTTGAGGCGTTCGGCGGCTTTGAGGCCTTTGGCGCCGACCTGGGCGCGGGTGGGGAAGTCGGTGTCGGTTGCGCCGGGGCAGACGCAGGTGACGGAGACGGAGGTTTTGTGGAGTTCCTGGTGGAGGCCGCGGCTGAAGGTTAACACGAATGCCTTGGTGGCGGCGTAGGTGGTGAGGCCGGGGACGGCCTGGTAGGCGGCGGACGAAGCAATATTTAAAATATATGCGCGGGATTGAGCGCGGAGGTCGGGGAGAAAGAGGCGGGTCAGGGCGACGAGCGTGGACATGTTCAGGGTCATCATATTGATGTGCTCGTCGGCGGAATATTTTTCGAAGGGACCACTGAGGCCGTAGCCGGCGTTGTTGACGAGGGCCTGGACAGTGTATCCTTTAGCGCGGCACCACTCGTAGACATTCTGCGCGGCATGCGCAGTGGAGAGGTCGAGGGCGAGGCAGTCGGCTTTGACGGGATACAATGTGGTAATGCGGGCCGCTTCCTGCTGCAATAGTTCTTCAGAGCGGGCTACCAGCAGGACGTTGAATCCACGCGCGGCGAGGTCGGTGGTGATGGCTTTGCCTATGCCTTTACTTGCCCCCGTAATGAGTGCGTATTCCATTGGAATCAATTCTGCACACGGTGTGCCAAGCGATGGTAAAACGGCGTCTTGCTGTTGGCATCTTTTGGCATATATTTCCCGGTAATGATCGGCACATACATCACGCGGCGGCGGCTGGCTTCACCAAGATGGGGTGACTGCTGCGCGCGGTGCCAGATGCGGCCGTCGTGCACGGTAAGGTCACCGGCCTTGATGTCGAATCCGATCTCGCGGGCGTCGGGGTTATTGTCGATGAAGTATTTTTTTCCGAACAGGAGGCGTAGCACACCTTGTTTGTGGGTCCCGGGGAGGACGCGGAGGCCGCCGTTTTCGAAGGGGGTGTCATCGAGGTGAATGCCAACGTTGAGCATCGGCATTATCTTCTGGCCGAGGAAGAGGTCCCGGGGGCTATCGGTATGCCAACCCATCTGCGTAAAGGAGCTTTCGGGCATGCGGACATAATGATTCAGAATCAATCCATCTTTCTCGTTTTCGCTGATCCGGCCTTCATAGGGGTAGAGCAGACCGATGAGGGCTTGAATGCGCGGATCCTGCAGCATGTCGTGAAAGGGCTCGCTATGGAGGGAGAGAAAGCACATGCGCTGGATCATTTTGTTACCGTCCTGATCCTTCCCGAATTTCAGTGGAATGCCGTTGATCTTTTCACGGCCTTCGTCCAACCATTGTTTTTCAATGCGGTTAAGCTCGTGTATGAATAATTGAACAGTCTCCGATTTTAAAAAATTCTTGAATACGATCACGCCATACTTGTCGAAAAAGCCATATTGTTCGTCCGTTATCTTATCGCCTAGTACAAAGTCGGGGCATTCGAATTTTTTCATATTGTCTAGCTTTTTTTGAGAAAAGGAAGGGTCCGTCCCTTTTCCGTCCAGCGGTTTTTAATATTGGGTTAATTGAATTTTAACAAATTGTGAAATCTTCATTAATCCTCAAATATAAGAATTTAAGGTTTTCCACGTTCATTTGCCTCCTTTTATCAATAATCGTAAAATTAAATATACGAATTTGCCCTTTTCCAGCATCAGAGGTTTGTTATTTATCTATTTTCTTGGGCTTTTCTCGATGCTTGCGTTTCCATATAACGGTAGGGCACAAGAGGACAGTTTGAAAACCGTGCCTGTTGAAAAGTTAAAATGCCCGTTAGGGTACCGGCAAATATACGGCATGTTCTGATTCTGCCAATTATTGCGGGGTCCATCGAAACCGGGTGGTCGTCCGGCGGGAGGGACACTGTGTCGCTGACCTCTAACGCTGAAGGGGTAGCGAGTATCGGGTGCCGTTATTCTGCGGCTGGGCGCCGTCGGTTTTGCCGATATGGGTAATGCGGGGGAGGTCTTCTAGTCTCTGCCGACTATCCGGCTTCCGAGCCACCAGGAGAGCCAGCCGAAAAGGAAGCCGCCAAGGATGTCCAATGTATAGTGCACATGCTGGACAAGGAGCAGGAATGCCACCAGGAAAGTTACGATCAGCGCAATTTTCCGATCTCTGGGGTTAGTCAAACAAAAGTAGAGCAGGAACATGCTGGAGGTATGGCCGGAGAAGAACAGGTCTTTTGTGACAAAGCGGTCATGGCCATAAAAGAAGTTGCTCAACGGGTCCGCCAATCCGATCAGGCCGGTGGGAGGGTCAAGCGGCACCAGGAGGATGGTCAGGGTCCGAAAAATGCTCAACAACAGGAAGGACCAAAGAAATACCAATAGAATACGGGGATTCTGGACGGCCCGGATAGCGGTCAGCGTCGACAGAGACCAGATGAGGATGAAAAGGGGGATCGAAACATTGTGCGGTGCGAGGTAGGCCAGTAAGGGATCGTTCAAGAGTATCCCCTGTCGCTGTTCGATCCGCTGAAAAAAATAAGGGAAAACCGATAAGAGAATGACAACCAGTGCTATAGCAGAAATGAGACGCTGGCGAAAGCCCCTCATGTGCCAGGCTGTCTCCCATTCTTGTCTAATCGCAATTGTGCTCGGTTGTGGCATACAGTGTAGCCACAAAATTACACGAATCCCTAATTAACGCAAACTTAATAGAGGGTTTTCAATAAGTTGTAATACAATGTTAGTCGTCGCTCGGCTGCGGCCTTGCAGGCAAGGCCTAAACAGGGCCAATGTTGGTCGCGCTTTGCGCGACGAAGCGGCCTCCGGCCGCTTCAGTAGTGCCATCTCACGAACGCCTCCATCGCTGCGTATTTGGTAAACCCGAGCTGTGCATAAAGGTTGGCCGTATTGGCGTTGCGGTCTTCTGCGCGTTGCCAGAATTCGCGGGCGTCGCTGCCCTGGAAGGGGACCATATCTTTCTGGGACTGGTGGATGAAGATGCCGAACCTTTTCTTCATGACCTGATCGGGGCTCATGGGGATGGCCATTTCGATCTCGCTGATGTCCCATTCCTGCCAGGCGCCCTTGTAAAGCCAAAGCCAGCAGTCTTTCAGCCAGGGGTCGCCTGCGGCTTTGAGGCGGCGGAGGGATTCGAAGACGATATCGAGGCAAACCTTGTGCGTACCATGCGGGTCGGCCAGGTCGCCGGCGCAATAGATCTGTTGCGGTTTGACCTTTCGCAGCAGCTCGATGGTCAGCTCGACGTCGATCTCGCCCATGGGTTTCTTTTCGATGGTGCCCGTCTCGTAGAACGGGAGATTCATAAAATGGATATTATCATCGGGTATGCCTACATAACGGCAGGTGGCTTTGGCTTCGCAGCGGCGGATCAGCCCTTTGATGCTTCGGATCTCCGGGGTATCGATGTCACTGGCCTTTTTTGTCTTCAGGTAGCGGGTGGCCTGATCGAGGATCTGCGAAGACTTCCTGCTGTCGATGCCGGAAAGCACTTCGAATCCTACGGCGAAGTCCAGGAAGCGGGTCACGAATTCGTCGGTGACCGCAATATTCCCGGAGGTTTGGTAGGCGACGTGGACGTCGTGGCCCTGGTCGTGGAGGCGCATGAAGGTGCCGCCCATCGAAATGATGTCGTCATCGGGATGGGGTGAGAAGATCAGGCAGCGTTTGGGAAAGGGCTCCGAACGTTCTGGATGGGTCGGCAGGTTGGCGCCGGGTTTTCCGCCGGGCCAGCCGGTGATGCTATCGCGCAGCAGGTAGAAGACCTGGAGATTGATCTCGTATGCGTCACCTTTTTCCACCAGCAGGTCGGAAAGACCATTATCATTATAGTCCCGGTTGGCCAGGCTGAGGATGGGTTTCTCGAGTTTCAGGGCCATATTGACGACAGCCTTTCGCATGAGGGCCGGGGTCCAGGCGGTATCTCCGGTAAGCCAAGGCGATTTGAAACGGGTAAGTTCCGAGGCAGCCACTTCGTCGACGACAAACGTGCAGTCGTTATGCTGCTGCAACAGGGAGGCAGGGATCTGCTCGGTGAGATTGCCTTCCACCGCTTTCTGGATGATGGGGGCTTTTAGCTGGCCCCATGCCATGAGCATGATGCGACGGGCTTTGAGGATCGTGCTGATCCCCATCGTGATGGCCAGCCGGGGGACCTGGGAGATATTCTGGAAATCCTGGGAGTTGGCGATTCGGGTGGAGTTGGTGAGCGGCATGAGGCGGGTGCGGGAGTAGATGCTCGATCCCGGTTCGTTGAATCCGATATGCCCGTTGTTGCCGATGCCGAGGATCTGCAGGTCGATGCCGCCGGCTTTTTCGATAAGGTTTTCGTATTCGATACAGTGTTGTTTGATATCTTCCTTTTTCCATTGACCGTTCGGAATGTGGCAGTTGGCGGGGTCGATGTCGATCTTTCCGAAAAGCTGCTCCTTCATGAAGCGGTTATAGCTCTGGAGGGCGTCGTTGTCAATTGGGTAGTATTCGTCGAGATTAAAGGTAATGACGTTCTTAAAGCTCAGCCCTTCGTCGCGGTGCAGCCGCACGAGTTCTGCGTAGAGGGATTTGGGTGAGGAGCCGGTAGCCAGGCCGAGGACGGTCTTTTGTCCTTTTGCGTTTCTGTCGCGGATCAGTTGGGCGATCTCTTTTCCAATGAATTGTGAACCTTCTTCCAGGGTGCTGAAAATCTTTACCGGGATCTTTTCGAATGAGTCTACCATGCTCATAGGTCAATTATTTTGGGATTGTGATAAAACCGTCACGAAATTACAACGGTAGGTGCCAAAACGAAAAAAAATGTAACCGGCGCGGACGGGGAAAAATGCCGGGGGACTGGGAAAAATGCCGGGGGGCGGAGAAAATGCCCGGGGACGGCGAAGATGTTGGCGGAACGGGGAGATGCGCTGAAGGGGAGGCCTAGCGAGGGAAGAGAAAATAAAATACGATCATGCCGGCGAGGAGGGTTTTGAGCGACTTTATTGCCTGGTAGAGCAGGTTGCGGGCTACCTGGTAGTTGATATTCATGACCTCACTGATCTCTTCGTAGCTGAGATTTTGAAAATATTTGAGATATACGATCTCTTTTTGCCGGTTGGAGAGCCGGTCGAGGGCGTTTAGGACTTTTCGGTTATTCTCTGCAGTTTGTTCGCCGGAGACAAGGTAGTCTTCGTGGCTCCATTCGAATATGCCCTGATCCTCTGTGATCGGAAGGATGTCGCGACGCCGGCGATATGTTTTTAAGATCTTATACTTCAACGATTTAAGTAGGTAGGCGCGGACCGATATCACCGGGATCCGGGAGTTCGATTGCCAGAGTTCGACGAAGAGTTCCTGGATGGAGTCTTCGAGCTGGCCGGCGTTATCGGCAAATTTTCCCCCATAGCGGAAAAGGGCCTCATAATGGTGGCGGAACAGGGTGGCAAAGGCTTCCCTATCCCCCTTCCGGAAGGATTCCCATAGCAGTATGTCCTCTTTTGAATGGTCCAATGGTAGTCGTGATGGCTTAAAGGTTGCGGAATCGAATAAAAAGGCTAAAAAAAAGAATAGAAAAGTAAATTACAAAATTATCTTTACGGATACTTGATTGTAAAATGGGCTAAGCCATGTCAAAAGACTATTCTGAACCTGAGGATCTGCTGACGGACGAAGAGTTCCTGTCCTGGTATTTCGGGTCCGGCCGGGAAGCGGGTAGCTTTCGGGATGGCTGGGCGGCCGGGAATCAGGTCAGGCAGGCTTTGCTGGAGCGGGCGGCGGCGTTGCTGGGGATGACGAGGTTGAAGGAAAAAGCGCTTGCGGGGGAACGGGTTGAGCAATCGGTGGAGGCCTTGCTGGCGCGGATCGGGGGGCAGAGCGAGCGGGGGGTCGGACTTGCGGGGGTGCAGGAAAAGGTTGTGGCAGGGACTTTGGGGGAAGGGGAATGGAGCACCGGTGCGGCGGGAGAGCGGGGAAGGGGAGGCGGAGGCGGGGCTGTAGCGCTGGGGTTGGGTGAGCAGGGTGGCGAAGAGGTGGGTACGGCGCGGATAGCTAAGATAAGGCTTTCAGGGAGGAGGATGTGGGTGGCGGCGGCATGTGTCCTGGTCGTACTTACGGGCGGATTGATAGTAGCGCGGGTGATAAAGGGCGGGCAACAGCAGATGGCCACGGCATATGGCGAAGTTAATCTGCGAACACTCCCGGACGGTTCGGAGGTGACGATGAATGCGAATAGCCGGTTACGATTGTCATCCAACTGGCAGGGTGGGTCGGACCGGGAGGTATGGATTGACGGGGAAGCTTTTTTTCATGTAGTGAAGACGCCGCAGAGGAGCCGGTTTATTGTGCATACGGATCGTTTCGACGTCATTGTCACCGGAACGCAGTTCAATGTAGTCAACCGCGGCGGGAAAGAGAACGTGATGCTCCGCGAAGGGAGTGTGATCGTGCATCCGCAGGAGGGCGGCGATCTGGCGATGGTGCCGGGTGATTTCGTCCGGTGGAACGGCATGGGGCTCGAGAAGGGTGGTATAAAAAGCGACAGTCTGCTGGCCTGGAAACAACATCAACTCTTATTTGACAAGACCCCCCTGAAGGAGGTGGTTGGGATCATAAAAGACCAATATGGCGTTCAGATCGACCTCGAGGACCAGTCGATTGCCGACAGTACGATCACCGGGATCGTGCGAAATGACAACCTCGATGTTTTTTTGCAAGCGCTGGAGACCACGTCGGATTACGAAGTGATCCGCAAAGACGGGAAGATCGCGATAAAGGCTTCGGCGAAGCCCTAATCGTCGTATATTGCATAATGCCGGGCTCTCCCCGGTTGTAACCAAAACGCTGCATGCATGAAAAAATCCAATGGCTACGGCTGGCTGAGATTTTTTCTCTGTGCGCTATTTGTCGGGCTTAGCCATCAGCCCATTTACGCTCAACAGGCGCACGGCGCCGCACCCGTCACGGGCAGCGGCAAGGGGGACGTGCGTACATCGGGGAGTGCCGATTCCGGAGTCGATTTCAGGCGTAAGTATGATTCTGTAACGATGGCGACAGGCAAGAGGCCGCTGATGGATCTGCTGATCGAGCTCAATCGTATCAAAGGGGTCTATTTCCTTTTTTCCCAGCAACAGATAGGGCAAATGCCGGTGAATGCGCCGGTGATCTCTGCGAGTGTGAGCGTCGAAAAGATCCTCACACAGGTCTTGCGGGGTACAGGGCTCATCTTCAAAAAAGTAGACGAAAGGACGTTCGTTATCCTCAACCGGAAAAAGGACGGTAAGGTTGCGGAAAGCGGCGCGGTCCAGGGTTCGGCATACCCCGAGGATGAGCCTTCGGAGGCGCTGGCGGCCGAGGCGCGTCCCGATGTGATCAGCGGGCGGGTGACCGACCGGGACGGAAAGGTCCTGCAGGGCGTCAGTGTTACGGTCAGGAACAGTCGAAAGGGGACGACCACCGACCTGGAGGGCGTGTTCAGTCTTCAGGCGGGCAATGACGATATGCTTGTCTTTTCCTATGTGGGGTATTGCAATCGTGAGCTCCCGGCCAGGCTGGCGGTGCGGAACTGCGTTGTGCTGAACCCTTCCGAACTGCCACTGACGGAAGTACTGGTGACCGCATTGGGCATCGGAAAGCAGCAGAAGTCACTGGGGTATTCGGCTGAAGAGCTGGATGGTTCGGCTTTCACCCAGTCGCGCGCCGTGAATTTCGGCAATGCGCTGGCGGGGATGGTCGCCGGCGTGAATGTGGTAGACAATGCCACCGGTCCGTATGGGAGCAGCCGGGTGTTGATCCGGGGCAATGCGTCTCTCAGCGGGAACAATCAGCCGTTGTATGTCATAGATGGGGTGCCGTTCGATAACACCAACCAGGCTGCTCCGGGGCAGTGGGGCGGACCGGACCTGGGCGACGGGCTCTCTAATATCAATCCGGACGATATCGAATCGGTAGTGGTTTTGAAGGGTGTGGCGGCGTCGGCATTGTATGGCTATCGCGGCGGCAATGGCGCTATCCTTATCACGACAAAATCCGGGTCGAAGACGCATGGGCTGGGTATTCAGCTCAACAATAACTTTACCGTCAGCCGCGTGGACGACAAGCGGGATTATCAATACCAATATGGGCAGGGGGTTTCGGGCATCAAGCCCGCGAATATGGCGGCCGCGCAGGAGGCGTCCTATTACAGCTGGGGGGCCAGGTTGGATGGTTCGACGGCTGTCAACTATCTTGGCGACGATTATCCTTATCGCGCTGCTTCGCAAAATTTCGGGCATTTCTTCCGGACCGGCGTCACCGACCAAAGTTCGATTGCCCTGACGGGTGCGAATAATAAAGGGCATTTCCGGCTCGGCATTTCCAATCTCTATCTCAGCACGATCGTCCCCAATTCTTCGATGTCCCAGCAGGGGTTCAATTTCAATTCTGCTTTTGCAATAACCAATAGGCTGCAATTGGACCTGAAGGCCGACTATGTGTTCGAGCAGGTGAGCAACAGGGCCTCGGTATCGGATGATCCGGGGAATGTGATGGCGCCGGCATTATATCTGGCGAATAGTATGGATATCCGGTGGATGAAATCGCACACCGTACTTCCGGACGGCACGGAATGGTTGCCCGGCAATACGGACCCGTATTTCGAGAACCCCTACTATATCGCTTACGACTATCAGAACACCACCTCCCGCAACCGGCTAACGGGCGGGCTCACCCTGAAATACCAGGTATTGGACTGGCTCTTCATCCAGGGACAGGTGGCCCGGGACGGATATCTCATGGACATCACGCAGATCGTTCCATCGGGAGTGGAGTACACGCGGGCTGACGGTGTTCACGGCGGGAACCTCACCCAATATGAAGTGAATTTCCATGAACTCAACGGCGGGTTTATGGCAGGGGCCAAGTTGCCTTTTGGGGAAAAATGGAATTTCAGCATCGAGGCCGGGGGGAATGAACAGGACAATATCAATAATGTAAGCGGGTTTGGCGCGGTGCCGGGGTCGAATAACCGGGCGGCGGGTCCCTTCCTGATCGCCGGCGACTATAACCAGAATGATATCGCCACCAAGCCATATTCGGCCATCGACAAACACTACCGGGTGAATTCCCTGTTCAGCAGCGCCGACCTGTCTTATAAGAATTTCCTTTTTCTTACCGCCACCGCGCGCAGCGACTGGTTTTCCACCCTGAATATCCATACGGACAATTTCCTTTATCCTTCGTTCTCCGGCAGTTTTGTCTTTTCCGATCTCTTGCACCTGCCTTCGTGGGTAAGCCTGGCAAAGCTTCGGGCCTCCTATGCCGGCTCGTCCAATGGGACCTCCCCCTATCAGAATGTCCTCACTTATGGCATCCAGAACTATACTGCCGGCGGGCAGCAATTAGGTTATGTGGCGACCGGCGGCCTGATACCCGATCCCCATCTGCGGCCGGTCGATATCCGCGAGAAAGAATTCGGGTTGGCGGTGCAACTGCTGCATCAGCGGCTGGGTTTTGACGTCACCGTTTATGACAAACGCACGACAAACGATATTGTGGACGTCACGGTCAGCCCGACCTCCGGTTATAATCAGCAGGTAGAGAATATCGGCGAGGTCAGGAACAGGGGGATCGAGCTCGCGGTCACGGCGGTCCCGCTGCAGAGGGGCGACTTCAAATGGAATGTGAGTTTCAACCTGGCAATCAACGACAATAAAGTTTTGTATCTGGGAGGGATGCCGTCGATCGTGATCGGCGGTGCGTATCCGCGGTGGGGAAGCGAGGTAAGCATCAGCAATGTCGTGGGGATGCCGTATGGGCAGATCATGGGATTCGACTATAAGCGGGATTCGCGAGGCAATATTATTTATAGTGATGGGGTTTCTAACCCTGCTCCGGCCGGTGAGCCCGAACAGACCGGCGTAGTTCCGCTGGGGTCGACGGTGTACCGGCAAACAGGCGGGCTCATCAACGAGATCCATTATAAAGGCTGGTCGCTTGGGTTCCTGGTGGATTTCAAATATGGGGCGAAGATCTACTCGGGCACCAATCTATTGCTCTATTATTATGGACTTTCGAAGGTTACCTTACAGGGCCGGGAGGGTGGATATTTGGGGAAGGGAGTAACGGAGAGCGGCAAGCCCAACAGCATTTCTGTTCCGGCGCAGCAATATTTCCAGGATATTTCCGCGAGCGGCACCGATCATATCGCTCGCGAATTTGTGTATGATGCCAGTTTTATCAAATGGCGGTCGGTTTCGGTGAGCTATACGGTTCCCGGGACGGTTTTGCAAAAACGATTTATCAAGGAGTTGACCGTTTCGTTGGTAGGGCGGAATCTGGCGGTGTTGATGAAGCATACGCCGAATATCGATCCGGAGTCGAGTTTGAATAACACGAATGGGCAGGGATTGGAGCTTTCCGGGTATCCGGCGGTGCGGACGATGGGGGTGAATGTGGGGATGAAGTTTTAAAAAAAAATTTAGCAGCGGGCATTACAGCGGCTGGAATTGCGACACTTGTCAGTAAAACGCTGCAAAAATGAGAAAATTAGGTCTTTACCAGCGTGTGCTTGGCATTCTGCTGTGCATGCAGGTATTATGTTATCTTCCGGCTTATTCGGGAGGGGCTTTAGCAAATCCCGGAGGACCGGCAAGTGGATCGGTCGATCGGACACCGATGGCGGGGCCGGTTACGGGAACAATCACAGACAATAATGGCAATCCGATTTCTGGCGTCAGTGTGCAGGTCAAGGGAACGAGGCGGGGGGTGACGACGGACGCATCGGGGCGGTTCAGCATCGAGGCTTCCAAGGGGGAGACGCTCGTGATCAGTATCATCGGGTATCAGAGCAGGGAGATTAAACTTGGGGAGCAGGCGAACCTGAGTATTTCGCTGCAGGCTTTCAGCGCCCAGATGACTGAGGTGGTCGTAACGGCGCTCGGGATCAAGAAACAGGCGCGGGTGCTGGGTTACTCCACAACGGAAGTAGCAGGGTCCGAACTGACGGGATCGCGCGAGATTAATATCGGTAATGCGCTGACTGGTCAGGTGGCGGGCGTAAGCGTAGCGGGGGATGCGACAGGTCCCTATGGCAGCAGCCGGATAACGATCCGCGGTAACGCATCGCTGACCGGCAACAATCAGCCGTTGTACGTGATCGACGGGGTTCCTTTCGACAACACAAACCAAGGTTCGGCGGGCATGTGGGGCGGTGCGGATTTGGGTGATGGTCTTTCCAATATCAACCCCGACGACATCGAAAACATCTCAGTGCTGAAAGGCGTGGCAGCCTCTGCGTTGTATGGGTACCGTGGTGGTAACGGTGCGATACTCATTACGACGAAATCTGGCGCAAAGAGCAAAGGAATCGGCGTGGAGGTCAACGACAATGCGACGGCCAACAAGGTCTATGATTACCGGGACTATCAATATACGTATGGTCAGGGCCTATTGGGCGTAAAACCCACGTCGGCGATTGCCGCACAAAACGCTCCTTATTACAGCTGGGGCGCACTGCTGGACGGAACCCAGGCGGTGAACTATGTCGGTCAGAATTATGCCTATAGCCCGTTCAAGAAGACATTTGAGGATTTCTACAAGACCGGGCTCACCAACCAGGTGTCTGTCGCGCTGACGGGAAGCAATGACAAAGGGCATTTCCGGCTTGGTCTTTCGGATCTGGATATGAGCACGGTGGTCCCTAATTCGAATATGAAGCAGCAGATCCTAAACTTCAATTCTACCTATAATGTCACCAATAAGCTTCAGTTGACGCTGACAGCGAACTATTTGTTCGAAAACGTTAAGAACCGCGCCTCCTATTCGGATGCACCGGGTAATCTGATCGCGAGCTCGTTGTATTTGGCGAATAGTTTCGATATCCGGTGGATGAAGAGCAGGACGGTGAATCCGGATGGTACGGAGTGGCTGCCGGGTACGGACCCTTATTTTGAAAACCCTTACTATATTGCATACGATTATCAGAACCAAACTTCCAGGAATCGTCTTACGGGAGCGTTGACGTTAAAATACAACATTTTCGACTGGCTCTTTATCCAGGGCCAGGTGCAGCGGGACGGGT
>DASZJO010000174.1:0-10530 GCA_035948015.1 Puia sp.
CTGACCCTCGACGTCCGCAAGATGAGTACACTCTCGCTCACGCCGGATATGCTGTCGACGGCTATTGGGGCCACCGACTTCGTCAAATCCAACGGCTATCTCTCCGACTACCATTTTCTCTACCTGACGGTAACCGACGCCACCGTCCATTCGCTCGAGGATATTCAGAACATCGTTGTCCGCAACACCGGTAAACGCGTAATTGTATTGAAAGATATCGCCACCGTCAACGTAAAAGAGGCTGTTGAATATACCCGCATCAACGCCAACGGCCGGGAAGCCCTGCTGATCGCGGTGATCAAACAACCCAACGCCAACCTGATCGACATCTCGAAGGCCATGGAGGCAAAAGTGGAAGAGCTTAAGACGTCGCTACCCAAAGGCGTGACCATCCGGCCCTACTATGTCCAGGCGGATTTTGTCAACGACGCCGTTCGGAGTGTCACCGACAGCCTTTGGATCGGGCTGGCCCTCGCGATCTTCGTGGCGATCATCTTTCTCCGCTCGCTGAAAGCCAGCACCACCATCCTCTTTACGATCCCTATTACGCTCTGCCTCACCCTCATCGTACTGTACGCCGCCGGCTATACGTTCAATATCATGACACTGGGCGCGATCGCCGCCGCTATTGGCCTGATCATCGACGACGCGATCGTGGTCGTGGAACAGATCCACCGGACCCATGAAGAGCATCCGGACGAGCCCTCGACTTCGCTGGTCCAAAAGGCGGTCCATTATCTTTTTCCCGCGATGCTGGGCTCTTCTATAAGCACCATCGTCATCTTTATTCCCTTCGTGCTGATGAGCGGCGTGGCCGGCGCTTATTTCAAGGTAATGACCAACACCATGATCATTACTCTCGTCTGCTCTTTCTTCGTCACCTGGATCGGTCTGCCTGTGATCTACCTGCTGCTTAGTCCTGCCCGCCGCGCCCGGTCGAAAAAAGCGCATACCGAAAAACCCCATCTCGTGCATCGCCAGCGTTGGGTATCGTTCTTTATCCGGAATCCCTGGATCAGCATCATCATTATGGCCGGCCTTGCCGTCTCCGTCTATCTTATCCTCCCGAAACTCGAAACCGGCTTTCTGCCCGAAATGGACGAAGGCAGCATCGTCCTCGACTACAATTCTCCGCCCGGCACTTCCCTCGAAGAGACCGACCGGATGTTAAGGGAAGTTGAAAAACTCATCGTCGCCACGCCGGAAGTCCAGGCCTACTCCCGCCGTACCGGCACCGAAATGGGTTTCTTTATCACCGAACCCAACAAAGGCGACTACCTGATCCAGCTCAAGAAGGACCGCGACAAGACGACCGATGAAGTCATCGAAGGCCTCCGCAAACAGATCGAAGCCAGCCAGCCGGCGCTTCGCGTCGACTTCGGCCAGGTCATTGGTGATATGCTCGGCGACCTCATGACCTCCGTACAGCCGGTCGAGATCAAAATATTCGGCAACGACCGGCAAATGCTTAACCAACTATCCCGGCAGATCGGGGATATTGTGTCCGGAACCGACGGCACCGCCGACGAATTCAACGGCATCGTCATCGCCGGGCCCTCCGTTACTATCGAGCCCAACTACTCCCGGCTTGCCCAATTCGGCCTCACCCCAGCGCAACTCCAATTCCAGCTTCAAAACTCCCTGGAGGGTAACATCGTCGGTACCGTCCCCGAAAAGGAACAGCTCACCAATATCCGCATGGTCTACCCCGGCAGCCGTACCCTGAGCGTGGCCGATATTGGCCGCCTTCAGATCTTCCTTCCCAGCGGGGAACTCAAACCGATCACTGACCTCGCCACCGTGACCGTCAAATCCGGGGACGCGGAGATCCAGCGCGAGAACCTCCAATCCATGGGCGTGGTCACTGCCCGCCTCGAAGGCCGCGACCTCGGCAGCACGATCAAGGATATCCAGCAAAAGGTGCAAACCCGTGTCATCCTTCCCCCGGGCTATCACGTCGAATACGGCGGCGCCTACGCCGATCAGCAAAAGTCTTTCAGCGAGCTGCTGATCATCCTCATCACCGCCAGCCTGCTGGTCTTCGGCGTCATCCTCTTCCTCTACCGGAAAGTGGCCGTCGCACTGGTGATCCTGCTTATCGCCGTACTGGGCATCTCAGGCAGCTACCTGGCCCTCTACCTGACAAAGACACCGCTGAATGTCGGCAGCTATACCGGCCTCATCATGATCGTCGGGATCATCGGTGAAAACGCCATCTTCACCTATCTTCAGTTCCGTGACAGCCTCGCCACCCAGTCCGTGGACGACGCCGTCATTTATGCGATCTCCACCCGGCTTCGGCCAAAGCTGATGACCGCGCTCGGCGCCATTATCGCGCTGCTCCCGCTGGCGTTGGGCATCGGCACCGGAGCACAGCTGCACCAGCCGCTCGCCATTGCCGTCATCGGCGGCTTCGTGATCGCGCTGCCATTGCTGCTGATCGTGCTGCCCACGTTGCTGCGATTGCTGTACCGCCGTAGGAAATCGCCGAACGACCTTACCTCCCCGCCAATCCCCGCGGATTTTGCGTAGCTTGCGCGAATGATGGGAGACACTGTTCACATCGGCATCGCCGCCAGGAAGGAAGCGGAATTGATTGCCGACCTGAGCCGGCGCACTTTCGTTGACACTTTCGCCCCGCACAACACGCCGAAGAACATGGACCTGTTCCTGAACACCCAATTCACCCATAAACAATTGATGGATCAGGTAGGCGCCCCCGGCAATACCTTTCTACTGGCCCGCCTGGATGGCGAAGCGGTCGGCTATGCAAGACTCTTCGAAGGAACGGAACTTCCGCGCGACATCTCCGGAACAAAGGCCATCGAAGTAGCCCGTATTTACGCAGCGCAGCATGTCATCGGGAAAGGCGTAGGCAAGGCGCTGATGCAGGCATCCATCGATCTCGCCTGTCAGAAAGGCAAGGAATGGATCTGGCTCGGCGTCTGGGAACATAATCATCGTGCTATCGCCTTCTATGAAAAAATGGGATTCGCCATCTTCGACCGCCACATCTTTTTGTTGGGACAGGACGTTCAATATGACTGGTGCATGCGGCGAAAGCTCTAAGCTCCCGCCCGGGCATCCTGCACCTTGCCCGACCGGATATCCCCCGATTCGCTCAACCGTCGAACCATATCCGCCAGCCGCTGCTTCTTCTCCGGCCACTCATCCCCCAGGATGCTAAAGAAGACCGTATCCGTCGGCGTCCCGTCATTTCGTAGCGCATATCGCCTCAGCGCGCCCTCGCGGACTGCGCCGATCTTTTCTACCGCCTTTTGCGACCGGATATTCTGGCTCGCCACTTTGAAGTCCACCCGCTCTAATCCGAGCGTGTCGAACAAATACGTCAGCAGCAACAGCTTGCACTCTTTATTGTGTGCCTGACCCCATACCTCGGGCAAATACCAGGTATGCCCGATGGTGACCTTCTTCACCTGGCGGTCGAGATCATATGCCCGCGTCATACCAATGACCCGGTCATCGGCCGCCCCGACGATCACAAAGGCCTGATCGCCCTTCGCTGCAAACGAAAGCGCCTCTTCGAAATATTTGTTGAATTGCTGATCGTAGGTTTCGGTGAGCAAAAGTGTCTTCGTAAACTCCCAAATCCGCTCGTCCCGCGCGAGCGGCCGCAGAACCTCACGATGGGCTTCCGTCAAAAATTGCAGGTAAACATGACGACCTTTCAACAGATGCAGATCGCCGGTCTCGATAACAGGATTCATTCCCAAATATAAGATTACTCCACGAGAATTTTGGCCGGGTCGGGGTGGAACGTCTACCTTTTCAGCAATTTGGAATTAACGATCCTCTCCATGATCTCGTCCCGCTGATACTTGCTGATAGGCACCTGGTACCGGTCGATATGCAAAATATTTCCCTCGATCGAATTGATCTTGTCGATCGCTATCACATAAGACTTGTGCGGCTGGACAAAGGCGGCCGGCGGCAACTTCTCCTGCAGCATCTTTAGCGTCAGATGCGTGATCACCTTCTTCTCCCGCGTATAGATCGCGACATAATTCTCCAACGCTTCCGCAAACAGGATATCCGCAAACGCGATCTTCTCCAGCTTGCTTTCTGCCTTGACAAAAACATAATCTTCTGCCCGCCCGGCCGCAGAAACCTGCGCGCGAAAATAATCATACGCCTTATTAGCCGCCCGCAGGAACCGCTCGAAAGGGATCGGCTTCAAAAGATAATCCAACACCTCCAGCTCGAAACCCTGAAGGGCATACTTCTCATATGCGGTCGTGAAAATAACCTTTGGCGCGCCGGGAAAATGCTTCAGGAAATCGATCCCCGTCATATAGGGCATCTCTATGTCCAGGAACAGCAGGTCCACCTTCTCCCGCTTCAACAACGAATTCAATTCTACCGCGTTCTCGCAGACCCCACGGAGATCCAGGAAATCGATCTGGGTCGCATAGCCCTGCAAGCCTTTGCGCGCGAACGGCTCGTCGTCGGTGATGACACATTTTATCTTATCCATATTTAACCCTTAGCACGGCATCAAAATTATTTTCTTTTTTCTCCGCAATCAGCTCATGCCGGTCCGGATACAATAACTCCAACCGCCGCCGCAGATTCTCCAGACCGATCCCGCCTTCCTTCTTCAGCAGAATGCGCTCCGGCACCCCATTCCCGACCTCGAACCTGATGACCGGACCCTCGACCTTCGCCTCGATCCGGATGTGATAATCCCCACCCACATATTTAAACGCGTTCTCGACGAGCGGAAGGAATAACAGCGGATAGACTTGCTGACCATTCAATCGCTCGTCGAAGACTACTTCCAGTTTTAGCTTCTCGGAGCTCCTCGTCTGCTGAAGCTGGATAAAATTTGTGAGATAGCGGATCTCCTGGCTGACCGGCACCGTCTGCTGCTGATCGTAAAGCTGGTATCGCAGCAGCTCGGAGAACTTCTCGATACTTTCCTTCGCCGCCGTCACATCTTCATCCATCTGGAAATAGATCGTATTGAGGGCATTGAACAAAAAATGCGGATGATACTGCGCCTTGAGGAATTTCAACTCCGTTGTGAGCTGATCGTTACGGATCTTCTCCACCAGTAGCTTCTGCTCGACATAAGCCTTGATAAAACTATTCCCCCGCAATATCGCAAAATGCAACAGCATAAAGAGCGACACCAGCACATTGGCGATCGTGAGGTCGTCGATCCCGATCGGGTAGTCGTGCGCGGCTACGTGGATCGCACAACTCGCAGCAGTCGCCAGCACCATTGCCGTCAGCAACACGGTCCCGAACTCGCGGGAGACCCTTCCCAGCGTCGGCTGCCCCTGCCGCTTGCTGAAACGGCGGACATAAGCCGCGGGTATCCCTGTCATCACATAAGACAATATGATCACTCCACCGATCTCCACAGCATTCTGGCGCAACGACCGATTCCAGAACTCATCCTGCAAGGTCAGGTCGGAGACCAGCCGCAGGATGGTGTAAAAGAACAACCCGTACAGCGGAGGGAAGAGATATTTCCAGAAAAATTTCATTCGGAAGACAAGTTACAGTATCTTTTTCAACCCCGGAATCCGGCGAAAAACACCGGCGCAAAGCGCATAACTGGCGGCAATACTCAATGCCGTTGCCAGCACGAATTTCACGAGCGGCGGCCAATGCAACCCCGCCATGCCCAGCGTGATCGCGATCAGGATCGGCGGATGAAAGACGTACACCGCAAAAGCATTATCGGAAAAGAATTTAGCCCAACGCCCCTGCCGGTTAAACCGCTCGCGGAACAGGACAAGGCAGCCGATCGACAACCCCACGCCTGCCAGAGCTTCCCAAACGCAAAGTCCGGCGCTTTGTCCTGTCCAGCCACCTTTGTAGGCTTCAACGTTGTCGCCTCCCAGCACCAGCAAAACAATCCAAAATACAAACCCGCCGGCCAGCCCCAGGCGTCCCCATCCTTTCCCCGTCGCCCTGGTGATCGTTGTCAGCCAGCTGTGACGATAAGCGAGTGTACCCGCAATAAAGAGGAGAATATATCCCGGAAAGTAACAGAACTGCAAATTGTAGAACGACGTGCCGTTCGGCCATGGAAAGCGGATAAAGAAGGTGGCGGTTGCCATGAGCAACATAAACCCGGTAACCCATGCGGCGCCCGGGAAGGGCTTCGGCTCATCGGTAACCCGCTTCCTGCTGAGAACACGGAATAAGGCGTACCCTGCGCAAAAGATCAAAAGCGCCTCACAGAACCACAGGGGACCCGTCCCGCCTAATTTCGGCCCCCCTTCCCAGTTGCCATTCGCCACATACTCGGTCACGGGCCCAAGGATCAGGATGTACAACAACGTCGGCAGCCCTAACCGATAGGCCCTGTCCCTTAGAAAACGCAGCCCGCCTTTCCTGTCATAGGCCCCCGGCACAAAATAGCCCGCGATAAAAAAGAGCAACCCCATAAAAAAGGATTGCAGAAAAGCCTGATACGTTACAAAGATGAAGAGCTCACCCTTGCTCAGCGACGCATGCTCCTTGTAATACCAGCCGCCCTGACCGCTATAGGTAACTGCCGCATGCATACTCAACACCAGCATGATCATCGCCCAACGGAGATTGTCGATAAAAGTCAGCCTGACCGCCCCCGACCGGCCAGGCACCTGCTGAACTGCAGCGGCAGGAGCGGGTACAACGGTCGCGGTTGCTAAAGGACCAGTGGTGAGTATATTGTCCATGATGAATAGTTTTATGGTCTAAAACTACTCATAGACGCCCGCCGCCACAATTTTCTTTGACGTATGGACAATTCCGGATGGTCACTGGAATAGGGGAAACTGTAGAGAAAATTCCCCATTTTTGCCCCGTCTCACCCCCATCCTCATAAGGGGAAAAATATTAGTTCTTGTTCACAGGAACCTGATCCTCATGCAACCACAGCCGCACAATCGAGTCTGTTATTTCCACCAGCTCCGCAAAACTGTCGGGTTTTCGGAGAAAACAGGCGGCCCCTAGTTCATAGGAGGCCCGGCGATCCTGGTGCAAAGTGGAGGTCGTCAGTACGATAATAGGGATTTGGCTGAATTTCTTGCTGTTCCTGATCTCTTTAAGCGCCTGCAATCCCAGCATCCCGGGCATATTCAGGTCCAGCAGGATCACTGCAGGATATTCTGAATCGTCGGAATACAAGGCCTGGAGAAGGTTTTCAGCGTTCTCAATAAATACATAATCGATCTGTGGGTTCTTCACGAGAAAAGCGTCAAGGATGATTTGCCTGTCATCAGGATCATCATCGACGATAAAGATAAGCCGCGAGTTACTTTTCATATTATGTGGTTGATCCGTCGACAATATAGCCCGACTATTTCTTTTTTTCCTTGTCTGCCTCATTCCTTTTCGCTAAATTTCCTGCTCCTCCCGGGCTCAAATTCCGTATGGGATATGCCCGCCCAAACCGTATGCTAAGACCTTGCCAAATATATGGCTCGGGACTTGTGCTACATCCGCTTAATTAAAGAAAAAGCTCACCATGGGACTTTCCAAAGAGGCTAAAAAACGACCGAATGCCCGACCTGCAGGCGACGGCCATTCCAATGGCGTCCGCACTGCTAATTACGAAGATTCCTCCCTGTTGGATGACAAAGAACTCCTCCGGATTTTACTACAGGTCCGAAATGGTAATTTTACGGTCCGCATGCCCATCGGCGAAGTCGGCGTAAAAGGCCGCATTTACGATACGCTCAACGAGATCATTTCGCTGAACGAAGAGATGATGCGCGAGTTCACCAAGGCCGGTAACACCATCGGTAAGCAGGGGAAGTTGACCCAACGCATCGAGGTGCCCAATGCCAAAGGCTCCTGGGCGACCGGCGTCGACTCGCTCAACTCCCTCATCTCCGACCTGGTACACCCCACGATAGAGATTGCCCATGTGATCAGCTCGGTGGCAAAAGGTAATCTTTCTCAAAATATGCCGCTCGAGATCGGCGGTCATACGCTTCAGGGGGAGTTTTCCCGGATCGCCCGTGAGGTGAATGACATGGTGAAGCAGCTCAACCTCTTCTCGATGGAAGTGACCCGCGTGGCGCGGGAAGTGGGCTCCGAAGGGAAACTGGGGGGCCAGGCGAAGGTTAAAGGTGTCGCCGGTGTTTGGAAGGACCTGACGGACTCCGTCAACCTCATGGCCGGTAACCTCACCGCCCAGGTGCGGAATATTGCCGACGTGACGACCGCCATCGCTAAAGGCGACCTTTCCAAAAAGATCACCGTGGACGTAAAAGGCGAGATCCTCGAACTGAAGAATACCATCAATACGCTCGTCGACCAGCTTAACTCCTTCTCTTCCGAAGTGACCCGTGTGGCCCTTGAAGTGGGAACAGAAGGAAAGCTAGGGGGTCAGGCACACGTAAGAGGGGTGGCGGGTACCTGGAAGGACCTGACCGACTCCGTGAATGCCATGGCTTCCAACCTGACCGGCCAGGTGCGGAACATCGCAGAGGTGACCACCGCCGTGGCCAAAGGCGACCTCTCCCGCAAGATCACCGTGGACGTGAAAGGGGAGATCCTCGAACTGAAGAATACCATCAATACCATGGTGGACCAGCTGAACTCCTTCTCCTCCGAAGTGACCCGCGTGGCGCGTGAAGTAGGATCCGAAGGAAAACTAGGCGGGCAGGCCGATGTGCCCGGGGTAGGGGGGACATGGAAAGACCTCACCGACTCGGTCAATATCATGGCGGGTAACCTTACGGCCCAGGTGCGAAATATCGCAGAAGTGACCACTGCCGTTGCTACGGGTGACCTTTCGCGTAAGATCGATGTGGCGGTGAGAGGCGAGATCCTCGAGTTGAAGAATACCATCAATACCATGGTGGACCAGCTGAACTCCTTCTCTTCCGAAGTGACCCGCGTGGCGCGTGAAGTGGGATCTGAAGGGAAGCTGGGCGGACAGGCCGCGGTGGAAGGGGTCGGCGGGGTATGGAAAGACCTTACCGACTCGGTGAATGGGATGGCATCGAACCTGACAGGGCAGGTGCGGAATATTGCGGAAGTGACCACCGCCGTGGCAAAAGGCGACCTCTCCCGGAAGATCACTGTAGACGTGAAAGGGGAGATCCTCGAGCTGAAGAACACCATCAACACCATGGTGGACCAGCTGAACTCATTCGGATCGGAAGTGACCCGCGTGGCGCGTGAAGTGGGTTCCGAAGGAAAGCTGGGCGGCCAGGCTGACGTGCCTGGGGTAGGGGGTACGTGGAAAGACCTAACCGACTCAGTCAATAAAATGGCCGGCAACCTGACCGCTCAGGTGCGCAATATCGCAGAGGTGACCACCGCCGTGGCCAATGGCGACCTCTCCCGGAAGATCACCGTTGACGTACAGGGCGAGATCCTCGAGCTGAAGAACACCATCAATACCATGGTGGACCAGCTCCGTGGCTTCGCCTCCGAAGTGACCCGCGTGGCGCGTGAGGTCGGTACCGAAGGCAAGCTCGGCGGCCAGGCCTTTGTGCCGGGTGTCGCCGGGACCTGGAAAGACCTGACCGACTCGGTGAACGGGATGGCCTCCAACCTGACCGGCCAGGTGCGGAACATCGCCGAAGTCGCCATCGCTGTGGCCAACGGCGATATGTCCAAGAAGATCACCGTAGACGTGCGCGGAGAGATCCTGCAATTGAAAGAGACCCTCAATACGATGGTGGACCAGCTCCGCGCCTTCGCTTCGGAAGTGACCCGCGTGGCGCGTGAGGTCGGCACGGACGGTAAATTGGGCGGCCAGGCCTTCGTACCGGGTGTCGCAGGTACATGGAAGGACCTGACGGACTCCGTTAACTCCATGACGGGTAACCTGACGGCCCAGGTGCGCAATATCGCCGAAGTGACCAAGGCGGTAGCCAGCGGCGACTTGTCAAAGACGGTAGCCATCGACGTGAAAGGAGAGATCCTCGACTTAAAAAATACGATCAACGTAATGGTGGAGCAGCTCAACTCCTTTGCGTTCGAAGTGACGCGCGTGGCCCGTGAGGTGGGTACGGAAGGTAAACTGGGCGGCCAGGCGGAGGTGAGGGGAGCGGTCGGTATCTGGAAGGACCTGTCCGACAGCGTGAACATGATGGCCTCCAACCTGACCAACCAGGTGCGTGGGATCGCCAAAGTGGTGACAGCCGTGGCAATCGGTAACCTCAAACAGAAGCTGTCCATTGTCTCCCGCGGTGAAGTGGCGCAACTGACCGATACCATCAACGAGATGATCGATACCCTGGCTACCTTTGCCGACCAGGTAACGACCGTGGCCCGCGAAGTGGGCGTCGAAGGACGCCTCGGCGGCCAGGCCAGCGTACCCGGCGCTTCCGGCATCTGGAAGAACCTGACGGAGAACGTAAACCAATTGGCACAAAACCTCACCACACAGGTACGTTCGATCTCCGAAGTGGCCTCTGCGGTAACCAAGGGTGACCTGACCCGTACCATCCGCGTCGAAGCAAAGGGTGAAGTGGAAGCCCTGAAGGATACGATCAACCAAATGATCGCCAACCTGAAGGAAACCACCCTCCGCAACCAGGAACAGGACTG
>DASZJO010000175.1:0-5431 GCA_035948015.1 Puia sp.
GAAATTCCACTCATATGCCGGGATCTGCCCGTCGGGCTTCATATACCACTCCCGCATGATCAGCAATAGCTGATGCTTTGCAAACACCGGGTCTACAATGGCCATGGAAATGCTCTGGAATGCCAGATCCCAGGCCGCATACCAGGGATACTCCCATTTGTCGGGCATCGCGATGATGTCCTGGTTCTTGAGATGTTTCCAGTCGTGATTTCGGCCATTCAGCTTGCCCGCATTTACCGGAGTGATGCCGTCACTCGTGGTCAGCCAGCGCTCGACATCAAAATGATAATATTGTTTGCTCCACAGCAATCCTGCCAACGCCTGCCGCTGAACCGCCGCCATCTCCGGCGCGACATCCGCCGGCAGCACCGCACGATAAAAAGCATCGGCCTCTTCCTTGCGACCGGCAAACAACGCCGCCGGATTGCCCCCAAAAGGGTTTTCTATGATCTTATGGCTGAGCCGCAGATAGATTGACCTGGTCTCCTTTGGTGCCAGCGTATACTGGTAGACGGGAGCGAACTTGGTGCCGCTTTTCTTTTGCTTTAATAGCTCCAGGTTCTTGCGGTGGACGATCGCATCATGAAAAGCATCTTTCACGAATGGCGTCTTATTCGGCTTTCCCAGTACTTTTTCCGTATTGGTCTCGTTCTCGGTAAAAAGATTGAACTGGGCCGGCTGATAATACAGGTAATAAGACCCGAGCCGGCTATGACTGGCCCGTACGGAATTACGGTCCCGCAAACTGATCACCGGCTTCTTTTCCAAACCGTCATTCCTCCAGCGATTATAAAACCACAACGTCGGGAGGACCGTGATCTCCGCCCTCTTGTCATGACGGTTATGAATATCTATCCGAATAAAAATGTCCCGGGAGTTTTGTTTGGCATACACGATCTTAACATCGAAATATTCCTCGCCGTCGAATACCCCCGTGTCCAGGATCTCATACTCTGGCTCTTCCCGGGACCGGCGACGATTCTCCTCCACCAGCTTCTTATACGGAAATTCCTGTTGCGGATACTTGTACAGGTATTCCATATAGTAATGGGTCGGCAAATTGTCCAGGTAATAATAGAGCTCCTTCACGTCCTCGCCATGATTCCCTTCCGTATTGCCCAGCCCGAACAGCCGCTCCTTGAGGATGGCATCCTTTCCGTTCCATAACGCAACGGCAAAACACAGGTTCTGGAAAAAATCGGAGATCCCGCCCAGGCCATCCTCCCCCCAGAAATAGGTCCTGCAATGCGCCTGATCGTAGGGGAAATATTGCCAGGCGCTCCCATATTCACTATAGTCCTCGCGAACCGTTCCCCATTGCCTCTCGCTCAAATAAGGTCCCCACTGTTCTAAAGGTATCTTCCTGGTCGCATTCACTGCGAGTCGTTGATGTTCTGCTGTCATTTCTACACATTTCGGGCCCGAAATTACATATTTTACCAAAATACGATTCTATCAGGCAAATTCGCCCGAAAAGTCCGAACTTTACAGCGAAAAAGCAGAAATTTGAGATTTAAAGAATTCGGATTAGAAGAGAGCCTTCTGGAAGGCATTGACGCGTCGGGATATGAAAACGCCACCCCTGTACAGGAACAGGTCATTCCCCTTATCTTAAACGGAAAAGATATAATCGCCTCCGCCCAAACCGGGACCGGCAAGACAGCCGCCTTCCTCCTCCCCATCGTCAACAAACTTATCCAATCCAGCAACCCCGATACCGTCAACGCCCTTGTCATTGTTCCCACACGGGAACTGGCGGTCCAGATCGCACAGAACATGGAAGGGCTTTCCTATTTTGCAAACGTCAGCTCCATCGCAGTATACGGCGGCGGCGACGGCAGCAACTTCTCTACTGAAAAACAGGCCCTTTCCCGCGGCGCCGAAGTAGTCGTCTGTACGCCGGGCCGGATGATCGCCCACCTCAATATGGGCTATGTAAAGCTTTCCGGATTGCAGTACCTCGTCCTCGACGAAGCGGACCGGATGCTCGACATGGGTTTTTATGACGATATCATGAAGATCATCTCCTTCCTGCCGCCCAAACGGCAGAACCTGCTTTTCTCCGCTACCATGCCCACGAAGATCAGGGACCTGGCCCGCAAGATCCTGCACGAGCCTGCAGAGATCAATATCGCTCTCTCCAAGCCTCCGGCCCGGATCGTCCAGAAGGCCTATGTGGTCTATGAAACCCAGAAGATCCCGCTTGTAAAATGGCTGCTCCGCACGAGCAACAATAAAAGCACCCTGGTCTTCTGCTCAAAGAAACACAACGTGAAACAGCTCACGATGGAACTTCGCCGGTCCAAGTTCAACGTTAACGAGATCCACTCCGACCTCGACCAGTCGGCACGCGAAGAAGTGCTGATCCAATTCAAAAGCCGCCGCCTGCCCGTGCTGATCGCCACCGATATCCTCTCCCGCGGCATCGACATCGACAATATCGAAATGGTCATCAACTACGACGTGCCCAATGACGGCGAAGACTATGTGCACCGGATAGGACGCACCGCCCGTGCCGAGACCGACGGCACCGCTTGTACTTTTATCAGCGAAAGGGAACAAAATAAATTCAAGACCATCGAAGATCTCCTGGGCCATCCCGTCGACAAAGCGGCCGTGCCCGAAGAGTTCGGCCCTGCCCCCGAATACCACCCGGGAAGCAGAGGCGGAAAGAGCGGCAGGGGAAGACGCAACCTTGGCCACTCCGGCAACCAGGGACAGTCCGGCCATGGCAAGCCCGCCTCCGGCAACGGCCAGCACAACAACGCCACGCGACACAGCGGCAAACCCAACCACAATAATGCCCCGCGCCACGACGGCCAGCCCCCGGCGTCAAAACACCATCATCAGCCACCCCAGCGCAAGCCAGATCAGCACAATCAACGGCGACGGCAGCCGGGAGAAGCTCAGCAAGGCCCAGGTGGCGCCGATCACACATAGGTTGATCCCGATATCCTTCCAACCATCCTGCCAAAGATCTTTCATCATATACAGGGCAGAGGCAACGATAATCCCGACCACCACCGCATTGATCCCCTCCAATGCCCGGTAAACTATCGCATATTTTTTCAGATTATTCCAGATCGGATAGAAGAAAAGGACCAGCAGCGCGCTCGGGAGAAAGATCCCCGTCGCTGCAATAAAGCAACCCATGACCTGCTGCGCCGCTCCCCGATCCTTCATCGCAACGCCTCCCATATAGGTCGCCACCGAAAATACCGGCCCAGGGATCGCCCGGACCATCCCGGCGCCCGAATAAAAATCCGTTTTGCTGATCCTGATTATATTGGGATTCCGCTGGATCAGCTTTTGGTTCTGAGGCCGCGCCACAAACTGTTCGTACATCATCGGGATCAGCACATTCCCCCCGCCAAAGACCAGGCTGCCGAAGCGGTAGGTGTTCTCGAACAGATTCAATGGCCGCCGCTCCGGCCAGTTGTTCTTTCGCGCCAACTCGCTGCTCGCGCCCGCTAACAAAAAGATGATGGCAAAAAGCCAGATATTTCCCCACTTGATCTTTCTCGGTAACACCCCCTTTTGCGGGATACGCCGATCACTCAGGTTCGTGACCAACCCACCCAACACAAGCAATACAGGAAAGATCCACGGTGACTTGAACAGCAGAAAAGTAGCAAGGGCACTAACGGCTAGGATCACGCGCGTGATGGTATTGTGAATGGAGAACCGGTACGCCCGCTGCGCGGCAAAAACAAGAAAGCCGATCGTCATCGGAGCGATAAAACGAAACACCGCGACATTGGCCGTCGGAAAGAAAGAGAACAACCCCATCAGCACACATGCCGGCAATGTCCAGATCAGCAAGGTAATGATAGCCAGCACAACTCCTCCACGCTTATACCCGATCAACGTGAGTGTCTGTGTCGACGAAGCCCCCGGCAAAAGCTGGCAAAAGGCATTGTAATCCATCAGCTCCTCTTCGGTCACATCCTTTCGCTTCTGAACAAAGGTTTTCAGCATCATCGCGAAATGCCCCTGAGGGCCGCCGAAGGCTGTAAAACTATACCAGAGCACTGCTTTGAGAAAGGCAATATGACGGAATAACACTGTCAATTCAAACGCAAATTAAACAAAATTTTACGCATACCCATTACCGATAATATCCACTCTTTTCAATCTCTTCCAGCACCGAATCCGGTAACAGGTACCGGACCGACTGACCGGCCTTGAGTTTGCTTCGGATCTCCGTTGAGGAGATAGGCAAAAGGGGCGCATTCACGATCTCGATATGCTTTGCACCCGGAAAGGAAGGCAGGTTTTCATGCTCCGGCCGGCGGTACACATAGATGGGATAATTCCTGACTAACCATTGATGATTTTTCCATTTAGTCAGGTTTTGAAAACTGTCGCTTCCCATGATGACCGAGAACTCATCGGTTGGATATTTTTCCTGCAAATAAGTGAGGGTATCAACCGTATAAGAAGGCTTGGGAAGTTTGAACTCAATATCGGATGCCCTAAGCTGGTTCTCGCCTTCGACTGCCAATCGCACCAGGTGGAGCCGGTGATATTCATTTAACAGGGCCGCCGAACGTTTTAACGGATTTTGCGGTGAAACGACAAACCAGACCTGGTCAAGATGGGCGTGCTGAAGGATATAATTGGCGATGACTAAATGTCCGTGATGAATGGGGTTAAAGGAGCCGAAGTAAAGTCCGACCTTCATTTGACCCCCTCCTCCATAAAAATGTTCTCGGCCTCATCCAATCGCAGGCTAAGATTGTATCCGGCAACCGTGATCGAAATAGGGTCCCCAAGGGGTGCGACCTGCTCTACCTTCACCAATTCTCCCGGCACACACCCCATCTCCATGAGCTTCAAAAAAAGATCGTTCTTCTCGAACGAATGAATTCTAGCAATGGTTCCCGGTTCTAATTCAGATAATCTCTTCATTTTCTTCTAACTTGGACAGCAAAATTATGACAATCTCTCCTACTATAAGGTTTCATTTTGAAAAGAGAATTAGCTTAAAAGACCGCCAAAATCTCAGGGCTACCCTCAGCACCTTGTTTAGAAAGGAAAGAAAGAAGCTGGCCGAAATTCATTACATCTTCGTTTCTGACGATCGCTTGCTGGAGATCAATCGGCAATTCCTTCAGCATGACTATTATACGGATATTATTACCTTCCCCTTATCCGAGCGGGGCCAACCCATCTCCGGGGAGATCTATATCAGTGTCGACCGGGTCCGGGAAAACGCCCGGGAATTCGGGAGCTCGCTTAAGGACGAATTACTCCGGGTCATCTTCCATGGAGCCCTGCACCTATGCGGCTACAGCGATAAAACCTCCCCCCAACAGGGCAAAATGCGTCAACTGGAAGACAAATACCTCGCCCTCCACCAGCAGTGTTCCATGTGAAAAAAAGGAATTCTCAATAACCCCGGGTGCAAATTGTTCCCCGTGGAACACTC
>DASZJO010000176.1:0-2735 GCA_035948015.1 Puia sp.
AAAATTAATTCGATAATGGCGCAATTAATTGATAGGCTATAGCCAGGTAGGGGTCGGCCTGCATTTCTTTCTTCCGGTCTTCGGTTATGGGACCGGCGATAGTGAAGACCGGCGCACGCTTTCCGGGATCTGCTGCCGAAGGGGCTTCTTCCATGACTTTCCTGTTTTCGGCGATGAGATCGTCAAGGAGGAGCGAAATGTCCTTGTCAGGACGCCGTAATGAGAGTGGATGTCGCCGGGCTTCGGTGAAGAAGGCGGAGGAGTCCAGTGCTTTGCGGGCTACAGCCTGCGCGGCGGCGACGGGCAGGGGCGGCAGGGATTTATAGTATTTATTGGCGTCGATCGGGGTCGCGGGCAGGGCGAATTTCTCATCCGCTTCCCGTTCGGTACGCGCGTCGGGCGGGTCCGGGAGGAGGATATCGGGTTGAACGCCGTTACGTTGAGCGGTGTTCCCGGTGATGCGATACAGTTTCGAGATGGTGACTTTCAGATAACTGGAGGCTTGCGCGTGGCCGGTATAGGTGGCAAGGTCGACGGTGGTGTCCATAGGGAGTACGACCTGTGCGGTGGCTTTGCCGTAGGTGGGCGAGCCGACGATCAGGGCGCGGTTATAGTCCTGCAGGGTGCCGGCGACCATTTCGGAAGCGGAAGCGCTGCTGCCGTTCACGAGCAGGATCAGCGGCCCGTCGTATACTGTCCCGCGATTGACGTCCTTGAGCGTGATGACTTTGGCTTCGCGGGTTTTGATCTGCGCCACCGGGCCTGCGTCGATAAAGATGCCGGCCAGGTCTACGGCTTCCTGCATAGAGCCGCCGCCGTTATAGCGGAGGTCCAGGATCAGGCCGCTGATATTCGACCGCTTAAGCCGGAGGATCTGTTTGGCCACGTCATTGGCACAGCCGTTGATCCCGCGGCTGTCTTCCCAATCGGAGTAGAAGGCGGGTAAGGAGATATAACCGACGGCCCGGGCGCCGTTCAAGACAAAGCCTTTTACCCGATTGTCGTCGTTATCGGCGTTAACGAGCTGTTTCTGCAGGCTGACGTCACGGGTGGTGCCGTCTGGTCTCTTAACGGTCAGGGTTAGCTGCGTACCACCTTCTGCGGCCAGAATGCGATCGGTTTCTTCAAGGGAGGCGCCGGAAACGTCGATCGATCCCTGATCGTCCCAGCGAAGGGCGAGGATCTTGTCTCCTTCGTGGAGATTGCCGCTTTGGAAGGCAGGGCCGCCGGCGAGGAGCTTGCCGATGGCGGGATTACCGTTGTCGTCCTCTGTCAATGTGAGGCCGAAGGAGAGCGGCTTGTTTCCCAGCATCGATTCGAAGGCGGCTTTTTCATCCGGCGGGAAGTAGGCGGTATGCGGGTCATAACAGGAAGCCAGGGACTGGCAGTAGATATTGCCCACGATGTTTTCGATGCCTCTGGGGCTTTGGAGGATCCGGCGGATCGAGCGATGCATCCGGGCCGCTGCTTTCTTTCGGAGCGCGATCTCGAGGCTGTCTGTGGAGGCGGGCCGGAGGCGCTTATCGTGCAGCAGGTCGAAGGCGATGGTATTCCCGACGGAATATTTCAGCAATTTGGTAATTTTCAGGCGGAGAGCCTCGCGGTCAGCAGGATAGGAGGTATCTTCCCGCACTGTCAGGGATTCGTGAAGGGAGAAATTGAATGGTTTGGCGGCGATCCCGTCGACAATGGAATCCACCTGGATCAACCGCTGTTTATACAAGCCGGCAAGCAGGGTCAAAAAATCAGTTCGCCTGTTCAGGATCTCGTCATCCAGCCTTAGCTTCCAGGCACCCAGCCGTTGAATATCGCCCGTGGTAAAGATGAGCTGTTGCCCGTCGAGGGCATCCAGCATCTGGGAAAAGATCGCGGCGGACATTTCTTTATCCAGCGTGCGGGGTGCCACATGGTATTTTTCCACCATCCGGCTAATCAGCCACGCATCGGCGGCCTTCTGGTCTATATATTGGGCGGTAAGGAGATATGGCAGGATAAAGCCAACCGCGAACGACAGTCCTTTTCGCATGGGTCGGAGGGTTTGAAGCTAAGATAAGAAAAAATAAAAAAACCCGCGCTTCGGCACGGGTTCCATGTTATGGATGGTATAGCTTAGATATGCGATTCGATCTTTTTTACGAAATTGGATTTCGGTTGGGCGCCAACCAGTTTATCCACGACTTTGCCGCCCTTGATGAAAAGGATTGCAGGGATGCTGGTGATGCCATAATTGATCGACAATTGCGGGTTGTGGTCAACATTGACTTTACCCACGTTGATGCGACCGTCGTATTCTTTGGACAACTCTTCTATAACCGGCCCGATCGCACGGCAAGGTCCGCACCATTCAGCCCAAAAGTCTACAATGGTTAATTTATCCGATGAAATCACTTTTTCCTGAAAGTTAGTATCCGTGAACTCTAAAGCCATAATTTGGTCGTTTTTATGTGATGTATTCTTTACTTTTCCTGTCAAAGGTCCGTTATTTTCCGATCACTTTTGGTCGTCCGGGCGACAGAGGAATTGTCAGGCTAGGTGACAACCTGAACTTCCAGTTCAGGGGTCCTTTCCAGGAAAGCCGACATTTCGTCATTCATCTCAAACCCCGTCCCCATCGTATACAGGCTGATCCTGGCCTGGGTCTTACTCTCTAATATATTGAATTTCAGGCCGGACTTGCCGGGGTATTTTTTAACATTCCTTTCAATGAACTGGACCAGCTCTTCATTGATAAAACG
>DASZJO010000177.1:0-50599 GCA_035948015.1 Puia sp.
CGTCCCGGAAAGCAAAAATAAGGCAACTGTGAATAACTAAGTCTCGTATTTTTATACAATAACGAACCGAAATCATCGTTTTTCCTGTTTACGAGCGTTCGATCATACCAGCGTTCGCTCAAGCGTTCAATCAAAAGCGTCAATCAAATGAAACTGAAAAACCTAGCAATCCTGGCAACCACCGTATCCCTTTTTGCTGCCTGTAAGAAAAAGCCGGATCAATCCGCCGTAACTGGTTGGAATTACAACGATTCCAAAATGGGCGGATTTCAGGTTTCCAAAGAAAGGGAACAACACACCGGACCTGGTCTCGTCTTCATCCAGGGTGGTACGTTCACGATGGGCGCTACCCAGGAAGACGTGATGCGCGACTGGAACAACGTTCCCCGCCGCGTGACAGTCAACTCGTTCTATATCGACCAGACCGAAGTGGCCAACATCCACTATCGGGAATACCTTTACTGGGTCGACCAGGTGTTTGACGCCGACGAATACAAGGCCGTTCGCGACGGGGCCCTCCCTGATACCCTCTGCTGGAGAAGCGAGCTCGCCTACAACGAACCAATGGTCGAATACTATTTCCGCCATCCTTCCTACAACTTCTATCCGGTGGTAGGGGTGACCTGGAGACAAGCCCACGACTTCTGTCTGTGGCGCTCTGACCGGGTGAACGAACTTGCCCTTATCCAACGCGGCTATATCAATGCCAACGCCGTCAAGAACCTCCAAGGTCTCGGCCAGGAAAACTTCAATACAAAAGCATACCTGATGGGCGAATATCAGGCTACCCCTGACAAAAAGGCCCGCTCCAAGAGCAACCCCCTCAAGAACCCCAATGGTACCCCGCGTACGGTGGTGACGTTTGAGGACGGTATCTTGCTCCCCAACTACCGCCTCCCGACAGAAGCGGAGTGGGAATACGCAGCGCTGGGGTATATCGGTCAAAATCCTCTTCCGGCCAAAAACGATAAGACTCACGGTGAAGAATTGATCGCCAACAAGCAGGTGTATTCCTGGTCCAATAACGTCAACGGTCTCCGCGAGGAGCGCCATGGCAGCTGGCAGGGTACCTTCATGGCGAACTTCAAACGCGGCGCCGGCGATAACATGGGCGTTGCCGGTGGTCTAAACGATAACGCCGTATATACCGCCCCCGTCGTCTCCTTCTTCCCGAATGCATTTGGTCTCTATAATATGTCCGGCAACGTTAGCGAGTGGGTAGGCGACGTATACCGCCCGATGAGCGGCCAGGACGTCGATGACGTAGCTCCCTACCGCGGTAACAAATTCGAAACCATTAACCTCGATAAGGACGGCAAATCGGAGCGCGACAGCCTCGGCCGCATCAAGATGCGTAACGTGACAGACTCCGAATCGCATAACCGCCGCAACTACCAGAAAGGCGACGTCATCAACTACCTCGACGGTGACTCTACTATCGCCGGTATCAGCTACGGCTATGGCCTGACCACACTGATCAGCAACAAGTCCCGCGTGATCAAGGGTGGCAGCTGGAATGACCGCGCTTACTGGCTCAGCCCCGGTACCCGCCGCTTCCTCGAAGAAGACCAGGCCAACAGCACCGTCGGTTTCCGTTGCGCCATGGACCGCGTCGGCAGCCCGGCAGGCAACGGCCGCCAGACCGGTATCAACTACAAAACAAGACGCCAGAATACGCGAAAACAATAAACCTTCGCACCACACAATAGATCTTACACACCACATAACGAACCCCGCCTGACGGCGGGGTTCTATTTTTTATAGACCGGGCGGCCGCCGCCGTCTCACGGTTTCAGAAAATCATCCGTCCAACCGGCCACGACAATATGCAGGGTCGTATCGGATTGGATAGTGACTATCCGCGGATCGATAGGCTTTCCGCCAACCGCACACTCAACCGAATTCATCGTACCACGGCAGATCTTGTAGTGATAGGTGTTACCCTCAACTCCCCGGGCATCCATCACATACTTCCCGGACAAATCCTTTTTAAACATCAAATTCGTGTCCGCGGGGTTCCACTGATTTCCGTCGGTTGTAATGAATAAAGTATCAGCCCGGTGTTTGGCAGGCACTTTGTCAAGGACTACCCTGACGTTAAATTGAGCCCGCGCCGAACAACAAAACAAGACGATACTCGCAAGAATAATCAACTTTTTATGCATAGTGAAGCTTTATGCTTCAGCCACACAGGTCATGCCGAAGTCCCAACCCGCTGTCTTTCAATCCTCTCCCCCAGAATCACCGCACCTATTTGTCCTGTTCCGATACAGCGGGTGCACCCTACCACGCGAAGCGCGACTATTCGCTGCGGAGGCTCCCGGCCGGATTCGCCATCGCCGCCCGCACCGCCTGCACCCCCATCGTGAGCAATGCGATCCCGATCACCATCGCCCCCGCCGCCACAAACACCCACCACCCCAGTTCTATCCGGTAAGTATAATCCCGCAACCATTCATGCATCCCCCAATACGCCACCGGCGTCGCGATGAGAATCGAGATGAACACCAACACAACAAACTCCCGCGTCAGCAGGGCCGTCACCTGCGCCACCGTAGCCCCCAGGACCTTCCGAATCCCCACTTCCTTCCGGCGGCGTTCCGCCATATAGGCCGATAACGCAAACAACCCGAGACAGGCGATGACGATGGCGAGAGTAGACAGACTGGTGAACATGCTCTGCGTCCGCTGCACATCCGCATACATCCGCGCATAGTGCTCATCTAAGAAGGTATACCGAAATTCCTGCTGCGGCGAATACCGATCCCATACCGCCCCGACCCTCCTGATCAGGGCCGCCATATCGGTTGTATTGGCCTTAACGGCCACGATCGTCGCCCAGTCCCCGCGATGGAAGACCACCGGAGCGATCGGATCCTTCACGCTCTCAAAATTAAAATCCGCAACTACCCCGACAATATGCATCTTATAAGTACCCCCGCGGTCGATCTGTTTCCCTAACGGATCGGCCCAGCCCAACCGCGACGCCATCGTCTCATTGATGATCACCGCCGACGAATCCGACGCCATGTCCCGGATAAAAGGCCGACCCTTGACGATCTTCATCCCTAGCGTGTTGAAATAATCCTCATCGCCATACCAGTTCTGCGCCCCGATCCCCGGATCGATCTTTGACCGCCCTTCTTTCCAGAAACTATTTTGATTCCGCTTTCCAAGCCAAACGGGCAAAAAGTCGCTTACCGTTGCACTCTTCACCCCCGGCAACCCCAGCAGTTCATCTTTGAACGTCGTCATCCGTTTGTGCGGATAATTTGCCGTATCGATCGTTCCCGCCCCCTGGATCAACATCACCTGGTCTTTATTATACCCCATCTTTCTGTTCAGGATAAACCGCATCTGCTGATATACCACCAGCGTACAGACGATCAGGATCACCGACGTCGTGAACTGGAACACCACGAGCACGCTCCGCAACCCCGAGCGCCGGCCACCCAGATTAACTTCCCCCTTGAGCACATCCACCGGCCGGAACCGCGATAGATACATGGCCGGATACCATCCCGCCAGTAGCCCGACCCCCACCGCCACAACGACGATCGACGGCAACCACCACCACTCCGACCAGGGTATTTGGAGCTTTGTATCGGTCATGCGATCGAACATCGGCAGGAAGAGCCACGCCAACCCGACCGCCAGCACGATCGAGATCATGCTCAATAACAACGATTCCGTCAGGAACTGCCCGATCAACCCGCTCCGCGGCGAACCCACCACCTTCCGCAACCCCACCTCCTTCGCCCGGTTCGCGCTCCGCGCCGTCGAGAGATTGACGAAATTGATACAGGCCAGCAACAGGATAAAGACGCCCACCGCCCCAAACAACCAGACCATCCGGATATCTCCATGCGGCAGCCCGTCGCCGATATCGGCAGACCGCAAATGAACATCCTTTACCGGTTGCAGCTCAAAGGAACATCGCTTGATGATGGCTTCAGGATTGGCCTGCCCGGCCGCCTCCATCTGTGGCAACAGGTAAGTTTTGAAAAGCGCTATCAGCTTGACTTGCAGCTCTGCCGGGTCAACTCCCGGCCGCAACAGCGCATAGGTGGGATAGTTATCCGCCCGCCAGAAGTCCTGCTCTCCATCCCAAAGCTGATGACCCTTCAGCGAGATCAGAAAGTCGTATTGCAGATGGGAATTCACCGGCGGATCGGCCATAACCCCGCCAATCTTGTATGGATGAATAATATCCCCATTAAGATAGAGCACCTTGCCCACCGGGTCCTGGCCCGGAAAATATTTGTCGGCCTTTCGCTTCGAAAGCACAATGCTTGCCGGCTCTGTCAGCGCATGTACCCGGTCGCCATAGATCATGGGCGTGCCAAACATATCCAATATCGACTGATCGGCATACGTAAAGCCCTCTTCGTACGTATCCTCCGTCTTGCCCTGCGGCCGGACCTCATTACTGCCTGCGCCATAAAACAGATCCGCCGGCATGATCCGCCCCACTTGCTCCACCTGCGGAAAGTCCTTCAGCATGGACTTGGCAAAAGGCGCCGGCATCCATGGCCCCTTGCCCGGCGTTCCGTTGTCCCCGACATAGACCTGGATCACCCGAAATAGCCTGTCCCCGTTCGCATACCCGCGATCATAACTCAGTTCGTGCCGGATATACAACGCGATCAGCAGACAGGTGGCTATACCCAGCGCAAAACCGCCGATCTTGATAAAGGAATAGAATTTTTGTTTGCCCAGCTGCCGGACAGCGATTTTCCAGTAATTTCGAAACATAACGCAGCGATATTTGGTGTTTGGTAAAGACCTCAATCTTTCAAAAATGTTGCATATCCCTCATCCATGACCATCGAAAACCTATACGAGATCTATCTCCGCCACCCTTCTATCCAGACCGACACCCGTCAGTTGAGGCGCGGCGACCTCTTCTTCGCCCTCAAAGGCCCCAACTTCAACGGCAACCAATTCGCGGCAAAAGCCCTCGAGCTCGGCGCCGCCTACGCCATCCTCGACGAAACCCCGGCTTCGCCCGACGAAACTCCAGCGAAGGCGGACCCACCCACCGACCTCGTCCCCCCGGAAGTCTCCGACCGCCTCATCCCGGTCCCCGACGTACTCACCACCCTCCAGGCGTTAGCCCTCCACCATCGCTGCCAATTCAATATCCCTTTCATCGCCATCACCGGCAGTAACGGTAAGACCACCACCAAGGAACTCATCCACGCCGTCCTGTCATCGACATTCACCACCTACACCACCAAAGGAAATCTCAACAACCATATCGGTATCCCCCTGACCATCCTCTCCGTCCGCCCCGACGCGCAGCTGGTGGTCATCGAAATGGGGGCCAACCACCAGAAAGAGATCGAAGGCTATTGCGCGTATACCCTTCCTACGCATGGTATCATCACCAATGTGGGCAAAGCCCATCTCGAAGGCTTTGGCGGACTTGAGGGCGTGAAGAAGGGGAAGGGTGAGCTTTATGATTTTCTGCGGGCCACCCATGGCACCGCCTTCGTCCTCCAGGACTCTCCCGACCTCATCGAAATGAGTCACGGCATCCCGAACCTCATAACTTATGGCACACACGGCGCCGACTTCGTCGGCGCCGCAACCGCCTCCGGCGAAACCACCTTCCTCCACGTCGACATCACCCACGGCGCCTCCACCGGCCCCATCCACACCCAACTCGTAGGCGACTACAATCTTCCAAACGTCCTCGCGGCCGTCGCCGTGGGCAAACATTTCGGCGTCCCCGACAACCGCATCCGCAAATCCATCGAAGTCTACACGCCGTCCAACAGCCGCTCCCAACTCATCGAAAAAGACGGCAACCATATTATCCTCGACGCCTACAACGCCAACCCCTCGAGCATGCGCGCCGCGATCGAAAACTTCGCGCGCCTTCCCATCACCATCCCCGGCCACAAAACCCCCGGCACCTCCCGCAACCGCACCATCCCCGACCACCCAATACCCAACACCCTCCCCGACCACCCAACCCCCGGCACCTCCCTCGACCACAAGATCCTCATCCTTGGCGCCATGGCGGAACTCGGCCCCGAAAGCCTGGCCGAACACCAATCCATCATCGACCTGATCGCTCAATACCCCTGGCAACAGGTCGTCCTCGTTGGCGGCGACTTCCGCAAACTCAGCCACCCCTATCTGAGCTTTGCCAACAGCAAAGAGGCCGGCCACTGGCTCCGCGGCGTCGGCCTGACAGACGCTTACCTTCTCATCAAGGGCTCCCGTAGCCAAAAAATGGAAGAAGTATTACTACCTTTAAATGCATGAACCGCTATTCCATCACCGCAATCATTTTGCTGGCGCTTGCCGCTTCCTGCAGCCACGCCCAGCAACCGGATAAAGTTTATTCAAAGGACATCGAGGACAAAATCCGCCAGGTCGAGACCCATCTCGGCGGCTGGGTCCAACTGCCCGGCGACGACGCCTGGACGCTGGCGGACCGGATGAAGTTCTATGGCGTCAAGGGGGTGAGCATCGCCGTCATCCATAACAACCAGGTCGAATGGGCCCGCGGCTATGGCTGGGCAGATGAGGGGGAACGGCGGCCGGTGACGACAAACACGATGTTTCAGGCCGGCTCGATCAGCAAATCGCTAAATGCCGTGGGCGTGATGCTGCTGGTCCAGCGGCATCGGCTGGATCTAAATACTGACATCAACGACTACCTGCGAACCTGGAAATTCCCCTATGACTCCGTGAGCAAGGGAAAAAAGATCACGCTTGGTAACCTGCTCAGCCATACGGGCGGGCTCAGCGTGCATGGATTCCCCGGCTATGAGAAAACCGACAGCCTTCCTGCACTCGACCAGGTGCTTGACGGGAAAAGACCGGCAAACACCGACCCCGTGCGATCGATCGTCGAACCCGGTAAACAATTTATCTACTCCGGCGGCGGAACAACCATCTCGCAGCTGATCGTAATGAACACTACCGGTATACCCTATGATCAGTATATGTGGGAGAACGTGCTCCAACCCATGGGCATGGATCACAGCTCGTATGCCCAGCCGCCGCCTGCGTCCAAAGACCGGGCGACCGGGTATCTGCGGGGCGGAAAGGAGGTGCCCGGAAAATATCATATTTACCCCGAACAGGCCGCTGCCGGCTTATGGACAACGCCGAGCGACCTCGGTAAATATATCATCGAAAGCCAGCTGGCGTTCGAAGGCAAATCCGCCAAAGTGCTCGACCAGACCTCCACCCGGACCCGATTATCCCCCTATATCGATTCTATCGTGAATAATGGTACCCGGGAGGGGCTTGGCGTCTTTCTTTTTCAAAAGGGTAAAAACCACTATTTTAATCACGACGGCTCCGACGTGGGTTTCCTCAGCAACTACTACGGATGTTTTGACAACGGCGATGGAGTGGTTGTCCAGATCAACAACGATGTCGGCTTCGGGCTGATCCGGGAGCTGGTCAACAGCGTCGCCACCGTGTACCACTGGGATGAGTTCTATCAACCGGAGCATCCGTCGGTCATCCAGCCGCGACCCGACTCACTCGCCCGTAACGTCGGAGTATATACGTCCGATAACCGGGATACCGTCCGCATCTATCTGCAGGGAGATCAGCTTTATTATATCAGCAGATATATGGTCGCCAATCACCCGGAACAAATGTACTTTACCTCGCCGGTCGACTTTTTGATCTATGAAGAGGGCTGGTACGCATATTTTAAGGACGGTCGGCTCTACCTTAAGCTGGGAAAGACCATTCGCGAATTCGTCCGGCTGGACGATTCAGTAAAATACAACCGGGATTTTTGACCTATCTTCCTTTCTCAAATCAATTGCCGATGAGGGAGGATCAACCCGCCGCACAGGAAGGACTCAAAAGAGTGCTCGGCCTGCCCACTGCGATCCTGCTGGTCGCGGGCATCATGATCGGTTCGGGCGTGTTCAAGAAGATCGTGCCCATGGCACAGAGCCTGCCAAACGAATCCTTCATTCTTATCGCATGGATAGCGGCGGGTATCATAACGATCTTTGGCGCATTCACCTACGCAGGCTTGTCGACCATGACCACCGAAAGCGGCGGCGTCTATGAATACCTTCGGTTGATCTACGGCGATTTCATCTCCTTCCTGTTCGGCTGGTCCGTATTCATGATCTTTGGCAGCGGCGCCTTGGCCGCATTGTCTTTTGTTTTTGCGCAGTCGGTGAATACACTCGTGCTGCTCCCGTTTGACGGCTGGGGTATAAGGATACTCGCCGCGCTGACCATCTCGCTCCTGACCTGGTTCAATACCCGCGGAATCAGAAAAGGCGGGGTATTAAACAACATCGTAACCTCCGCAAAGATCACCGGGATCCTGCTGCTGATCATCTCAGCATTGCTCTTTTCCCGCACTCCCGCATCTCACCCAGCCGCGGCCTTGGCGCCTGCCGCGCTAATACCGCCCGCCGCAGTCCTGCTACCACCCGCCGGTTGGTTAAGCGGCTTTTTCGGCGCAATGCTTAGCGCCTTATGGGCCTACGACGGCTGGGCAAACATTACCTTTATCACAGGTGAGATCAGAAACCCTAAGCGGAACGTGGCATACGCGATCATCGGCGGCGTGAGTATAGCAATAGTACTATACACGGTGCTCAATTATGCATACATGCGCGTTTTGTCGCTGGACCAGCTGTCCCGTCTCGGTCAGGATAAGATCGCCGCGGCGGAAGTTGCCGGCGCCCTGATGGGCAAAACAGGAACCGTGCTGATCGGCGCGCTGATAATGACCTGTACCTTCAGCGCACTCAACGGCTGCGTCATTTCATACGCAAGAGTTTATTTTCGGATGGCGCGTGAAAACGTCTTTTTTAAGAATGCAGGGAAAGTCCATTCCACCGCCCTGACGCCGCATATCGCCCTCGTCTATTCCGCCATCTGGAGCATCGTTCTGGTTTGCAGCGGCACCTTCGACCAGATCACCAACCTGATCGTCTTTGCATCCTACGGCTATTTCGGCCTTGCGGCTTTTGGCCTCGTCAGGATGAAAAGAAAGGGCCGCATAACTGCAAAAGTGATCGGCTACCCGGTGATCCCCTGGCTGATCATCCTTTTTTGCGCCGCCCTGATGACCAATACGATCATTACCCAACCCGCCCAGTCGTTGATCGGACTATTGCTGATCCTTAGCGGTGTCCCATTTTATCTCTATTTCAAACGCCGCGTTATTACATAAAAAATAATATATTCGTTGGGTGCGTAGCAAACATCTTCTTCCATTGGGAATTGCGCTCTCCCTTGCCCTGCTGACCGTGGCGATCAATACCTACCCCGGAGGCAACCAAATTGATGCGAATTCCATAGGCTTCGACTTGAAACAAAATTATTTGTGTAATCTCTTCGGCAAGACGGCGGTCAACGGCGCCCGCAATAGCGCCAGGATCTGGGCCATCACCGGCTGGTTCATCCTTTGCGCCAGCTTCGCCTGCTTCTTTATCCGTTTCTCAAAGAATATCGCCGTCCAGGGCGCCTCCCGCATCATCCGCTATTGCGGTATCCTCGGTACGACCGCGGCTTTCCTGGTGGTCACTCCCCTTCACAATGCCGCCATTACCCTCACCCTGGTTTTTTTAATGATCAGCGCTCTCTATATCAGCATTTTTATCTTCAGATCGAAAATGACGTGGCTAAAGATCCTTGCGATCCTGTTGTTCGTTATCGCCTACGCCACCGCCGCCGTCTTCTATACCAGTTTTCATCTTGAAATTCTCCCCAGCTTGCAAAAGGCAACACTGGTGGCCTTTCTGACCTGGGTCCTGTCGCTTCAATATTTTACGACAAAAGCCGATTTCGCCGCCTCATCGCCACTTGAAAAATTATGATCAAACGCGTATCTTACCATGATGAAACCATTATTAACCGCCTTTGCCTTCACCGGCTTATTTTATAGCCATTGTTTCGCCCAGGCAAACAGCCCGGATGGCAGGAAACACTACCCCATCAAATCCTGCCGGCTCGTCTTCCGATTTTTCAACGGTCCGCAGCGCGGGACAAAAACCATCATTTTTGACGACTGGGGAAATAAGGAGAAAGAAGTGGTAGAGACCATGACCGATACCACCGCGATGAGAAAGGCGATGGCTGGCGTCGCAGACAGTTTACGCAATCATGGAACCCCTGCATTCCCCGACAACCTTCAGTTTGCGCCCGTACAGCACAATCTTAAAATAACAGTGGAGGGTCAAAGCTACAGCATGGACCTTGATCGGCATCTCGGCGTTAAAAGCCCTGCCCGCCTCCTTTTCGGGGGAAGCTTTGAAGAAAATTTTAAACAAATGGGTTTTGCATTCGTGCGCACCGACACCCTCCTTGGAAGACCCTGTGGGGTGTGGGAACGGCCTCAATCATTCCGCCTCTGGGTCTGGAAAGGGTTTTACGTCGTAAAGAAGCAACTGGTCGCGAACATGCCCCCGGGCATGCGAGTCGAAGAATACGCAACCGAGATCGACGAATCTTATTCCATCAAACCCGACGAATTCAAGATCCCCGACAATATCCAATTCCAGTGACCGCATGCGCGTGCCAGCCCGCGTGCCGCCTGCGCGCAGGCCTGTGTCATTTCTTTGAGATCAGCAGAGACCCCGCGAACGAACTGAACTCTACCTTCCCCTCAGACTTACTGCCCTGCATCCTTCTGAACACCACCTTCCCCCAAAGCCGCCCGCCGTTAAAAGGCACCGTCAGTTCCTTCTGCGACGCGCCAAAACTTACATTTGCCCTTATCTGCGCCCAGTTGGCGAGCCCTCCAAGGTCTACGATCGCCGTGTCGCTGCCGGGTTCCCAGGTGACCCTAAATAAAATCCCCGACGTATCTATACAGAACTTTACTGAATCATTGCCAACGGCCGCGGACTGGCAATTCCGACTGTTCTTCGAGATCGAGAAAGGCACCAGGTACTGCGCTCCTTCCGTTGCGATCGCCTCATCTACATCATTCGCGTTAATATAAAAGTCTTCTACCGCCGCGACTGCGACCTTCACTCCACCCAGGGTGACCGAATCCTCCTCTGTCTGCCAGCTATTCATATAGTTGACATGCATCAGGTGGACGATCGCCTGCACCCGTTCTTCCTCCTGGAACCGGCCCGAAAGACTATCCCGCCGGATCATCGAGTCGATGTTGACGGTGAACATGGGCTGCAACGCCTTGTATCCGTGCCGACTGACGATATAGTCGGTTGTCGAACTGATGGCCTTGCGGTCCTTTGCCGGGACATGGACCTCCGGGTTCCCGGCGACAAACTTGCCTCCCGTCGGGTTCCCGGCCACCACCTTTCCATTTGCCATCAGCCCATATTTTTCCAGCAATCCCTCCAAGCGGTGCCGCTGGCTGTTCAACGAAACCGCAAAGGCCCCCCAGGGGCCCCAGACGGACAAAAAAGCCAGGATACACAGCGACAACGGCACCAGCCGGATGTCCTTCTTCTTCGAAAGCAGAAAATACAGGGTGATAAACAGCAGCCAGGTAGCCAGCGCCAGCAGGAAATACCGCTGCTCCGTGATCCCATAGGGCGCCACCCGCTTGTAGATCGCGCAAAACAGCAGGACGATCAGCGGTAGCAGAGCCACATAATAGAATTTGGAATAACCCCTGATCCAGGTATTGTCCACTTCATTCCGCAGGGGATAGATCAGCAGCAGCGACAAGATGCCCGCCACGGAGAAGACCATTACCATCCAGGCCACCCACCCGGCCGGCCAATGAGCGGTAAAAACGATCTTGAACATATAGGCGTACAGAATGAGCAGGTAGATCATCACCAGCGAGAGGAGGACGTACTGAGTGAATATTTTTAGTCCTCTCGGATAGTCACTGATCCCGGCCGGGTTCTCATAAGTCTTCGGAAAACCTGCGAGAAAGAACCAGACGCTAAACAATCCCCCCAGGACCCACCAGCATTCTTGATAAACCTCCCAATGGACATCCGCATTGAACAATTTGTCGATCGCCAGCAAGGCCAGCGCGACCCCGATATACAAAACGACCGAATACAAAAAGGTCGTCAGCATCCGCAGGAAGAGCCGTTTGTTGAAAAGCCAGAACCCGTTCACTTCGCCCCGCCCGAACCCGATCACCGCGATCAGCCAATGCAGACCCAGCGCCAGCACCATCGTCCGGGTCACCATCTGTGCGTTGTAATCGGATGGAAGGGACAAATAATAGAGGCCCGCAAGGACAATGACGCCTGCTTGCAATCCGATGAGCAGCCCGCGGCCGCTTACCGCGCCGCCAGAGGCCGCATCCCCCCCCGCGCCGCCAGCGGCCGGCCCCCCCGCTCCCTCGTAGCCACCTCCCCCCTTAGCCCCCGCGCCGCGCCGCTTCTCCACCCACTTCGTCACCGCCACGGACAACAGCATTCCCAGGTAACAGCTGACGATGGCGTTCCAGTACCATTGCAGGGGCCACTCCCTTGATACCGGCCCAATATCGATATACTTGCGCGCATAGGTTTCGGAAAGGTGCGTGTACCAAATACCGAGAACCGTTGCTTTGAAGGCCAGTAAAACAGCAATGGGAAATCGGCGAAAAGTCTGCCAGGCTCCGCCGGCCAGGGATTGCAGAGAAGGAAATCGCATATTCTATGGTTTAGAACGGCCAATGGCCATGTTAATTCAGAGCTTCGTCGGAGCTGCTTCCCTCGTTTACATCGGCAAACTTACCGTCAACACACACCCTTCCCCCGGCATCGACTGGATCTCTACCCTCCCATTGAATAGCTCCGCCCGGCTGATGATATTCGTTATCCCCACCCCCTTCCGGTGCCGGCTCACATCGAACCCCACCCCATTATCCGCCACCGTCAGCACAATATGGTCCCGCTCCCCCGATAACCGGACCAGCACCCGCGTGGCCCGCGCATGTTTGACGATATTATTCAATTGCTCCTGAACAATCCTGAAGACCGTCAGCTTCCGCCTTTCCTCGATCTGCTCTTCAGCAATATTCTGGAGATCGAGGTCGATGGTCAGCCTGTCGCCCGCGACTTTCAGGTCATCGATGATATCCTCTATCGACTCGATCAGCCCGATCTCCCGCAATCCCGGCGTGATCAGCGACTTCGAGATCTTCCGGATCTCATTGATGGCATTGCTCACCAGCTCGGTACTCCGCTCCAGCAACTCCTGCCGCATCTCCTCGTCGGTCATGGCCGTATTGATATACAGGTTGCTCGCCCCCAGGATCTGGTTGACATTATCATGCAACTCCTTCCCGATCTCCGTCCGCTCTTTCTCCTGCGCGACGATTACCGCCTCCGCCCGCTTCGCCAGGTCGGCATTCATCACCTGCAGCTCAAGCTCGTGCCGCCGCCGCTCAGTGACATCCACGACCGCCATCATCCGCGCGCGGCGCCCATCCAGCTCCAGGGCATGCGCCGTCACTTCTACGTCGATGACCTCCCCGTCCTTGCGGATATGCCGCCACTGCCCCGCCCGGGAACGCTCTTCTGCATCCTCCTTTAATCGGATATCCGCCAGCGTTAGTTGCTGGAATTCCTCCTCCGAATAACCGTACAACCTGACTGCCGCGTCATTCACTTCCAGGAACCGCAGCGTATCCTCATCATATATCCATTTCGGCAAGGGGCTCTTATAGAACAACATCCTGTACTTTTCTTCCGATGACTTGCGGGCAACCCTCGCCTCCCGTAGATTGACCCGGACTTTGCGCAGGACCAACACCGCCAGCACGACCACCGCGGCTGATAGCGCCCATAATGACCATTGCAGTTGGGATGCCCTGACCAGGTTGGCTTCGCGACGTTCCCACAATTGTCGCCGCTCTTCAACCAATATATGCCCCAGGAGCCAATACTGCCAGACCGACAACGCGACGATCACCATCACGATGGCGACTGCGATCACAATGCCATTATTGATCTGTTTCCCAATGGCCACCCTCATAGGAGAAACAAGATACTAAAAAAAAATCCCCTCACAAATCGATCCCCCGCATCCCGCCCCCTCACCATTCCATCCCCCCATCCCGCTGCTTCACCAATCCATCCCCGGCATCCCGATCGGCGCCCCCGGCGGCATCTCGGCCGACGGCTCGATAACAAACTTATCCGCATCCTTCTCGAATTCACCGATCTCCTGCAACGCCAATAACAACGCCCCTTTCCATTTCCCAGTCGCCCCGCCTGCCTGCGACTGCATCCAGCCCTTGAGCGCATCCACGGCGACAAGCCCCTCCGCCCGGACATTATCGGCATGCCGCGGATCGGCCGCGAGTGCCAGCATCCGTTTTAGCGTGAGGTTATCGACGAGCAATTGCAACTCCCCATTATAACCCGCCGGAACTCCGGCCTTCCAGGTCCTCGCAACGACGCTGTCCAATACCGGCAACAGCCCCGGCTGCCGCTCATCCCTCGACTGATACTCGATCAGCCGCGCCGCCCGCTCCCCATCCAGCAAATAGGATAGCGTATTGTCCGCCGCCGCTTCCGCCGCCGCGATCGGATCGAAGGTCGGCCCCGTATGACCGTGAAAGACCTCGATCGTAGCCGGATACCCTGTCGGTCGCGGCGGGATCTTCCGGATCAGGGTCTCAGGCAATTCCAACGCCGCCGGCGTAATCGTATTCATCAGCGCATCGAACGCCCGCCACTGCTCCGCCGGCTCTACCATCTTCGTGGGCTCCTGACCGTCATTCTTAATCGCGTGCGTAAAATAAAGGCCGCCCAGCGATTTTGCCGCCGCTTCGACCTGGTAACGCTGCAGGAGATAGATCGGCACCAGCACTTCCTGCAAAGTCGCCATCGGCGCCCCTTTCGGGATGGCCTTTTCCGAGAAATTGTCAAGCAGATGCCGCCGGACAGCCATCAGCTTGTTCAACTGATCTATCGGATTGACCCCGTCGTCCCATTGGTTGGACAGCGGATGCGCCAGACCGCCAACGTCAGGGATATATTTGAATCCCTCCTTTAACGTCTCATTCATGACCTTATCCAGCGCCGCATCTTCGTCGACGCCCGGCGCGAACTCCGAATACCCCCAGATGATCGCCCGTTTATCCCAGCCGCCGATCCCCGTCGCATAGGCCTGACTGAGATCGATCGTCCCGTCTTCCTTCAGCGAGAACCGCGGAAAGGGATAGTCCATCACCGATGCGCGGTCCTTTACACTTGCCATAAAATTATGCTCCAGCCCCAGCGTATGCCCGATCTCGTGAGCGGACAGCTGCCGGATCCTCGCCAGCGCCATCTCCTGCATCCGCGGATCGACAGGCTCCTTTCCGCCGCCGCCCCCCGTTCCGCCACCCCCATACGGCTGCAACAACCCCTCCGCGATCAAATAATCCTCCCGGTGCCGATCCGAGCCCAGCGTCACCACGCCCTTGATGATCTCACCCGTCCGCGGATCGGTATACCCGGCGCCATAAGAAAAAGCCCGCTGCGGACTGCCACTCCGGTCGAGCCAGTTCACCATATTGTACCGGATATCCATCGGATCGGCGCCCTCCGGGAGCTCCTTTACGATAAACGCATTCCTGAACCCCGCCGCCTCAAAAGCCTGATTCCACCATGACCCGCCTTCGATCAGCGCTTTCCGGATCAGCGGCGGCGCCCCCCGGTCGATATAATAGACGATGGGTTCCACGGGCTCGCTCACAGCGGCGTTCGGGTCCTTCTTCTCAAGCCGGTGACGAATAATATATCGCTTCTCCAGCGGCTCCGACATCGGCGCCGAAAAGTCATAATAACTGAATGGAATGAAACCCGACCTTGTATCGAACCGCCGCGGCCGGTATCCGCTGTCCGGCAACTCGACAAAAGCCTGATGTATCCTTACCGTCACCGCGCTCGCATCCGGCGCCACACCGCCACGCCGCCCGCCGCCCCCATTCCCGGTGAAGGTCACCAACGCCTCAAACTCGGTATTCTTTGGAAAATTTTTGGTGTTATCGATAAAGACCGCAGACCGGCTGTCATCCAACCGGTAGCTGGCACCCGACCCGGCACCGCCGCGACTGTTCGCCGCCGCCGCAAAGGCACTCCCCGGATTCCCCCGACCCGACCCGATATTGTCCCCGATATGCAGCGCATCCCGTGCCACGAAAGGCGTCAGGTCCACAAGAGCCTTGTCCCCCTCGATCGCCACGGGCCCAAAACCATACAAAACCGACTGCGAGAACGCATCCGCCACATCTCGCTTTTCGTCCGCGCTGCCGTTGACCGACCGATGTTCATAGTCGGGCTGTAGCAGGAAAACCTTCGGCCCCATTTTGACGAATTTTGCGATCACTGCGGCAGACTGCCCCCGCTCCGCGCCACCATTGCCGATCCCCTCGGGCAAACTGCTGAAATATAGGAACTCCTTCCCCCACCGGTCAATTTCCAGATAGATCTTTCCCGTTTTGTCGTCGTAATAGAAAGGGTAGAACCCGTCGTACTTTTTCAGATTTTGTGTGATCGACGCGATGGTCGCAGTGGGCCGACCTTCCCGGCTCCGTCCCTCATCCGGCCGACGTGCTGTGTCTCCCCGCCCTCCCCCTTCCCCGGGGCGCTGCGCATATCCGGACCCGGCCAGCGCCAGCAACAGAAATGAAAATAGAATGAAGTTTCTCATGTGCAGTTTGTGTTGGATGATCGATGTTGTATGATCCATCGAATTTGTTGTATTGAAGCATTGAATATATGGAAAATTGGAAAAACTTCCTACCTTCGGCGTCCATTCCATCTGCCTCCACCATCTATTGACTTTTCCGCCGCCCCGAATCCATATTTTCCCCACCCCGAACCCTTTTTCCGCCTCCCCTAACCCTTATTTTCCCCACCCCGAACCCTTGACTGCACCGCGTGTCTCCCGACCCCCGCTGCGGGGAATTTTTATACACAATCATTAAAACATTCAACCATGAACACTCTCAAAGTCAAAGACGGCACCAAGATCTACTTCAAAGACTGGGGAACCGGACAACCCATCGTCTTTCACCACGGCTGGCCACTATCGAGCGACGACTGGGATGCACAGATGATGTTCTTCCTCCAACATGGCTACAGAGTGATCGCCCATGATCGAAGAGGACATGGAAGATCGACCCAGACTGCAAACGGTAACGACATGGACACCTACGCGGCCGACGTGGCCGAGCTGGTGCATCACCTTGATCTAAAAAACGCTATTCATATCGGCCACTCGACCGGCGGCGGGGAAGTGATCCGTTATGTCGCAAAACATGGAAAGGGCCGCGTAGCCAAAGCCGTACTCATCAGTTCCGTCACGCCGATCATGGCACAGACCGCCGGCAACCCCCAGGGTATACCCATACCCATACTCGATGAGATCCGGTCGAAGACGGCAACGCAGCGCCAACAATATTTCATGGACTTCACCCTCCCGTTCTTCGGCTATAATCGCCCAAATGCGAAAATCTCGGAAAGTATTCGCGAAAATTGGTGGCGCCAGGGAATGATGGGCGGCATCAAAGCACAATACGATTGCATCAAGGCATTTTCAGAAACCGATTTCACCGCGGACCTTCAGCAGGTGGATATCCCCGTCCTCGTCCTCCACGGCGAAGATGATCAGATCGTCCCGTTCGAACTGACCGGCGCCAGGGCCGTAAAGCTCCTGAAAAACGGTAAACTCATCTCCTACCCCGGATTTCCTCACGGAATGCCAACAACGGAAGCAGAGACGATCAACAAGGACTTGCTGGCCTTTATCGATCCCAACTGGAAAGAAAAGGCAAGCACCCCCGCCGCCAAAAAAGCGATGGCCTAAGTTCGTACATTTGGTGCCCGGTGGGAATGTCCTCACCGGGCTCTCCTGTCATGTATACCTTCCTCAACAATACCTTCCTCCCCGCCGCCGACGCCTCCCTCAGCGTCAACGACCTCGCGATCCAACGCGCCTACGGCATCTTCGACTTCCTGAAGACCGTCGGCGGCAACCCCATCTTCCTTGACGACCACCTCGACCGCTTCTTTCACTCCGCCGCCCGGATGCGCCTGACCCCCGGGAAGACGCGGCCAGAGCTAAAGGAGATCATCGCAGAATTGATGCGGCTCAACAACTTCCCCGACTCCGGCATCCGCATCACCCTCACCGGCGGAATCTCAACCGATACCGTCAGCATCGGCCAACCCAGCCTCATAATCACCCAGCATCCCCTGTCCCCGCCCGGCCCAGCCTGCCCGCCGCCCATCCGCCTCATCAGTCACCCGCACCAACGCCAGCTGCCGGACGTCAAGACCATTGACTACCTGATGGCGATCCACTTGCAGCCGTATATCCGTGACCGTGGGGCCGCCGACGTCCTCTATCATCATGACGGCATCATCACCGAATGTCCACGCTGCAATTTCTTCCTCGTCACTGCCGCCGGCGCCCTCATCACACCGGCCCAAAACATTCTCAAAGGCATCACCCGCATGAAAGTCATCGCCCTCGCCCACCACGCCGCCATCACCGTTGAAGAACGTGACCTTCACCTGCACGAAATCCCCGCCGCAAAAGAAGCATTTATCACCAGCACCAGCCGCCACATCATCCCCGTCTCGCACATGGACGATGTACCAATCGGGGCCGCGGCGCCCGGCCCGATCACCAGGGAACTAAACGCTCGGCTATGCGAACTCGTCGACCGGCAAATAAAATAGTCCGCCCCCCGGGGGTGACCTTTTCCTCTTTCCGCCATATATCTATAAACGACCCCGTATCATGGACGACCAACCCATCCTCGAATTAATCCGAACCGGCAAGAACGACTTGGCCCTCAGCGTCTTATACCGGAATTTTCCGGCCATCCGCAAACTGGTCCAGACCAGGGGCGGCAGCACCAGGGACGCCGAAGATATCTTCCAGGAGGCCCTCCTCATCTTGCTCCGCAAAGCCGCCGACCCCCGATTCCAACTCACCGCAAAACTGAGCACCTACCTCTACAGCGTGTGCCGTTTCCTTTGGAACGACCAACTCCGAAAGCGCCGGCCGCACATTCCCTATGACCCGGAAACCGGTCTCCACCCCGCCGAGGAAAGCCAGCTCCAGACCGAGATTGAACAGGAGCAGCGCATCCGCCTGGCCGAAAAGGTACTCGACGAACTCAAAGACCGCTGCCGCGAACTCCTGCTGCTCTTCTATCAAAACAAGTTCCCGCTCAAAGAGATCGCCGTCAAAATGGGCTATGGCTCCGAGAACAGCGCCAAGAACCAGAAATACAAATGTCTGGAAGCGGCAAAGAACCGGTTAAAAGAACTTCATCAAACTTCCCCAACCCCTTAAACCAGCATCCATGAGACCCGAACTTGAACTGATCGAAAAAATTGAACAATATCTCAATGGCGAGTTGTCTGCCGCCGATACAACCGCCTTTGAATCCCAATTCGCCACGGACCCTGACCTCCGCGAAGCCGTCCGGCTTCAACAAGATATCCGATCCGCACTGCACCGCGCCAGCCTCACGGCCTCCATCCGCCGCGCGAAACAACACTTCTATCGCAGCACCTGGCTCCGCTGGGGTGGATTCGGCCTTGGCTTCGCCGTCATCATCGCCGGCGCCATTCTCCTTGTGACGCATCCCAAACCCATTGCGACCCACGCCAATCCCACTGCCATCCCCGGTGACACCTATACGATCGACCCCAACCGGGATACCGTTCTTACAACCATCCGCGGCGCCCGTATCCAAATCCCCCGTGGCAGCATCGACGCGGGCGGCGCCCCACACATCCGGCTCGAGATCAAGGAAGCGTATACGATCGCCGAGATGATCCATTACGGCCTCACGACCGAGACCAACGGGCAACCCCTGAGCAGCGGCGGGATGATCGATATCCAACCCGCTGACACCGGGTCCGCGCGCATCGTCCGGCCGATCATGGTCTCCCTCCCCACCAACCGCATCGAAGCAAACATGCAACGCTACAAGGGCACCGCCGGTGGCAACGGAAAGATCAACTGGACCGACCCGCATGCGCTGGCAGATAGTCTTCCGCGCAACGAGATTGACCACGGCCGCATCCTCTTCCAAACCAGTTGCGCCCCTTGTCATTCGCTCCGGTCCACCGTCACCGGCCCCCCGCTTGCATATATCGGCCAACGCCGCCCCGGGTCCTGGTTATCCGACTTCATCCACGATAATCAAAAGGTCATCTCCTCCGGGGATTGCTACGCCAATTATATCTATAATATATATAACAAAACGGCGATGAATCTCTTTCCCGCCTTGACGAAATCAGACATCCACGCGCTTCTCAAGTATATCGACAACGAAAGTCAACTCATCGACAGCAACACGGTACCAAACTATACACGCGAGTTTGACAGTTGCCGCGAATACCGGCTAATGGCCGCCACGCTTCAACAAAACCGCCTGGCGCTCATCGGCGACAACGGCCTCCGCACGAATGTCATCCGTCGTGATAATACCGGAGCGATCATCACCGATACTACGATCATCTACACTAATCCGCCGCCGGTGACCATTGTCGAGCATCCGTCGATCTATTATACGTTCACTGTGGAAAGTTTCGGCTGGTACAATGTCGATGCGCTGCTAAAAGACCTGCCGGGGATCGAGCCCAGTGAGCTGCGCGTACGCATGACGGAGGAATATGCCGCTGAGGTGAATGTTTTCCTGGTGATCCCCGGGCGAAAGATCCTGACGGAAGGCGGATTTCTAAAGAACAGCAAGACCGATTTCGGATTTCTCACGGAAGATGGCCAGATCCCGCTGCCGCAGGGCGAACAGGCTTATGTCTTTGCGACCGGTGAATACCAGGGTAAGGCAGTCTTTGCGATCAGTTCGTTTATCACGAGCATACAGCAAACGATCAACCTGCAACCATCGCCAATGACCAAAGAGCAGATAACCGCCATCGTCAGTCATCTCGACCTCAACCAACTTTCTATACGTGTCGCCGATTCCCGAAATGTCGCCAGGATTCGCGCCATCGATACCTCGCTGGCCATGATTGCCCGGTTCAAGCCGCTGAATTGTGATTGTGATTGCAAACTTGATGAACGGGATGAACGGGTAGAACGCGATACTTCCTACGAAAAAGCGCCGGCTCCGGGAGCGCAATAGCGGCGCGTCTCGCTCGTTACCCCTACCCCTACGGCGCACACTGGGCTCCCGGCCACTGGGCATAATTCCAAACCCCCTCATATACACGAAGGAGACCGCCCTTATGACGATCTCCTTTTTTTATTTGACCAACAGTTGAACTCTTCTCAGCATCCGTTGCGACGCTCCGTTCATCGTCCATCCCCAACTCGTCCATCCCCCACAAAAAAAAGTTCGCAAAATGCGAACTTCAACTCGAAGCCAATCAGTTTCCGCGTCCAACAGTTGCCTCATCCCCTTTGCTTAACCCAACAAATTCAACCACTTACCATTTGCGTCATCCGACTCGAAGCACTCTTCCGCCGCCACTTCGACGCGAAAAGTACGCATTTTGCGAACTCTGGCTTCTCCCCAACACCTCGCCCCGCCTCCCCCATTTTCCTTAATTTTGCAGACTATGCCATGCCATTACCGTCACCTGATTCTTCTGTGCCCCTTGCTGCTCACCGCCTTTCTCACCCAATCGCAGCAGCGACGCACGGATACCCTTATCCTTCACTTCGCCTTCAACAGCCACCACATCCAGCCGGAGGACGAGGCCGCAATCGCTGCTTCATTCCGTGAACTCCGCCTTGACTCGTTCTACATTACCGGCTACACCGATAAAGTCGGCACCGCCGCCTACAACCAGCACCTGTCCGAACAGCGTGCAAACGCCGCCGCCGCCTACCTCAGAACCTATCATTCCGAACACCCTGCCCCGGTCAGTAAGGTCGCTGGCGCGGGCGTCGCCCCCACCCCGGAACTCTCCGACAGCGAGAACCGCCGTGTCGAGATCATCTATTACTCCGTCGACCATCACACCCCTGACACCATCAGGCGAAATGCCCCGCCCGGGGTCACCGCGCAGCATCCCGACAGCATCGTCGTCGTAAAGACGCAACCGGCCGACAGCAGCGCCCCGACCGACAGCACCCGGCCCGCCGCCATCCTGGCATTACGCCACATCAACTTTATCGTTGACACACCCATCCCCACCGATTCGACGCGCCGCATCCTCCCCGAGTTCGTAACGGAACTGATGCAATTCAAAGATCACCAGCTCGAGATCGACGGCTATGTCAATTCTATAGTCCCTCTCCGGGGAAAAAACGATCCTCTCTTCATCCTCTCCGTCCGTCGCGCAAAATTCATCTATGACTATCTCGTCAACGCCGGATTCGACCCCGGCAAACTCACCTACAAAGGAATGGGAAATGCCTCCCCGGTCAACCCGCACCCTATGACCACTAAGGAGATGAACGCCAATATGCGCGTCGAGATCAAAGTCTTCTGATCAGCCTGCCGCCCCCCCCCAAAAAATTTCCGTAAATTCGACTGCCCCAAAAAAACTTAACCATATGACCGCCAAACAAGTCATGACTGAGTTGGAAGCCCTCGGCACCCCCGCGATCAGGAAAATCCTCCTGCAACACGGCGCCCGCGAACCCCTCTTCGGCGTTAAGATCTCCGACATGAAGCCGATCCAGAAGAAGATCAAAATGGACTACCAACTCGCCAAAGACCTCTACGCCACCGGCAATACCGACGCACAATACTTTGCCGGCCTCATTGCCGACGACGCGAAGATGACAAAGGCCGACCTCCAAACCTGGGTCAAGGGGGCCCTCTCGCAAAATATCAGCGAATACACCGTTCCCTGGGTCGCCGCAGGCAGCGAGTATGGCTACGAACTGGCACTGGAATGGATCGGGTCGCCAAAGGAATATATCGCCGCCGCCGGCTGGTCCACCCTGGCCAACCTCGTCGCCCTCCAACCGGACAGCAAACTCGACCTCCCCGAACTAACGACCCTCCTCGGGAGGGCCGTCAAAGAGATCCACTCCGCGCCTAACCGCGTCCGTTATGTAATGAATAATTTTGTGACCTGCGTCGGCGGATATGTTCCCCCGCTCTCCAAAGAGGCCATCGCCGCCGCAAAAAAGATCGGCGTCGTCACCGTCGACATGGGCGGGACAGCCTGCAAAATGCCCGTCGCCACCGAATACATCCAAAAGGCCATCGACCGCGGCTCACTGACGAAGAAGAAAAAGACGGTGAAATGCTAGAAAGACTCGGGCTCCGGCTCCGGAACCGGGTTCAAAAAAATTCCCGCAACCAGCGCGGGGAAATAAGCAGCGTCACATATCCACGTCAGACGCCACGAAGGTATCCCGAACACCTGCGCAACCAGCAGGAAAGTTAACACGCTCAACACAAGCGCCAGCACTGCCATCACCAGCCGCTTTTTGATCACCGGCCAGGACTTTCCGCAAATTGAAAATGCACCCACCCAAAAAAGAAAAAACCCGGGAATGGAAAATACCACCCCAAACATTATGGAATATCCCAGAAAGGTAAATACCGACCAATCCAGCGGAGAACGATCACGGAGCCAGAATCCTAAACCCAGCAGCCCCGGCCCGATAAATATGGCCATGATCCATACTTTGAAACTATACGCTAATGTCGACGCCTGCATCCCCCAAAATACTCATTTTTTTCGCGTTGTTTTAACAAAAGCGTCCAAACGATCTACGAAGCTTTACGTTAATAATGGAGTATAAACGATTTATAACAAAAACAATACTCACAAATGAAGAACAAACTCGGGATTGCATTACTGGGCGCCGCTATAGCCGTCGGTTGCCTGACCCTTTTTGCAAATTCTAAAAAGCCCTTTAACACTATTTTAGATAATCCGGCTACCCCGGTCATGAAGACCGGTTACGCTACGCCGAACGGACCAGCCGCCCAGCCGGTAGACTTTGAAAAAGCTGCCGGCACAGCCGTACCTTCTGTCGTGCATATCAAGACCCTTACGAAATTTCGACAAACCGCAGGCCGTCAGGCGCCCGGCCAGGATCCCTTCGGGGGGATGTTCGGCGGCGATGACCTGTTCCACCGCTTCTTTGGCGACGGTAACGGCCGCGAATTTCAGCAACCCGACCAACGAGCCTCCGGCTCCGGTGTCATCATCAGCCAGGACGGCTATATCGTCACCAATAATCACGTTGTCAACGGCGCTACAGAGGTAACCGTTACGCTGAACAACCGGAAGAACTATACCGCAAAGGTCATCGGCACCGACCCGAATACCGACCTGGCGTTGATAAAGATCGACGGCCACGACCTTCCCGTCATGACCATCGGCAACAGCGATGATGTCAAACTCGGTCAGTGGGTCCTTGCGATTGGCTATCCGCTGAACCTTGATGTGACCGTTACACAGGGGATCGTGAGTGCCAAGTCGCGGAATATCGGGATCAACACCCAGGCTGCCGCTCCGGTCGAAGCATTTATCCAGACCGACGCAGCAGTAAACCCCGGCAGCAGCGGCGGGGCGCTCGTCAACACCAATGGTGAGCTGATCGCCATTAACTCCGCTATCGCCTCCCCAACCGGAGCGTTTGCGGGTTATGCATACTCGATCCCATCCAACCTGATGAAAAAGGTGATTGGCGATATCATGAAGTTCGGCAGCGTACAAAGAGCATACCTCGGCATCAGCATGGCGCCGGAAGGGCTCGATGATTCGAAGAAAAAGGAACTGGGGATCAACAACGATGTCGACGGGATATTCGTGATAGAGGTAGACCCCAATGGCGCTGCCGGCATGGCAGGGCTGAAGAAAGGGGACGTCATTACGAAAGTCAATGGCGAGAAGGTCGATGAAGACGCACAGTTGGCTGAGATCATCGCCCGTCAAAAACCAGGCGACGACGTGAAGATCTCTTTTGTCCGCAATGGTTCGGAACAGACCGTCAACGCGAAGCTGACCGGGAAGATGGGGACTTTCGCCAGCGCGAAAAGCGCCGCGGTTGAATCCCTTGGCGCTGACTTCACTGATCTGAGCAAGGATGACGCTGCACGGCTCGGGATTTCCGGCGGCGTGGTCGTGGGCAATATCCATGACGGCGGCGTCCTCAGCAACCAGACCAACATGCGCCCCGGCTTCATTATTACAAAGGTCGGCGACCAACCCGTCCGGACCGTGGATGAATTTAAGGATGCGTTAGGCAAACAGGGAAGTAACTTCCAGATCCAGGGTATCTATCCGGATAGTAAGGATGTTTATTATTACGGGATCAACGACTTTAAAAAATAGCTTAGTTTTCATGTTATATTGAACACGGCCGCCCCGTTCCCGGGGCGGCCTAATTTTTTTAGGGCATTACATTTTATTTACATACCTTAAAGAAGTCTTAAACCTACTATTACCCAAACTTGCTATCTATGAGAAAAGCTTTATCCACGCTGGCGGCTATCTGCCTCGCCCTTTCTTCCTTTGCACAACAATACCCCACCGCTTACGCCTGGCCCGCCGCGAATGGCAAAGATCAGCAGGAACAAGGCCCCTGCCATATTTTCGCCTCCGTCTCAGGGGTCGAGACCTGGTACGATATCCTCTTCGGCGGCGTGCCGGAATATGGGATCTCCCAGGAACATCTTTATTCATTTTGCGGCGGCGCCAACCAATTTCCCAGTACCTCCATTCCTGAAGCCCTCGGCTTTTTTATGAATACCGGAGTAGTCGACCTGCATCAGCTGCCGTATGCCACCTATGCCCAGGGCAACTATTGCGCATTAGGGGACAACGGGACGAGCACGGTCTATTTTGCCAACCAACTGAACTCCGGCAACGCCAGCCTTGTCGGCGGCGATTGCGGCACTCCTTATATGGGCTGTGTCCACGGTGGCGGGACACCCAGTTGCCGGTATCGGATCGCAAATTATTCCGTGCTCAACATCGGCGCATATACATCGAATAACCAGCTCAAACATGCCATCATGAATTATGGCCCCATCCCGCTCTGGATGTTTACCTCCGCCCTTCATAATGGCACCTCCCACGCCTATTGCCTCTATGGATGGGACGCCAACGGCAACTGGCTGATGACCGATAGCTGGCCGGGTCTGCCCAACCAGGGCGTTATGAAGACCACCCTCAATATTGATAGTATATTTCAACACAACTCCGGTTTTGCCGCCTATATCCTCCAAAACTCTACCAGCCATCCGGCCGTATATCGACAGACCTATAACGGCAGCAGCTGGGCGGACGACCCCAATACTACCAGTTCCAACATCAAGCCTATCCCGGCATACACCGGTTCCTTTTCCATCTCAGGCCCTTCCACCGTCACCCTCTCCGGCAATAGCTTCTCCATCAACAATATCGGATTGCTGGACAACCCGACCGTTACCTGGTCCTTTCAGCCGACCGCCGACGATGCTTACGTCAGCTTCAGCCCCGCCACCGGGTGGCCTACAACCGCCACCGCCGTCCGTACGGGCACGGGCACCATCTATGCCAATATCCAGCTCCCCAATGGCATTGTCGAGCAGGTATCGACGAGTGTAGCCGTCCATGGATCGAATATACCCTTCACGCTGAACCAGACGGAAAACCTCTGCTCCGGAACCACCCGGTCCATCCAATACGTTGCTTCCTCCACCTACCCGCTGACCTGTAACTGGACCCTCCATCCGCCCGGCAGCAACCAACCTTATTTGATCATCAACGGTTGCACCTTCACCATGGACTTCCCGCAGACGCCTTCCAGCTACGGGATAACGATGACCGTTACCTCCAGCGCCCTTCCCGGCGCACTGGATGGCGCCACCACCGGCGGCCCGGCCATGTCCTGCCCCGGCGGCGGTGCGGTCAACAGGGATTCCCTCACGGGGACCAGCTCGCCGTTCACTGCTGCGACCCCAACGGACTTTACCATCTTCCCCAACCCCGCCACCGGACTGCTGACCATTCAACTGCCGGCTGACAGGATCTACGAGGTCAGGATAGTAAATACGCTAGGCACCACGATGCATATAAGACAAAGCGCCAGATCGACCACACCGATAGACGTTAGCCATCTGGCAAGAGGTGTCTATTTCATCCAGATGATCGATAAGATGACGGGCGCCCTGACAGTAAAGAAGGTGCTATTGGAATAGATCATGGGTCATGCGGTCAGTGCATTTTAAGCCGCCGCTTCTTCAAGCGCCGTCTGCGCATCCGCCTCCAGCTCCGCCTTAGTCTCGGGCCGCATCACCACGCCTGCCCGCGACCGTTGGAACGCGACGAACGTCACTCCGTTCAACAGCGCCAACCCCAGATAGGCAACCCCGAGCATCAACGGACTCCTGATCGCCAGCAGTCCAACCGTCCCATAACTAAAAATGGAGCTCATCATATAATTCCCGCCGCCGGTCAACCCGCTTACTATCCCGCCGTTTTGTGAGAAGCGCCCAAGAGAATAAGAAAAAAGGTTATTGAAAAGGAATCCCGCCAGCAAATGGATCCCGGCAACGAATACCAGCATCAAATAGATCGTATTGCTGAACCACGCGGACACCCCGACCATTCCCAACGCGAACAACACCTGCAGCGATATGGCCATCGGCACCTTCCGGTCGAGAGGCTTCGTGATCATCGACTTCGAAATGATCCCGCCCGCCATCAGCGCTACGCCGGACACCAACGCGCCATACCCCGTCACCACCGGCGAATAATGGAAGACCTGCTCAATTATAAATGGACTGCTCATCCCAAAGACCAGCAACATTCCATATGACAGGGAATTGATCACCAGGGCCAGTAGATAATCCGTCGCGCGGACCATCGATCCATACACCTTCAATACGGAACGCATCCTGAAGGGCTGCAACTGCCGCGCCGATTCCCCGCCATACAGCATCGTCAACCCCAGTATCAGTAAGGTCAGGCCGCCGAGGAAATAGAAATTCGACTGCCACCCGAATGCTTCCTGTAAATACCCGCCCACGAATGGCGCAATGATCGGCGCGGTGGACCAAACGATCTGGAAGAGGCTCGTATAGCTTTTCAGCTTATCGCCGGAATACATATCCAGGAAGTAGGCCCGCTTCGCCACCGCAATAACAGCGACCGCCACCCCATGCACCACCCGCATCGCATACAGGACATAGATATTCGGAAAAAGCCCGATCGCAAAGCTGGCGCCGGCAAAGGCCAACATGGCCGCGTTGCTCAGCCGGTACCGGCCATAACTGTCGAGTATCCCGCCGACAAACAACTGGCTTATCCCGCCGCTCACCAGGAAGATGATCAACGACAACTGGATCTGCGCATTCGTCGCGTGCAGCTCACTCACCATCGCAGGAAAAGAAGGAAGATAGATGTCTGTTGCAAAACCTGACAACGGGATCAACGCAAGCGAAAGGAAAGTCGCCATGCCCCGGTGCCGCTCCTGGATTAGTTTAACTGGTCTCATCTGTATTTGATTGAGCCCACAAAACTAAGGAAATAAATTGAAACATCGAAATTTGTGAATGTATCGATTTGATTCAATGAAACCCTCGCCGCTCTCCGCGAACCCCACCCCCCGCATCATTCCCGCCCCGCCGCGGCCGCCCGCGGGGGCCTGCCCCCCTAATTCGCCTTCTTGTGCTCCCCCTCATCAGAATTGGACAACTTATAAAATGCCCGCTTCATCTGAATATTCGTCACCGGGTTCACCACCAGTGGCTCATATTCCACAACCGTCTGATTGTTGTCGAGCCCGTATGCCGTCTTATCCGATTGCGACAGCCTGGAAATACTGAAATAGGCATTCAGGATGAAGCCCTCACGCGCGGAGAACTCGTTGTCATAGGAAAGGAACCGCTTCATGATCACGAACCGGAAATCGTTCGGGCGGATATGCGAAAAGATCGGGTACCGGCTGACGATGTCCAACTCCTTATTGTTGATCATCTCCTGTACCACCTTCCGCAGCATCAGCCCGATCTTGGGCTGCACCCGGAAGCCAAGGCGGAAATCCACCCGGATGATCTTGTCATCCCGGATCTCCTCGACCCCATACTCCATCGTATAGGGATCGTCCGTGCGCTCGATATGCACAAACCAATACAGGTCGGCCTTCTTTTCGATATTGTCGAAGATGGAATCGAGGATCCGCTTCTCGATGAGCTTCGAATAGGCTGAGCGGGTGAAATACACGAGATGCGAACTATACTTCGGCACCGACGGATCCCGGCTGAGCGCCTCGAGCATGGGAATATAATCGGAAAGATTTACGAAGGTCAGGAACCGCTGCGTGATCCGCCGCGCATTATACCATATATACATCGTGGAGATCAGCCCGATCTCGAACACGAGAAAGAACAACCGCTTGACGATCTTCACCGCATTGGCAATAAAAAAACTCGTCTCCACACAAACGAAGATGGTAACGATCGCCCCGACGATCCAGAAAGCCATGCGCCGCACATACCGGAGGTAATAAAACATCAAAAAAGTCGTCATCAACATCGCTATCGTGATCGAGAACCCATACGCCGCCGTCATCGCCTCCGACGTCCGGAAATACAAAAGCACCAGCGCACAACCTGTAAAGATGATCCAGTTGATACTCGGAATATAGATCTGCCCCCGGATATTGGAGGGATATTTTACGTTGATCCGCGGCCAGAAGCCAAGGCTTATCGCCTCGTTGATCAGGGTGAAGGACCCGCTGATCAGGGCCTGGCTGGCAATGATCGACGCCGCCGTCGCCAGGATGATGGCGGGCAGAAGGTAAGGCGCCGGCACGATCGCGAAGAAGGGATTGACATCGGCAAAATTGGTCTTGTGTTGCAGCAGGACCCAGGCCCCTTGCCCAAGGTAGTTGAGCACCAGGGTTGTCTTGACGAAGATCCAGCTCACCCGGATATTCTTGCGCCCGCAATGTCCCAGGTCGGAATATAGCGCCTCGGCCCCTGTCGTACACAGAAAGATCGCGCCCAACAACCAGAACCCGTTGGGATGCAACGTCAGCAACTCGATCCCGTAAACGGGGCTGAGCCCTTCCAGCACGATCGGGTTTTGCACGACCTGCCGCAAACCCATCGCCCCGAGCATAAAGAACCACAGGAACATCACGGGGCCGAAAGACCCGCCCACTACTTTGGTGCCGAAACGCTGAAAGACAAATAACAACATCAGGATGACCATCACGATCTCCACGGTCAGCCAATTACCCGGGACAATATGCTTTTCCAGCCCCTTCACCATGCTCAGACCCTCCACGGCGGACGTAATTGTGATGGGCGGGGTAATTATCCCATCCGCCAGCAAGGTCCCGGCGCCGATGATCGTGATATAAAAAAGACTTTTATTGTAACGCCGCACCAGCGCATACAGCGAAAAGACCCCGCCTTCTCCATGATTGTCTGCCTGCAGCGTGATCAAAACGTATTTGAAAGTCGTCTGCAGCGTCAGGGTCCAGAATACGCAGGAAATAGCGCCCAATACCAGCAACCGGTTCGCCGCCCCACCCTCTGTCATGATCGTCTGAAAGGTATACAGCGGCGAAGTCCCGATATCCCCATAAATGATTCCCAATGCGACCAATAAACCCGCAGTGGACAAGGTCGTCATGTGCTTCTGGTAATCCATGTTGCTCCCGAATTTTAAGTCCGATCCTATCGGCCGGGCCGGCCTCCGGCCGGCCGTTTTAAGAACGGCCTAAGACCTATAAAGATCGGATAAGTTTAACCGCTCCCCACAATTTTTTATAAATAAAAATATATATATAAACCCGCTTAAACCATCCCCACTTAAATCGAATCTCATGCCTACAATCATCTGAGTAAACTGTTAAAACACTCTATTATGAAAGCTAAGAAAATTTTGCTCGCCACGGTAATAACCGCAACGGGCCTGATCGTTTCCTGTCAAAAAAACAACAGCACCGGCGGTTCCGGTAACTCCGGCAGCAATTCGACCGGCACTACCGCCGCCGAAGTCCAGACCCAGTCCGATGACGTTACCCAGGTATCCAACGAAATGGATGCCGTGAACAATGACGTGAACAACAGCCTCAATGCTTCTGCCACGTTCAGCGGCGCTACCAGCTACAACGGCGGAGCGGCAGACGGCAAGGGCGTAGTCACCGAAGGTGGTGGCGGTTCCCTCATCCTCGACCTGAGCATTTGCGACGCTACCGTGACTACGGACACCGCTAATGGCTTGCGTCAGATCATTATTACCTACAACGGTTTGAACTGCTGGGGCAACCGTATCCGCCACGGCGTCGTTGTTATTTCGATCCCTGTCGGCGTCCGTTGGCGCGATTCCGGGGCCGTCGTCACCGTCAGCATCCAGAACCTGAAGATCACCCGCGTCAGAGACCAAAAGACCATTACCCTGAACGGCACGTACACCTATACGAACGTTACCGGCGGTTTGTTGAAAGACCTTGCTACCCTTGGCACCATTACGCATACTGTCAGCGCGGACAGCGTGACCATCCAGTTTGCCGACAGCGCCACCCGCATCTGGAGCGTGGCTAAACAGCGCGTTTTCACCTACAATGACGGCATTGTCATCACGACTACCGGCACCCATTCGGACGGCACGAATAACGATGTCGCGATCTGGGGAACGAACCGTTATGGCAACTCCTTTGAGACCCTGATCACCCAGCCCATGGTCATCGAACAGTCCTGCGACTTCCGGCTGACCAGCGGCCAGACCGAGACCATCCGGCCCGCCCTTACACTCACGATCACCTATGGGCTTGATTCCAACGGCGATCCCACCGGCTGCCCCGGTAATGGATACTATTACTTCAAGGCAGTTTGGGTGCTGAAAGACGGTAGAGTCTATACGTACATCGCACCATATTAATCTTGTCCCTTTATAAGAGGTCGTCTCCTGTGGGTTGGTGGACGGCCTCTTTTTTTGTGCACTCCCCAAATGCGCACTCCCCAAAATTGTGGAACGTTTTACCCGGACGCCGCGCCATCCCTCTGCCACGAAACTGCGGTAATTCTGTACACTGATCAATTCGTCTCCACATAATCATTTCATTTCACATAATAAAAATTCTATATGTATCAAATTTTAACAAAGGCTTAGAATTTGAAAATATACAATTGCGACTCTTAATAGGATATTGGAATTTAGCAACGGCCTGGATGTCTATCCGGGCTTCTTTTTTAGGCTATATTTACCCCCTTATTTGTCAATGAATAATAAATAATTGTAAAATGTCCGCCGCAATTAAACGGTGTCATTGGCCGGGGGAGGACCCGCTCTACATTAAGTATCACGACGAAGAATGGGGTAAGCCTACACAAGACGAGAAGAAGCTGTTCGAATTCCTCATCCTTGAATCCGCACAGGCGGGGTTAAGCTGGATTACCATCCTGCGGCGGCGCAAAAATTACCGGAAAGCCTTCGCGAACTTCAACGCCAAAAAGGTAGCCGCTTTTACGGAGGCCGACTTCAAAAGGCTGATGAACGACGAAGGGATCATCCGCAACAAGCTGAAGATCCGCGGCGCCATCAATACGGCGAAACTTTTCCTCGAGACCCAGCAGGAGTTTGGAAGCTTCTATAACTACCTGTATCGTTTTTTGCCGGAAGGAAAACCTATCATCAATCATTCGCACAAGCTGGTCGCCAGCTCACGCATCTCCGACGCCATCAGCAAGGACATGAAGAAAAGAGGCTTCACCTTCTTTGGCACCACGATCTGTTATGCCTATATGCAGGCCGTCGGGATGGTGAACGACCATATCCCCGAATGTTCATTTAAGTGAGCCGCCCGACACCCCCTGGCGCTAGCGCATAAACTTCCGGACAAAAAAATCCGCCGCCGCCCCATACACCTTCACCGCATTCGACCATTTCATCCACTCGTGCGTATCATCCACGATGATCATGCTTTCATACGCGACCCCCTTTTTCTCCAACCGGTTGACGAGATCGATACTATGGCTGACCCGAACATTCCTGTCGTCGTCTCCCTGGATGATCAGCACCGGCGACGTCCAACTTCCGACCCAGGCATCCGGTGAAGAAAGCCACGCCGTCTTCAATGCCAGATCATAGTCGGGCGCCTTCTCATATCTGTCTCTGAAAGTGGTGACCAGCGGCGACTGGACGAGCCAGTCATGGACCCCATGAAAATCCACTCCGGCCGCAAAAAGCTTCGAGTCTTTACCCAGCGCCAGCGCAGTCAGAAATCCGCCATATGAACCGCCATAGACGCCGATCCGCGCCGTATCCACGAATCCTTGCCGCCGCAGCCACAACCCCGCCGCCCGGACATCGAGATATTCCGACGCGCCCGCCGCACCTGCATGCGGCGGCTTGTTGAACTCATACCCATAGCCGATGCCCAGCCGGTAGTTCACGGCCAGCACGACGAAACCCAGACTGGCGAGATATTGATTGGATGCATAGGCATTCGAATAATAGGCGGAATAGTGCCAGCCGAGCAGCATTTCGCGGGGCGGGCCGCCATGAAGATAGACGATCGCCGGTTTCCGCGCCGGGCCGCCGGGCGGCTCGAAGAGATCGGCATGGACGATCATGCCGTCAGCGGATTTGAAGATCACTTGCCTGGGTTCGATCAATTTCTGCATCGGGAAATCTGCGGGAATGTGGTCGGCGCAGAGAAGGTGGAATTCTTTACTTATGCTGACAGCGGCCTCATCGCCCAGTCGGATGATTGCCGGCAGCGGCGGCCGCTGCGGCGTCGCGCTGATAAAAGCAAGCGTCTTCCCATCCCCGGTTATAACCGGGGTCCATTCGAGACCTTTGCCAGGTGTCATCACCCGCATGTCCGGTTTGTCCACGCTCACCATGAGGACATGCCTTCTTTCAATGTCCAGGGCATCGTCGCCCGTGTTGGCGCTGCATACGAGATAACGCCTGTCGGCGCTCAGTCGGATATGTTCGCACATGAAATTGCCCGGAGTTAAAAGGATCGGTTTCCCCGCACTGCCTGCATCAATCGAATATAAATGCGGCCATCCATCCTGGTACGACAGAAAGACAATCGTATTCCCCGCCGCCCAATGTAAATTCGGCCCACCATCTGTCGTTGGATAAGAGCCGCGCAGCGTCATCGGCGACTTCCATATCAACACCGCCATCCCGCTGGCCGTATCGGCGGTATAGATACACCAGGGCACGGGATGGCTGACCAGCAGCGAATCGGGGCCCCCCCCTGCTCCGGCCCGCCGGACAAAGACAACCCTGCTGCCATCACCCGACCATTGCGGCATGCCGTCCCACGCAAAGGCTGCGCCCATCCATTTCAGTGAGGAGCTTCCAATGGTATAGATCCCGATAATCGAATGATCAGTCCTGGCGACTGCAAACAACAGTCGTTGCCCATCCGGCGACCATTGCAATCCGCTTACAGCCCCTCGCGTAGTAAAAAGATTCGTCGCGCTCCCACTCCCGTCCACCGGCGCCGTCCAGACCTGCCCGTTCTTTATAAAAGCTACCTGCCGGCTATCCGGCGAGAGCACCGGCGCGTCACCCTCTGAAAGGTATTTCACCGTACCACCCGCCCAGGGTATGCTGGCCACCTGCATTTTGAAGGGCTGAATATCTGACGTCGGGTCCACCGGCAACCCGCCGTCCCAATTTGAACCATGGTCCCCGCCGCGGACAAACACCACCCACTTGCCATCAGCAGAGATGCTGAGACCTGTGATCTCCTGCGCGTCGTCGGTTGAATAATCCGTCAGCTTTCTTGGAGTATAGTCGGGGCCTTCCGCCACATACACGTTGCGGCGCCCTTCTTCATCCATGGCCCAGGCAATGCGTTCACCGGCCGGAGCAGCGGTGAGTTCCGTCGGGTAGGGATACTTTTTAAAATTCAGAAAGGAAGGAGCTTGCGCGGCCACAGAAAATGGCAGCAGCATAAGCAGAAAAAATTTTCTCATGTGTAATCGGCATTTGCCGACAGAAGGTACGACAAATATGTCTAGTTGCCCAAAACCGCCGGTAAGATATACTCGGTCATCATCCGATCCTCCTGCGAGTGCGCATAGGGCATTCCGTAGGCCGTCGCCGTCAACACAATGACCAGCGGCTGGTTGGTAAATACATAGATCTTGTTGCCGCCGTTGCCGGAACAGTACCAGGTTTCGCCGGATTTGCCGCCGAACTGATAAGTTTTATTCCAGAAAAAATAGCCGTAGAATTCGTTGGTCCGGTCAGGGATCGCGTGGTATTTGGTGAAGGTCTTCTGCACCCATTCGGCCGGGAGGATCTGCTGCCCCTGCCAGACCCCGCCGTTCTTATAGAGCTGTCCATACTTCGCAAAATCCAACGCCTTTAGCTGGATGCCTCCCGCCGTATTAGCCACATGCTGCGGCGTATAGAACCATTGATAGTCCCGGATCCCCAGCGGACTGAAGAGCTTAAGGTCGGCATATGTGTCGAGACCCCCGCGAACGTTGGAATTCAGGATATCGCCCATCAGCATGGCCCCGGCTGTAAAATAATGCCAGCGGTCCCTTGGCCGCGTCGTGCTGAGCGGCAGGTCCAGCGTCCACTTTACCCAGTTGTCTTTGTCATACATATTCTCTTCGTTCCCCGGCGAATTGCCGTCGTTATCGTCCCCGTCGAAGGCGGAGCACATGCTCAGCAGGTCCTTCAATTTGACGCTGTCTTTTTCCGGCAAATAATTCGCAAAGGTTTTGAGGTTATAGAAGTCCGACAGCGGCTGATCCACGCTCTTCAGGTAGCCATCGCGGATCGCCATCCCGGTCATCGTCGATGCGAACGATTTCCCCACCGATCGCGGGTTATGCTGCGTCTCACGCGTTTCGCCGTTGAAGTATTCTTCGACCAGGATATTCCCGTTTTTAATAACTACTACGCTGCTGATATGCTTGAAAATGCCCGCGTCAATCAACCCTTTCATCTGCTTGATCTTTGCGCTGTCATATCCATCGGTGGACAAACCAAATCCGTCGTACGGCGCGATCGGACTTAACCGAACCTTTGACACATCCACCTCGACATTCCGTCGCACCTGCACGGGCAGGTCACCCGCCGCGATCAGCGCGCCATGCAGGGTGTCTGCCCCAACCTTTACCCAGGACCGGATCTCGAGCCGGAGCAGATGCGGACCTTCCGTAAGCGCCGCGTCGCCACCACTGTGGGCGAACCTGAACCAAAACCATTGACCCCAGGACGCGCCTTCATGTGCATAATCCAGCAGCGGTTGGCTCAGAATGGTCGATGGGTCTTTGACGGACTGCACCGGCGTCCAGATATCGCTTTTATAGATGGGGCGATGATCGATGATAAGCGTGAACTGATAGCCTGCATGATTGTAAGCAAACAGACTGTCGTCCGGTTGATTCGGGGCAACCCGGTGAAGCTCGTCGGGGAGCGAACGACCCATATTGGCCGTAATGAAGAGATCGCTGTTGTTGGTGAGCGTATATTGGTGCGAATAGTCGCTCGCTCTTACCTGACTCGCGGAGATGGAACGGTCGGTAAAAACGATTTGGCCTTTTGGCGGCTGAATTTTGGGGGACTGAGCGGTAAGCCGGGCAGTACATAGCGGTACGAAGAGGACTAACAGGACCAAACGCATAGATAATTTGTTTGATCAAAAATAGGTCGGCCCGGGGAGGAAAAATAGAACATTCTTAACATTGCAGAAATCTCCTGTATGCCAAAGGAGTCACTCCATAATAATATTTGAAAGACCGGATGAAATGGCTCTGGTCCGCAAACCCACATTCGAAGGCAACGTCTGTAAGCAGACGATCGGACTCGCCCAGCAGGGTCATGGCCCGCTGCACTTTGATCAGGCGCAGATAGTCGCCGAGGCCGGTGTGAAAATGTTTTGGAAATTCTCTCGACAGATGTACCGGGTGCACATTGATCTCGCTTGCCAGCCGCACGAGCGACCAGTCCTCGGTTCCGTCACGAAGCATTTCGCGGATCCTGCCGACCCAGGCCGGTTTGACGGCGCCACCACGCGCCTCGCGCATTTTGCCCAATATCCCGAAGATCTGTGACAACGCCGCGTCGACGCCCAGCTGTCCTTTAACGCCCGCTAGCTTGGCCTCCTTGAAAACCGCATACATCAGGGTCTTCACGAGCGGTTCGGAGAGCCGCATGCTGCCTGCCGTTACATCATCCGGGATCGCCAGCTTTTCATACCAGGCATCCGACAACTCGACGTGAAAACCGCGGGTGAAGCGGCCCGAGCCGATATTATAGTGAGCGTCCTGCCAGTTGTGGAAGAGGAGGTCGCCGGCCAGGCACTCGTAAACCTCTTTGCGATTCCCTTCGCGCATCCCGCCGGTCAGCAGGAACGTGAAATAGTCGTCTTCGTGAAAATGCCAGTCCACCCGTCCCTCGTCATAGATCGTATCCGTCAGCGTCACCCCTTCCAGCCGGATCAGTTCTGTCGTGTCACCATAGAAAAAGCCGCGTTGGGAACGTTTCATGGCAGTAAGGTACGATTTTTTACGTAGGTTGCCGCGCCGTCCGTCCCAGCGCCGCCATCCCAGCGCGCCGCGCCCCTTACATCCCCCCGTCGCGAAGCCGGATATATTCGTCCAACGACATGTTCTTCAACCCTTTTTCCTGCATCCGTTTGATAAAGGCCGCCGTCACGCCATGGTCCTGGAGCTCTACCGCTTTAGACAAGCTCAGATCGTTGAACCCAAGCCCTTTGAACTCTTTCACGAAGGAGACGCTGACCCCATGGTCCGCCAGCCGGATAGCCTGATCGAGGGAAATATCCTTGAACCCAAGTTCATGAAAACCCCGGATAAAACTCCCGCTCACCCCATGATCCACACACTCCACGGCCTTTTCCAGGGAAATATTCTGATAACCCATATCCGTAAGCTCCTTGACGAAATCAACGCTCACCCCATGGTCACGCAGTTCGACCGCCTCATCCAGCGTGATATTCCGCTGTCCCATCTTCTTCATATCCTCCACAAACTCCGGGTTGACCCCATGGTCCATCAGTGTCACGGCCTTATCCAGTGGCATGTCGGTATAGCCCATCTCATGGAACCGGGTGATAAAGGAGGGGTTCACTCCGTGCTCTCTCAATTCCACGATCTTTTCTATGGTCACCTTTCCATAGTTATCTTTCCGGAACAGTTCCAGGTAGTTGGTCATGATGCGCTGGTTCATGTTCTGGTCCGCCAGGTCTTTCAGTTCGTTCATCGTAATCCCCGTGTAGCCATTCTCTTTCATAAAGGCGAAATACGCCTTGTTGATATTGGTAAAATAGAGATGGATCATCAGGGATTCACTGATGGAGGAAAAACCTTCCTGCGCCAGGTAAGACTTGAAGGTCGGGTCTTCTTCAAATGAATAGGTGCCATGACCGCGCTTGCCGTCGAAACTGCCGTTGAAGGTCACCGTGCCCGCGTCCCTCTTGACCGTGAAGGACCCTGGTTTGTCGACGGGCAACGCCCCGAGTTCGCTTAGTTCGAAGGTTGCGCCCGAGCTCCAGTGGCGGCCGCCAAACTGGATATAGACCTTATCGTCCCGGACCAGGGCGCTCCACAGTCCCGGGTTATCCGGAAAATCGTTATAAGAGGTCTCGTCGTCATCGTTCGATTTGGACTTTGTGTCCTGTGCAGCGGCGCTTGACCAGAGCATTGTCGTCAGGGCGAGCATGGGAAGCCCGTAAAGAATTATTCTTTTCATAAAATTGTTTTATTATTTGTTAGCCGGTATTAGGACGGATCGATTCCTGCGTCCCGAAGTTTGATATAGTCGCTGAGCGAAAGTTTTGATCCGGTCTTCGTTTTCCACGCCTCCATGAAATCTGCGGTCACCCCATGATCCACCAGGTCCACTGCTTCTTCGAGCGTGAGGTTAGGGAAGCCCAATCCCCGGACGTGCCGGATAAATTCGACCGTCACGCCATGATCCATCAACTTCACGGCCCTATTGAGGGGGATAAGGTTAAATCCTTCCTTCTGGAGGGACTGGAGGAATTCCGTGGTCACTCCATGATCGACTAATTTGATGGCCTGCTCGAGGTTGATGGAATAGCCAAGCTTCTTCAGGTCTGCAATGAATTCGGGCGTTACGCCGTGGTCGTGGGCTCTGATGATCAGGTCGATATTTGATGAATCGGAAGCCGGCGTTGCCGGTTTCGCAGTGTCGGGCCAGGCCGGCAGATGCGCGGGGGTCGCAGTGCTCGGCGGGGCAGCCTGGTTTGACGGGGCCGCCGGAGCCGCCTGGTTTGACGGAGTCGCCGGAGTTGGCGCCTGAGGCACCGGGGCGGCCGGCACGGGCGCTACGTCCATTTTCGACGTGTCAACTTTCACCGGACCCATTGCGGATTCCGGCGCTTTCGGGATCGCCTTGACTACCGGGGGCTGCGGCGGTGTACCGCCTATCGTCATGAAGGCGCCGCAGAGCAACAGGATGCCCACGGTCAACAGCAGCCGCTCGCCCGCATTCAGTGAATGATTCTTCTTCCGCACGATCCGCTCCACGCGCTTCACCACTCCATTGTGTTCACCGGCAAAGGCCAGGCTATAGGCTGGAGTGGACTTTTGGTACTCGTGGAAGGAAACGAGCGCTTCGATCAACTGGCGCCGGCTCCGCGTCTCCCGGATCGCCACATCATCACAACAATTTTCACGCTCCGTCCGGATCAGGGACGATACCCATAGCAGGGCGGGGTTGAAGAAAAAGAGCGTATCCACGACGTGCTGCACGAGGTTGAACAGATAGTCACGGCGGCAGATATGCGCCAGTTCATGTAATAATATAGACTCCACCTGATCGGGCGACAACTGTGCCAGCATCCCGACCGGCACAAGGATCACGGGTTTCAACCAGCCGACAACAGCAGGTGTTTTTATCAGCGCCGATTCCAGCAACTGCACAGGCCGCGTGATCCTGAGGCGTTCCAGCAGGGCGATCATCCGTTCCTGCCATTCGGCGGGCGCCGGGCTGGTTTTATAATGGCGTATCCGTTGTGCATACACGAGGCCGGAGAGGAGCTTTACAAAACGTGCACAGAACACAATAAACCAGACCACCACCACGACCGCCGCATGCGCGTTGAAATACTGGACCAGCTGCTCGATCGCATTCGGCTGCGCAGGCTGCTGTCCCCATCCGGCTGAACCGCCGATATCTTCGGCTGCCGGCATAGTCTGCCGGACTACCTGTGCGACGACCCCTACCGGCGTTTGAAGCTGCCGGAAGAAAGTGTACCCGCTTCCGGCGAGAAACCCGATTATCAGGATACCCAGGATCCTATACCGCGTCGCTGAGCTGGCGCGCCTCGTCAGGAGCATCACAGCCCCGGCTATTACGGCGAGGATCAGGCCCTGCCACAGGGAGTGGAGCAGGGTCCAGCAGAGCGCGCGAACGATCGTTTCCGGAATGAAGTTCATATCTGAATGTTTTTAGTCTTTGTCTTCCAATTGGTTCAGCAGGTCCTTGATCTTATCCCATTGCTTGCCGGTGGTGTCCTGGTTGCCCAGCAGTTCCAGGATGAGACTTTTCGCCGATCCGTTGTACATGGCATCGACGAATTTCTTCAGAACCACCCCCTTCGTCTTCCCTTCCTCCAGCTGAGTGCTGTATACATGCGTCATGCTGCTCTCGTCACGCCGGAGCATCCCCTTCTCATGCATGATCTGCATCAGCTTCAGAGTGGAGGTGTAGCTCAGGGACTCTTTCTGCTGATTGAGCTGGTCGTTGACAAACCGAACCGTCGACGGGCCATATTTCCACAATACCTGGAGGATCTCCAACTGCGCCCGGGTCGGTTCCGGCAATTCTTCCAAACGGGTCTCCTTGTTCATGGGTCAAAGATATAATAAACAACGTACGAAAAAGGTTATAGGTTGTTGTTAACAAATATTTAACAAATTTTCATTTCAGCATTTCCCTGTCCGGATTCTCCGCCCGGCGTCGAACCGGCGGGCAGCAATTCGGGTGATCTGTTTATCTTCATGGGGTGAGCCGCGAAATACCTTTTGAATTCATCCTGGATTATCTCCTTCCGATCGAAACGGAAGTCCGCCCCTTCTTCGGGATGTTCTCGATCTATTCCGGTCAGAAACTGCTGCTGATGCTTCGCGAGCGGGACAACGAGCCGGAGATGAACGGGATCTGGATCTCTCTCAACAAAGGTCATGCAGCGTTAAAAGGCGAATTGCCCGGGCTTCGCGCCTACCCCGGATCAGGGGCGGGGAAGAAAGACAATGGCTGGCTCCAGATCCACCCCGATCTCGATAATTTCGAGCAGCTGGCAATCCGCATTTGCGAAATGATCGTACACCGCGATCCGCGTATCGGGCGCATCCCGCCGCCGCGAAAGCCGAGGGGGCAGCGAAAGCGCGGGACCCCGCAACCGCGAAAACGCGGGACCCCGCAACCGCGAAAGCCCGGTCTTCTTTTGATCCTCCTGTTCTTCGCGATCACGGCGCGGTCGCAACAATTATACTTCCCACAGGGCGCCACCCGCGACAGTACTTCAATGGCGCAGGCCATGCCCGCGCTGGCCCGACAGGCGGCCGACCTCCTTACAACCCGGCCCCATTCCAACAACATCCCCTACTACGGCGAGCTCCTCCGCTATCATATCATTACCGGGCAGTATGCCGAAGCCCTGGCCGACGCCGATAGTGCGAAGACGCTTTTCCCACCAAAAGATTCCGCCAACGCCACCAGTTATGCCTTCCCCTTCCGGGTCTATGCCGCGACGCGGCTTGTCATGGACAAACTGGGCGATAACGATTTCCCGCGATCCTTCGAACCGGTCTTCACCAGCCTTTATGAACCCTTTTCAGCAAAGGCAGCGGCCTGGACCGAAAACTATTACAGCGCAGATTTGTCTGTCCGGCGGCAAGGATACTTCATCGATATCGCGCGGACGCGGACAGCGGGGAAAGACAGCCTCCCTTACCCGGAGGCGCGCCGCCTTTGTTTCGATTGGATGAACTATGTCGTATATGGTGCCGAACTCCCGCTGGCCGACGGAATACTGCGGACTATCGCTGAAAGACGATACCTCATCGAAGACAGCGTCCTGATCCCCACCCGCGACGGCGCAAAGCTCGCGGCTACTATCGTGCGCAGCCGATCAGCCGCCGGACCCCAACCGGTCGTCCTGAAATTCGGCATCTATGCCTCACCGAACGAAATTCCCGAAACCAAATACATTGCAGGCCACGGCTATATCGGGGTCATCGCCGATACGCGGGGGAAAAGGCTCAGCCCGCAACCCATCGAACCGTTTATCCATGACGCCAACGACGCTTACGATATCATTGACTGGATCAGCCGGCAGCCCTGGTGCAACGGCAAGATCGGCATGTACGGCGGTAGTTATGTCGGCTTCTCGACCTGGGCGGCGACAAAACATCTCCATCCGGCTCTCAAGACCATTGTACCTCTTGCCGCCGTCGGTACCGGCATTGACTGGCCTGCGCTAAGCGGCGTCCAGGAGAGCGGTGTTGAAACGCTGCACTGGCTGCGGCTGGTCATGGACAACAAATTCACCAACTGGAACGGGCGCGGCCCGGAGTCTCATTGGGACAGCGTCGCCCGGCGTTACTATACCGTCGGGATCGCGTTCCGGTCCATCGACAGTCTCGAAGGCCATCCGAATGCGACCTACCAGGAGATCCTGCGCCATCCGGGTTTCGACAGCTATTGGAGTTCGATGATCCCTAACGGGAGCGATTTTGCCCGCATCCATATCCCGATCCTGACAATCAGCGGCTACTATGACGACGATCAGCGCGGCGCCTTCTATTATTTTGACCAGCAACAACGCTATGATCCGGGGGCCACGCACTACCTGCTGATCGGACCCTACGACCACGGCGGGGTGGTCAACTATCCCAGCGATCCTCCCACCAACCTTTATGGTTATCCCATCGACAGCGTCGCGCACTTGAGCATCCTGGATGTGGTCTTTCAATGGTTTGACCACGTGTTGAAAGGCGCGCCGCTGCCTGACCTGCTGAAGGACCAGATCAACGTAGAGGTCATGGGCGGCAACCGTTGGCGGCATGAGCCTTCGTTGCGCCAGCTCAACAACGACACGCTCAGCTTTTATCTCAGCGTGGGTCCCGGAGGCGACCGCCGCCTTCTCCTCCCGGATCATCCCGGCCCCGGCACATCCCACCCCGACGCTGTCAATTCCGTCCTCACTCAAACCGTCGATCTCGCCGATCGCAGCGACTCCGCGAATCTGGACGGGTATTATATCAACGGGAACGGCCCGGTGCTCAATAAAACGCTAAACCCCGGCCGCTATTTGACTTTTGTCAGCGATACCATCCGGCGGGCATTCGACCTGAACGGATCTTTTATCGCCGACCTGGAGGCGAGCATCAACAAAAAGGATATGGACATCGCCGTGGACCTCTACCAGCAAACCGCCGACGGCAAATACTTCCAGCTCAGCAATAATGTGTTCCGGTGCAGCTATCTGGCAGATCTTTCGCATCGCCACCTGGTGGCGCCGGGCCAACCAACGCATCTCTATTTCGACAACAGCTTCTTTGTCAGCCGCCACATCGAAAAAGGCAGCCGCCTGATCTTCTTGTTGGGCGTCAATCAAAATTCCGACTGGCAGATCAACTACGGCACCGGCAAGGATCCCAGTGATGAAACGATCCGCGATGCTGGCGAGCCGCTGCGTATTCAGTGGCTGCTGGACCGTTGCCGCATCCGGTTGCCGATTTGGCGGGAGCCGGAACATTGATCGGCCGGAAAGATTTCTTATCTTGTCGACCATCGCGGCAAAACACCGAGGTCACGAAGAACCATGAGTGAATACAGGATCAGCGAAGAGCAATACAGGAAGTTTCGGCGGCGATATCTCACCCTCTATGTCCCCGGGATCGCAGTGATGATTGCTGTGGTCGCCCTAATCGACTTCTATGCGACCAGGGGCGGGGGCTTTCCGGTATGGATCATCATCGTTCCGCTCTTTTTAGTTTATTTCAGCTTTGTTATTTACCGATCGCTCCGCCGTGCGCGGCGGATGCTGATGAGTTACACCCTGGTCGTTACCGACACCGACATCACCCGGGAACAGGACAGCACGCCGACCATTTCGATCAACTTTATGGAGATCAAGGAAATCATCAGAACCAGGAAAGGCGCCTTCCTCGTCAAAGGACTGCACCGAACGGATCTGATCGCCATTCCCAGAGAGCTCAACGAGACCGGGGTGCTGGAGCAGGAGCTGCAGACCCTTGCCCCGATCACGACCGATAAAAAGGATCCGTTCATGATCAAATACCGGTTGATCCTGAGGATGGTCGCGCTGGGAATGTTCCTGTGCCTTTACACCGTCCATAACAAACCTATTATTGCTGCCAGCGCCCTCCTGCTTTCTGGGTTATTGGGCTGGTCGGTTTACGAAACCCAGATCAGCAAGAATGTCACGAGCTACGCTAAACGGAGTAGTTGGTTAAACCTGCTCATTATCGCCGCTATCTTATACCTGACTTATATCAAAATAACACTGCCGGAATTCTGAGGGCGCTTCCGCGCCGACGCGAGTCAGATGTTCTCGTGACCGTACACCCATTGTATCGAAACCGAACATCCGGTACCCGCAATCCCGGCCCATACCCTTGACCATTACGCAGCTAGACGTTTGGCATTCTTTTAGTTGCGCCTTTTTGCCAACATCAACCACGCTATGTTCCGCAATTATCTTAAAACCGCACTTCGCAGTCTGAGCCGCCGCCGGAGCTTCTCCATTATAAATATCTCCGGGCTCACCCTCGGACTGACGGCCACCCTGCTGATCGCAATGTTCGTATGGGATGAGTACCAATATGACCGGTCCATCCCCGGCAGCGACCGGATCTACCGCGTCTATACTACGACGACGACCGACCACGGCACGGCCGACGACGCGGTGTCAGCGCCCGTCTTTGCGGGGATCCTCCGAAAGGATTACCCGGGCGTAGAGGAAGTGACCCGCGTGCTGTCTACTGCGGAATACCGACAACTGTTTGAGGCCGGTGGCAAACAGATCTATGAAGTGCATGGCATGTTCGTCGACTCGACGTTTTTCAAGGTTTTTCCGCTTCGGTTGGACTTCGGGACGCCGGCCAATGCCCTCGACAACCCCGCGTCGATCGTCCTATCGCGTGAAATGGCTGTCCGCTACTTCGGGGACTCCAACCCGATCGGCCAAAAAATACTGATCGAAAAGAAACCCGCACAGGTAACCGGTGTCTTTGAAAAGGATCCGAAATTCCACTTGTCCTTCGACTACCTCCTGCCGATATCGATGATGGGCATTCCCGCCGACCGGATGCAAAGCTGGGGCTGGCAGCAATTCTATACCTATGTCAAAGTCCGCGAGGGCGCGGATATCCGGCCGATAGAAGCAGGCTTTACAAAGACCGTCCGGCAACGGGCCTGGCCGGACACTAAAACGCACGGGTTTACCTACCTGCCGTACTTTCAACCGCTGCAAGACATTCACCTGCACTCCGCCGGATTCAAATTCGACAACGCAGAGCGCGGGAATATCACCTATGTGAATGCGCTGATCGTGATCGCGGTCTTTATTCTGTTAATTGCCTGTTTCAATTTTATCAACCTTTCCACCGCGCTTTCTGTTCGCCGCGCGCGGGAAGTCGGCGTGCGGAAGGCCATTGGCGCGGCCCGCCCGCAACTGATCGGCCAATTTATCGGTGAGACTTTATTGCTGTCCTTGTTTAGCGTGGTGCTTGCGGGAGCCCTGACGGCACTGCTTCTGCCGGCGTTAAACCAATTCACCGGTAAGGCGATGTCAGCGGCGCTATTGATACATCCGGCAGCCCTGGCGGGGATTATCGTATTGCTGTTTGCGGTAGGCCTGTCGGCAGGCTTCTATCCTGCATTGGTCCTGTCTGGTTTCGATCCCGTTAAAGTGCTGAAAAGCGGTATGGTTCAGTCCGGCACCCCGGGCCGGACACCCTGGCTGCGGCATGGGTTGGTAGTGATACAATTCAGTTTGTCTGTCTTACTTATCCTCTCAGCCATTATAGTATTCCGGCAGGTGGACTATCTGCACCATAAAGACCTAGGTTTCAACAAGGAGCAGATCCTCTTCTTCCCGATGCGCGGCGACAGGCTTCAGAAGAGCACCGACGCATTCCGGACCGATCTGTTGCAGTTGCCGGGCGTATCCCTTGTATCCATCGGCTATGGATATCCCGGGGATGCGGTAGCCGGAGATGAGATCATCGTCAACCGGAATGGCCGCGCAACAACCCAATCCGTGACCCAGCTGACGGTCGACTTCGATTATATAAAAACGTTGCAGCTTCAGTTGGTGGCGGGCCGGGATTTTTCACGCGCGATGGGGACCGACCAGGACCATGCGTGGATCATCAATGAAACGGCAGTGCGCGAACTGGGCTTCGGCACCCCGCAAACAGCGCTCGGTCAGACCCTGTCCTGGCATCCCTGGGATGGCAACAATCCCGATTCGTTGAAAGTGGGACAAGTGATCGGAGTGGTGAAAGACTTCAACTACAAGAGCCTTTATGATAAGGTCGAGCCCGCGGTCTTGCAGATCTATCCCCCGGCAGCCTGGAAAGTGGCGGTGAAGCTGAGCACAAACGATATGGCGACCACGCTGTCCCGGATCAACGGGGTTTGGAACCGCTATGCGCCCGAATATCCGCTGGAATATAAGTTCCTGGATCAAAACTTCGCCCAGCTCTACGATTCGGAGGACAAGCTCCAAACGCTCCTGTGGGTTTTCACCGGGATCGCCATCTTTATCGGCTGTCTCGGCCTCTTCGGACTGGCAGCATATATGGCGGAGACAAGGCGGAAAGAGATCGGGATCCGAAAGATCCTGGGCGCAAGCGCCGAAGGCGTGTTGCTGTTGCTCTCGAAGGATTTCGTCCGGCCGGTCGCCCTGTCGCTCCTGATCGCCTCGCCGGTGACCGTATTTATAATGGGGCGTTGGTTGAATGGCTTTGCCTATCGCGTGGCGATCTCGTGGTGGATGTTTGTGCTGGCCGGGGCCGTCGCGATGGTGATAGCGCTGCTGACAGTGGGGTATCAGACGGTACAGGCCTCTCGCGCCAACCCGGTAAAAAGCCTGAGGGCGGAATAAAGAAATCGCAACTCGGAACCGCCAGTCATGATCATCGCCAATAATCCTTCAAAAGATCCCCCACCCACTCCGGCTGGCGGACCGGCGACTTCGGCATGAACTCCCGGAACACCGGCTTAATATCCAACACCGGCGTCCCGTCGAGCGCATCCAAATACCGCACCCTTATCACCCGCCCAACACGCTCCACCAATTCCACCGTCGCCAGCCCGATCCAGTTCGGCCGGTCCTTATTGCGCTGCGCGAAGATCCCCATTAACGGATAGTCCGGATTCCCGCGGGGCCGCCGCACATAATTGATCTTCCCGTCGCCGATCAAGTTGAAATGATAGATGATCTCCAGGTGAGAAAAAGACTCAATGCCGTCAAACGCCTCGCTTGCCACCCCATCCGCCAGCTCGATCTCGGAAATCGTCCCGCCCCAGAAGTCATCTCCGGGCTCGGTCCGCGTATTTCGAACAATCGCAACCGGCGTCATTCGGATATCCATTTCTTTGGTATTTTTATCATTATGAACTACAACATTCCCTTGCTTGCCACCCTGACCGCCCTGCTCCTGACCGGCGCAGCCTCGGCTCCCAAGACCCCTAAGGTCCTCTTTTTTGACGACTTCAACACCGGGCAGCTGGACCGGACCAAATGGAATGTGGTGATCACGGGCTTCCATGTCAACAACGAGCTCCAGGCTTATGTCGACTCCGCCACCACACTGTATGAGAAGGACGGGCAACTGGTATTCCAGCCCGCGTATGCACCCGGATTCATCACAAAGGACGGGCAGCACTTTGATTTCATATCCGCGCGGATAAATACCCAGGATAAGTTTGATTTCCTCTATGGAAGGGCGGAAGCCCGGATCCGCATCGACAGCGGCGCAGGCCTTTGGCCGGCCTGGTGGATGCTGGGTTATGGGAAGTGGCCCGACTGCGGGGAGCAGGACGTCATGGAATTCGTCGGCGACCATGCCTGGGCCAGCGCGGCCGTCCACGGGCCCGGTTATTTTGGGAACACGCCATTTGTAAACCGCTATCATTTCGCAGCAGGCAACGACATCACCCAATGGCATATCTATACGGTCGACTGGACCCCCGATAGCCTGAATTTCAGCTACGACGGCGTGCCGATGTACCGCGTAACGCGGGCCATGGCGACCCATTATGGACCCTGGGCCTTTGACAAGAAAGAATTTCTCATCCTGAACTTTGCGTTAGGCGGGGCATACCCGGGAAAGGTGAATGGAGTGACTAGTCCGTATTACGGTCTCCCGGCGGGCACGGTCGAGCTGATCAAACAGCACAAGGCGAAAATGTTTGTGGATTGGGTGAAAGTGACGGCTGGCGGCGCTGAGTAGGCCCGGCTTGGATGCCCGCGTCTTGGATGCCCGCGTTTGCATATCCCCCGATTATTTAGTATTTTGACCCGCCGAAACGCGAATCGTTAACCGTTTTATCTATGCCCCGGAAAATCCTGCTGCTTATCCCGCTAATTCTCTTCCAGACTTTGGTTTTTGCCCAGCATCTCCAGCGTCCTCAGAATGCGCTCATCCGGGGCGCCCGGCATAGGCCCGCACTTCTCGGCGCCACCGATACCTGCGGCGTCACCACGGCAGAAAGAATGTATTTAAATGGAAACAACATTTTTGCGAGCTATCTGATCACCACCAGTGATGGCGGCTACCTTCAAATCGGTTACACGAATAATTCCGGCGCCGGCGGCTACGATGGGTTGATCATAAAAACGGATAATCTCGGCGTCATCCAATGGACCAAAGTCTATGGCGGTCCCACCGACGACGAATTCACCATCGGAAAACAGACCTCCGACGGCGGCTATATCCTGGGAGGCTATACCACCTCCTATGGCGATCCCGCCGGAGATGCATGGCTCGTCAAGATAGACGCGTCCGGCAATTTGCAGTGGTCAAAAAAGTACGGAGATGGCAATCCCAATGGGGATAGGTTGTTCAACCTCATCCAGACGGCCGATGGCGGGTATGCTTTTGCCGGCGACCATAAGTATACGCCCGGTTTGGTAGACGCTATGGTGGTCCGGGTGGACGCGAACGGCAACCTGTTATGGACACAAGGGTTCGATACCGGCGCCGGCCTTAGCGACGAAAGCTCTGGACTTGCGGAAGACAGGGATTCCCTCGTGGTAACGGCATTCTACGAAAGCGGTGGCGGCTACGATGCCGTCCTGATGAAACTCGAAGAAACCGCGGGAAATATCGCGTGGTTGCAGAGCTGGAGTTTCGATGGCCGCACCAACCGGGTAGGTCCGATTTGGGTCCTGCCCGATGGATACCTCATCTCCGGTGTCAACTCAGATGGTTTTGGCGTGCTGAATCCCTGGCAGAATGTACTCAAGACAGACTTTTCCGGCAACCTGATCTGGGACCAGGAATTACATACTACCGCCCCCAATCAGACCATGAACGGCGCCATGTCTCCAACGGCAGACGGCGGTTATGTCGTTACAAATATGACCTACCCGATGGATGCCAACTCGGATGTCTATTTCACAAAGGTCCGGAACGACGGAAGCATTGATTGGTCATGGACTTATCCGCAACCGAATGAACAGATACCGGCATGTATCACCCCGACCGCAGACGGCGGTTTTGCCGGACTGTCCAGCACCAACTGGAATGGCCCGGCCTGGGCTGCCCTTCTGATCAAGACTGATTCGACCGGACAAACCACTGGTTGCACCAATGTTGCGGCAGCTGCATACAACCGGAATCCTGTGGTCACCAACCAGGCATTTACCTGGCCGACAATATATCCGATCGCCTTCAATCCCGGTCTGGCAATCACCCCGGCAGTCACGACCGCGACGGTATTTGATTCCACGCTTTGTCAGAAAGTCAATTTATGCCTCGATCTCCAGCTTATAGGCCCGGACTCCCTTTGCAACATCCAGGTTCCGGCGCCCTATGGCTCCATCCGGGACTCCGGCTGCATTACACCGGTTCAATGGTCGATCGACACCGCCTATGCGACGATCGTTAGCCAGACGGATTCGACCGTCCAGCTCCAATACAAAAAAACGGGCGCCGTGACGTTATATGGCCAGCTCAATAGCACATGCGGGATCGTACAGGATAGTTTGCCGATCCGGATCTTCCATACCACGCCCGTAAACCTCGGCAACGATACCAGTTTCTGTGCGGGCATCAGCCTGATGCTGAATGCCGGCAGCGGCTTCCAGTCTTATGCCTGGAGTACTGGTGACAGTACGCAGCAGATCGCAGATACCACCGGTGGCACCTATTGGGTCAATGCCCTCAATCCAAACAGCCCGTGTATCTCTACGGACACGATTGTCATTGTCGTATATCCTAGACCGGTAGTCAATATCGGACCCAATACCTCTATTTGCCGCGACAGCCTGTATGAGTTCAAAGCCGGCATCGGCTTCAGCAGTTATCTCTGGCAGGATGGCTCAACCAATTCCTTCTTTTTCGCGGGTCAGGCGGGCACTTACTGGGTGAAGGTCACCGACTCGAACGGTTGTCCCGGTTCCGACACCGCCCGCATCCTTAGCGTACAAAACAATCCCGGCGACTTTCTCCAACCGACAGCGGAAGTCTGCTCCAAAGGCCAGCAGCCGATCCAAATCACCGCGATCGGGACCTGGGCCCGCTATCTGTGGTCAG